>NZ_LUFH02000111.1 GCF_001586785.1 Sphaerospermopsis aphanizomenoides BCCUSP55
ACTCACAGTCCCTATATATTAACAGCTTTTAATAATTTAATTCAAGCAGGAAATACCTTAAAAGCAATAAAAGAAAAGCCTGAACAATCTCATTTATTAGATGATTTATTTAAAATTGTTCCAGAGAGTCAAATCTTAGATATTAATGATATTGGTGCTTACACCATTAAAGATGGCATGATTGAAAGTATCATCAATGAAGAAAATAATTTAATTGATACAAATATCATTGATGATGTGTCTAATGAATTTAGTAGAGTTTTTGAAAAATTACTAGACCTGGAATTTGGAGAATAACATCAGTGGATTTAGAGCAATGTTCAGAAAAAATCTGTCATAAAAATATCTTAATAGAAGAAAAGAAAAGTAGTAAAATAAATTTCTCTAATGAAAATTTAATAGAAATAACTAAAATTCAAGTAGATGGCTGTTTAGATATTCAAGGAGTTAAGTGTGATTGGTTATTAATTATCAATGAACCTTATGTTGAAATTTATATAGAATTGAAAGGTTCTGACGTAGAACACGCCTTTGAACAAGTTGAAAATACTATTAAAATTATCTCTAAAAATTATAAAAAAGTTACTAAATATTGTTATATAGTCACCACTAGATGCCCTTTAAACTCTGCACAAATTCAGGTAAAGGCAAAGTCATTTAAAAGCAAATATAATGCAGTTTTAAAAATTATCAAGACAGGATGCACCGAAAAAATTAATAGTTTACTAACTACTAATTAGGACAGTAAGCAATATCATTTTTAAGCTTTTATCAATCGAAAATATGCTCATTTAGTCAATATATAAAACTGGAAATATTAGCCCCTTCCCTGATTAGAGAAGGGGAATTTTGTAAGCCTCTAACCGTTGTTAGTAACCCTTGGCATAAACCAACAGATGTTTATATTCCTCGATTTTTTTGATTTTTCCTTGGGATGTCAATAATTCGATCACTTCTTCAGCTTTACCCCAACCAACTGACTTGGTGTAAAACAAAATTTTGCCGCCAGGGTTCAACTTACTCAGAAATAGCTCAACAAGAGATTCATCATTATGATGTACAAAAGGAGCTTCTTCTGGCATATAAAATTCACCTAAATGAAAAAGTGAAACCACATCTAACATCGGTAAAGAACGAGGAGTTAGGGTATATATATCACTCCAAATCACCTTATAAAATTTGCCCAGTTGGCGATTTGTTCGACATAGACTAACGTATTCTTCATGTTCAGGAATAGAAGCAGTAATACCCAAGATTTCATTGGGTTTGTCAAGTTTCTGATTCTCTAAACCCACAATGTGATGAGAGCCTGTGCCAAAATGAAAGATACTCTGATCCTGAATATTGTACTTTTGTAAATACTCATTTAATTCAATATCACATGGACAGAGATGAGGTTGTAATTCCCATGATGATTTGGAACGATAGTAATCAGCACCAACCCAGTGTGGAAGAACAGGTTGAGTCAAACTAACTGAGTAGTATAACTTTGCAAGTTGGCGATTGCTGAACACAAGCTCACGAATTGTTTTTCTAAAAGTAAGAACCATCAGTGAATAACCCTCAATGATTTTGAAAAAATGAATTTGATTTTGATATTTCAGCTACAACATCAGTGAACGAAGTGCGATAAAAATGTTGATTATCTGTTATAGCTAAATTAATAGTAGCTATTTTGGTATACTTGCTTACCAATGGATACAATAGATAAAATTCCCCTGTCTGAGTACCAAAAAACTAGAATAGATGCTGCTGGAAATGTTTATTTGACAAATAAAATTGTCTCCTTTTGAAAGCCATCTGCTGATGTGAATAAGCAATTTCACACCCTGAAGATGTTAACTCCCAAAATTTTGGTACTGAATGTTTAGTAATGTCGGTAAGCCTAACACATAGAAAATCAAGATAATGTTAAGTTCAGATGAAAATTTGCTGAAGTTTTAGAAATATGTGTTTGTTTTTGCTTTTTAACGGAAAGTAAAACCTTGAACACTGACCTCAAGGAAATTATGAATTAACAATCACAAAGCCAGCAGTATTGATTTAAAAATTGTAAGTATTCAGCCGTCAGCCGTCAGCTTTGAAGGCTGAAATACAAAGAATGAGAACAAATCAGGAGCGTGTAACTTTCCTGAAATTAATGCTTATAAATCTTTGCTCTTGATGTTGTTAGCTGATTACTGATTACTGATAGCTGAATGCTTCCAAAAATCCCAAATCTCAAATTGTATGACTTGTTACCGATGACAAAAGGGACATCAATCTGATGAAATAAAGATGATGTTGTCCAAATTGTAGTCATGACAAACCATGTTTTAATTCTGGGAGGACAAGGACGCATTGGTAGCGCAGTTGCTAATGATATCCTCAACCACACACAGGCAGATATTACCATTACTGGACGTTTCCCGGATTCTAATTTAGGTCTAAGTGAGAGGGTAAAGTTTTTACAGTTGAATTTGACCGAAGTTGAGAAATTAAGAACTGCGATCGCTCAATCAAATTTGGTTATCCACTGTGCTGGACCTTTTCACTATCGAGATACACAAGTTCTAGAAATTTGCATTGATCAAGGTGTAAATTATGTTGATGTCAGTGACCACCGTTCCTATACCCAAAAGGCGTTAAATTTATATCAAAAAGCTTTTGATGCGGGAGTTACTGCCATAATTAATAGTGGAATTTTTCCCGGTATATCCAACAGTTTAGTCCGTCAAGGAATTGAACAATTTGAACAGCCAGAAAAAATACATTTAAGTTATTTAGTATCGGGTTCTGGTGGTGCAGGAGTTACGGTGATGCGAACTACATTTTTAGGTTTGCAGCATCCTTTTAAAGCTTGGATCAATGGCGAATGGCGTTTGATTCAACCCTATACAGACCGCGAAGTTATTGATTTTCCAGCACCATATAGACGTAGTGGAGTTTATTGGTTTGATATGCCAGAAACTATCACACTTCCTGCTTCTTTCCCCACAGTGAAAACTGTAATTACTAAATTTGGTTCAGTTCCTGATTTGTATAACCATCTCACTTGGATAACTGCACATATTTTTCCAAAATGGTTAATGCAGAAAAATGAAACAATCGAATTTTTATCTCATGTTAGTCATCGCATGACCGATTTTACAAATATCTTTACTGGAATTGGCGTGGCAGTGCGGGCAGAAGTGACAGGACAAAAAGATGGTAAAACATTAGTTTATGCTGCTACATTACTACATGAAAATACTGCCGTTGCTGCTGGTATCGGTACAGGTAGTATTTGTAAATTGTTACTAGAAAATAAATTAAACAAGCCAGGAGTTTATCCTGTGGAAGCAGCATTATCTACAGATGTATTTACACAAATTATGCGAGACAGGGAAATCCAAATTAATTGTCAATGGTATTCAGCTATCAGTAATCAGCCAATCGCAGCAATATGATCCAAATTATTCAAATTCGTCAATTGTCTCTGGAATATTAGACTTGGTGCGATTGGCAATATTTATTTCATACCAATTCATTAACGGAGTGGCGCTAATTCCATGTACAATCACAGAAATTACAATTGTCGTGTACGTTATCCAGGCGATTTGTTCAGCAATTTCTCCTTTTAAACCATTGCTTAAGCTATAGGCAAGATAATATAAAGAACCTATACCCCGAATACCAAACCAACCAAACAGCAAGCGAGTTACTGGATTAAAAGTACGACGGTGAGAATTGAGGGGACGTTTACCAATGGTACTAACCCATACTCCCACAGGTCGAATCACTAAAAATAATAAACTTATGACTAACAAAGATTGGGCAGCATAATTAAACATTGGCTGCCATAATAATATTGTTCCTAAGAGTAAAATTAAACCAACTTCTAGCAACTTCTCTAATCTTTCAATAAATTCTAGTTGTGCCAGTGGTTTTTGGGGATTTGTGTAACTTCTTTGCACAGCTAAACCTGCCATAAATACTGCTAAAAATCCATAGCCATTGACAATTTCTGTTAAAGAATAAGTTATTAAAATCGTGCTAATGGCAACGAAATCTTCCATTACAGCATCAGCAGGACGATATTTTTGGATTTTTTTATCAATCCATACAATGGCTAAGGGAACAATTAAACCCATGACGATACCAGTTGCGATCGCCCAAATTACATCTACTGCAACCCATTTTCCCAACCAATTATGCCAATTACTATCTTTAAGGGCATAAATACCAAAATAAACAAAGGGAAAAGCCAAGGCATCATTTAATCCCCCTTCAGAAGTCAACCCAAAGCGTAATTCATCTTCGTCATTTGTATCTGTCAGTTGTACCTCTGAGGCTAATACAGGGTCAGTTGGTGCCAGAATTGCACCTAATAAAATCGCTTCCCCCCAATTCATCCCTAACCATAATCTCCCCACAGCAGCCAAGGAAAAAATGGAAATTGGCATTAATAATCCAATCAGTCTGGCTGTAATATTCCAAAACTTCCATTTCAGCAGTGTAACTATTTTTAAGCCACAACTAAATACAGAAATAATTACGACTAATTCAGTTAATCTTTCCAGAAATTCAGCATTGAATAATTCATTACTACGTAATTGAATCAGCCCTAAGCCATAAGGTCCCAAAAAAATCCCTACCATTAGGTAGATCATCGCAAAAGATAGAGGGAGACGGGAAATCCAACCCGATCCTAAAGTCACAATCAGCAAGAGTAGACCAATTACCAATAAATCAAGAATATAAATATTAACCATAGACTTTTATATAAATTTATATTAAAAATGTATAAAAAATAATTGCTTTTTTGCAAATGTAATCGAATGTAGGTGTACGTATAAATAACCCAAAGGTAGATTTCGGGAAAATATTTGGCATTTATGGGTAGATTTGTTAGTCTAGTGGGAAACTAATTTTAGTAATTGTCGTTATGCCAATCCTACCTAGTTCAACAACTCCCAAATTGATTCAACGACTACAATGGCTGTTTCGTCCTTTGGAATTGATGGCAGAAACTGCCAAAAATTATGGTGATTTTGTCAATTTATCTATCATTGCTAATCAGCAAATTGTCTTGATTAGTAACCCTCAAGCAATTCAGGAAATTTTTGCTGCTTCACTAGCACAATTAGATGCCAGAGGTTCACAACTTTTAAAACCTTTAATAGGGGAAAATTCTTTATTGTTGTTGAGTGGGACTACTCACCAACGCCAACGCCGCTTATTAACACCGCCATTTTATGGCGATCGCATGAAAGCATACTCTCAAATTATCACTGATGCTACCAAAGAAGCCATCAGCAGTTGGCAAGTTGGCACACCATTTTCTGTGCGGGAATCAATGCAAGAAATTTCCCTAAAAGTGATTTTACACGCAGTATTTGGGCTGTATAAAGGAGAAAGGTTTACACAATTACAAACTCTTCTTTGCTCAATCTTAAATTTATCTGATACTCCCTTACGTTCAGCCGTCAACTTTTTCCCAGCACTGCAAGTAGATTTAGGTGCATGGAGTCCTTGGGGATATTTTTTGCGAGAAAGAGAAAAAATTGACCAATTATTATATGCAGAAATTCAGGAACGCAGAGATCATCCTGACCCTGATCGTAGTGATATTCTTTCACTGATGATGTCAGCGCGGGATGAAAATGGTGAAGCAATGACCGATGTGGAATTGCGGGATGAATTGATGACTTTGTTAGTTGCTGGTCATGAAACCACAGCTTCAGCTTTAACCTGGGCATTATATTGGATTCATCGTTTACCAGAAGTCCGAGAAAAGCTGCTAAATGAGTTAGATGGAGTGGATGAAAATACAGATAAAAATGAAATTTTTCGCCTCCCTTATTTGACAGCAGTCTGTAACGAAACCCTACGCATTTACCCCATCGCCATGATTACCTTACCACGCATTGTCCAGTCGCCAATAGAAATCATGGGTTATGAATTTGCCAAGGGTACATGGTTAGTAGGCTGCATATATTTAACTCATCACCGACCAGATTTATATCCCGAACCAGAGAAATTTAAACCAGAACGCTTTTTAGAAAAACAATTTACACCTTATGAATATTTACCTTTTGGTGGAGGTGGTCGTCGCTGTTTAGGAATGTCATTTGCACTATTTGAAATGAAGTTAGTTTTAGCAACAATATTGTCACAATTAAATTTAGAATTAGTTGATAATATTCCTGTCAAACCTGTACGTCGGGGTATAACTTTAGCCCCTTCTGGTGGTAAATGGTTGGTTGCAACTGGTAAACGGGAAAGAGTAAAAATTCCTGTGGGAGTATAAGGGACTTCCAACTAAAAAAATATTCCATCGTTTGGGTCAGCAGGGGAAGCAGGGGGCGCAGGGGAGGAAGAATCTCATACTCATATTGCTTCTCACTCATTGAATAATTTAATTTCTGGAAGTCCCTAAGTAGGTCAGCGTTAAAAATTGTCGTTATAACAAGGCTGGAGGCCGATTAGAGGGGGATTCAAACTCACCTCTAATCTAAGACCGCCAAATCTAAGATTTTGGCAGAGGTACGAAATGTGGGTTTAAAGAATGCACCGAATCCAAATAAATAAATTATTTTAAATTACTTTTGTCCTAAATCACCCCTACGATAGTATTCTTGGTTTTATATTTTAGCTAAGAGTAATTAAGAATACTTTTGTGGAAAGCAATTTTAAAAGTTAAACGTCATCAGGAATTTTGTTTTGCTCAAGATTAACTTATATTGCAGCGTCTGGCGATCGCCAGGAAAAAGCGATGTTCGCTCTGCCTCTTAATAGCCAAAATCTCCCTTACCCTGACCCCATACACCCGATTGTTGTCCATTTTGTAATTGCGATGGTGTTTTTCTCATTCGTTTGCGACGTGGTGGGTTATTTCAGCCGCAATCCACATTTGTTTGAGGTCGGTTTCTGGAATATGTTTGTCGCAGCGATCGCCATTTTTGTCGCCATAATCTTTGGCCAGTTTGAAGCAGGGCTGGCACAAGTGTATCCAGCAGTCCAGACTACACTGAATTTTCACACCGTGATGGGTTGGTCACTTGGGGCGATTATTGCCGCTATGACAGCTTGGCGGTTTGTAATTCGCAATCGCCACCCCCTCAAAGTTCCTCCTACATATCTTGGTATTGCTACGTTTTTGATTTGTCTGGTGTTCTTGCAAGTATATCTTGGCAGCAAATTATTTTGGGTATACGGGTTGCACGTCAAGCCTGTCGTTGAAGCGATGAAGCAGGGAGCTTCTCCATGAACTCGCAGCTAATTGACTCTTTAGGATTGAGGTTAGGTGCTAACGCACTACCCTACGAAATTCCCATACACCCGCAATTGGTTCATTTGACATTGGGTTTGTTTATTATCGGTATTTTATTTGACATAGCAGGATCTATTTTTTCCCTAGAACAACCAATCTTCAAATTTTTGGGTCTTCCCGCCATCCGTTCTGGTTTCTTCGATGTTGGTTGGTACAACCTTCTGGGAGCGGCTGTTGTGACATTTTTCACTGTCGCATTTGGTTTTTTCGAGCTACTGCTGGCAAACCCCCTAGTTAATCACAAGAGTGATTGGGGGTTGAGTGCCTCTTGGACAATGCTTTTGCATGGTTTGGGTGGTGTTTTGTTGCTGGGGGTCATCGTTGCCATGACTCTCTGGAGAGGTTTACAACGCTACCACTGGCGCAAGGATGCTTCCAGACAAGTGCAGTGGAGTTATTTGTTGGTAGGCATTTTGACGCTCGGTATTTTGTATGTCCACGGAACTTTAGGAGCGCAATTGGGAGAGGAGTTTGGTATTCACGTTACAGCGGCTAAGTTACTTCAAGAGGGTACAAACCCAAATTTGCTGCTCAAATAATTAAACGTAATTAAACGAGAAGCATTCTGAGTTTATGGTTAGATTTTGGGAATATTTACTAATAGCTGGTTTGATTGCAGTGCTGCTCGTTCTCAGCCATTGGATTGGGCAGCAAGCTTATGCTTGGATGCCTCTTGAAGCTACAGCAGAAGCACAAAAAGTAGACGATTTGTTTAGCTTCTTAGTTTCAATCGGAGCATTTATTATCCTTGGACTTGTAGCCATGATGGTGTACTCGATACTTTTCTTTCGCGCACCCAAATATGACTACAGCGAGGGACACCCATCTAGAGGCGATCTAAAGCTGGAAATTTTATGGACGGCGATTCCAACTTTGCTAGTTCTGTGGATTGCATTCCAAGGCTTCAATATTTATCAGCAATTAAATGTTCTAGGTTTGGGGCAGATCGTACATTTGCATACACCCCTAGAATCACAACCAGCCTATGCCATAGCCACTGCGGAGAAACCTAAACCAGCTGTTGAGACTATTGAGGTCTTCGTAAAGCAGTGGGACTGGTCTTTCCGTTATCCAAATAATGTTACCAGCGATGAATTACACCTGCCTGTAAATCTTCGTACTCGCCTCAATATGCACGCTCAGGATGTACTCCACAGTTTTTATGTCCCTGAATTCCGTTTACAGCAGTATATTGTCCCTGGACGCAACATTGACCTCGTAGTTACACCCACTCGCACGGGCAAATACAAGCTGAAGGATGCTCTATTTAGTGGTACTTACTTTGCTTTGATGGATGCCAATGTACAGGTTGAATCCCTTGAGCAATATAACCAGTGGCTTACCACAGCGGAACAAGAACCAACAACCATCAAAAATCAGGCAGTAGCTGAATATACCCAACCGCCAAAAACATTGTTCAAGAGTGGCTGGTACACTGTCGCACCTAATCAAACGGCGATTGCTCGGATCTCACCACCGTAAGCAATACTCCAAAGGAGCGATCGCCAATGAAAAAAAGTAATGAATGAAACATGATTTTATGGAAAGTATCACTAGAGATCAAGATTCCCCAACATCTCAAAACGAGCCTGAGAATAAATGGCGACGATACTTCAGCTTCAGCACTGATCATAAAGTGATCGGTGTTCAGTACATGGTGATGTCTTTCTTTTTCTTTTTGGTTGGCGGACTGTTAGCGATGCTCATCCGTGCCGAACTGATTACACCTGCATCAAATGTGGTAGATCGTCCCCTTTACAACGGCTTGTTCACCTTGCACGGGACAATCATGATTTTTCTATGGATTATCCCTTTCAATGCAGGTATCTCTAACTACTTAGTACCGCTGATGTTGGGAGCGCGGGATATGGCGTTTCCTCTACTCAACGCCATCTCTTTTTGGATGATTCCACCAGGAGGCATTTTATTACTATCTAGCTTCTTACTACCCAATGGTACAGCGCAGTCTGGCTGGTGGTCTTATCCACCAATTAGTCTGCAAATTCCTCCTGGTCAGCCAATAAATGGTGAATTTATTTGGATTGTTAGTTTAGTCATCATCGGCATTTCTTCAATTATGGGGGCTGTGAACTTCGTAACTACCATCTTTTGGATGCGCGCCCCAGGAATGACCTTTTTCCGAATGCCTGTGTTTGTTTGGTCAGTTCTCAGCGCCCAGTTGTTGCAGCTAGTTAATTTACCTTCGCTCACAGGTGCATTGATCCTGCTGTTATTTGATCTCAGTTTGGGAACGCAATTCTTCAAACCTTTAGACAATGGCGACCCGATCATTTACCAGCACCTATTCTGGTTCTACTCGCACCCCGCAGTTTACATCATGGCGCTACCAGCCTTTGGTATATTTGCGGAGGTTCTACCCGCCTTTTCCCGTAACCCTCTATTTGGCTATCGGTCATTAGCTGTTGCTTCTTTAGGCATTGCTGTAGTCAGCATTTTCGTTTGGGTACATCATATGTTCACTAGTGCTACCCCTAGCTGGATGCGGATGTTATTTATGGTGACATCAATGCTCGTGGCCGTGCCTACCGGTGTTAAGGCATTTGGTTGGACTGCTACAATTTGGAAGAGTAAGCTGCATTTAGAGACACCCATGCTGTTCGCAATGGGAGGTGCAGCCATGTTTCTGCTTGGTGGTGTTACTGGCGTGATGTTAGCAGCAGTACCGTTTGATATTCACGTCCACAATACTTACTTTATAGTCGGACACTTCCACTACATTGTCTTTAACACCATCACGATGGCAATTTTTGCCGCCATTTACTTTTGGTTTCCTAAGATTACTGGACGGATGTATGCCGAAGGCTGGGGCAAATTGCATTTTTGGTTAACCTTTATTGGTGCTAACCTCACGTTCTTCCCCATGCTTCCACTGGGTTTACAGGGAATGGTACGCCGAATTTCCTCCTACGATCCACGCTATCAGGGCTGGAATGTCGTTGCTAGTCTAGGCGGTTTCTTACTGGGAGTATCTATATTGCCCTTTATTGCCAATATAGTGGGTTCATTGCTATACGGAACAAGGGCAGTTAACAATCCTTGGCACGCCACAGGACTGGAATGGACAACAACCTCACCACCACCACGAGATAACTTTGCAGAAATTCCAGTTGTCAAAAGGCCACCCTACGACTACGGCGATCCTAAATACTCAGTTATAGAACCTCCTGACTATCATCAGCCAGAAAACTAATACCAATCCCCAGAACCTATGAATCGTGGCGTAATTCATGTAGATGAAAGTCCTATTCCTTTGGAACGATGGCGGCGATACCTACCAAATTGGCTCAAGCGTTTCCTACCAATCCGTGGTGGACGTGCTGAAGACCATCATGGAAAGGGACTGTTCGGGTTTACCGTGTTCCTGCTGTCGGAAAGCATAGTTTTTTTGAGTTTTATCTTCACTTATGTTGCCCTGCGATTGACACATTCACAAAATTGGCTACCACCTGGCGTTTCGGGTCCAGAATTGTCTACTTTTGTGATTATTAACACGGTGGTGTTACTGTCGAGTAGTTTTGTCATTCAACGGGCTGAAAATGCTCTCCAGCGTAGTCAGATAAATAAATTCCGTTGGCTTTGGTTGATGACAATTTGCATGGGAACTTATTTCTTAATCGGTCAAGGAATTGAATGGAGCAACCTTGATTTTGGGTTAAGCACAGGATTAGTTGGTGCTACATTTTATGTATTAACAGGTTTCCACGGTTTGCACGTTCTTGCTGGTGTGATTCTCCAGATTATTATGCTTGTCCGTTCCTTCATTCCAGGCAATTACAACAAAGGTAATTTTGGTGCAAGTGCAACCACTTTGTTTTGGCATTTTGTTGATATAGTTTGGGTCTTATTATTCTCACTTCTCTATTTTTGGCAGACATAATATTCAGAAATTAGCAGTATTTTTAGGAGTTATTTTATGAAGTCGTTAGCACAAAAGTTCCCATCTACAAGCGCAATTCAAGAAACTCTAATCCCTGAAAATCAAGACAAACTCATTGCCAACAGTTTACGAAAAGGTCAGTATATTGGCATGATCGGACTAGCGATAAGCTGCTGTGCAGCTAGATTGTATATTGCGATATTGAGGAAAAGTACCCTGAAACTTTCTTCACTTTTGACTTTTGAATGCATGACTTTTGACTTGCTGTTGTGCATTTAAAATGCACAATAGCTTACCTTTGGTAAGCTCCGCTAACGCTCTGGTTGCAACTGTAGAATTTTTTAACCGCAGGTTTGAATACGCTATTTTATTTGCTCTTGTTCTTAGTGCTTTCTTCTTATTTGTATAGCAAATTAGTCATGTGCTATTTTTCTCGACCCATCTATTCTTATGTGCTTCTGCGTTTTTACCTAATAATCATAAATCCAAATCTGTAAAAATTTCATCCTTGAAAATCATAAATCCAAATCTGTAAAAATTTCATCCTTGAAGAGTTTTTATGAACAGCCCAGTTTATCAAACTGTTATCGTCGGCGGTGGTTTTACTGGTCTATTTACAGCCTTACACTTAGCTCACGAACACTATCCTCGCTCTGTGATCTTGATTGATAAAAATGAACGCTTTTGTTTTAAGCCATTACTTTATGAATATTTCGATGGCGAAATGGATAGCTTTCAAGTAGTACCGCACTTTTCGGAATTACTTAAAGGTAGTGGTGTCATCTTTGTTCAAGATACAGTTCAGTCAATAGACCTGCATCAACGGCAAGTCGAATTAGCTTCTGGGAATTCCTACAAATACAGTAACTTAGTATTAGCTTTGGGTAGCGTTACTGGCTATCATCACGTTGAGGGTGCGAAGGTTAATGCCTTTCCTTTTTGGACACAAGCTGATGCGATCGCTCTTGACCGACATTTACGTGACTGTTTACAAAAAGCCATCCAAACGGAAGATGTAGAACAACGCCGCAAATTATTAACAGTAGTGGTAGTTGGTGGTGGTGCTTCTGGTGTGGAAATGGCAGCCACTTTAGCTGATTTTCTCCCACATTGGTATGGCGCTTTAGGCGGTAATTCGGCGGAAGTCCGGGTGATTCTTCTCAATCATGGTCACAAAATTCTCGATGGCGATATTAACGATCCGTTGCGTCCAATTGCTGAGACAGAATTGCAAAAACGGACTGTAAAAATCACAATTATTAAGGAAGCAGAAGCCACTGCTGTTCACCCTAATGCCATTGAATATAAGTGCAATAATGAAGTTACAACATTGCCTGCATATACCACAATTTGGACGGCTGGGACTTCTAGCCATCCCCTAATTCAAGACTTACCAATTCCAGCAGAACATCGGGATGATCACGGTCGTCCTCTAGTCACTCCCACGATGCAATTGCTCGAATTTCCAGATGTGTTTGCAGGTGGTGATTGTGCAGTAGTTCAGGATACTTCGCTACCACCTACAGCCCAAGTTGCTTATCAAGAGGGAGCAAATATTGCTCGGAATTTGAAAGCGATCGCTCTTGGAGAAGACCTCAAACCATCTCAGGTTGACATCCGGGGAACTTTGTTGAAGTTGGGGGTAAATAATGCTGCTGCTAACTTATTCAATATTTTTGAAGTTGCAGGTGAACCCGCGCATTTAATCCGTCAAGGGACTTATCTAACGCTATTACCAACACCAATTCATGATTTTAAAGCTACTACAGAATGGCTCGATGAAGAGGTATTTCATCACCATCTCGACTCTGATGATGTAGGCAAAAAAGTTGTGCAGGCGGTTGAATTGGTTGGTGCTGGAGTTGTTGGTATTTTAGTAGCGAGAAAACTATTAAAAATGTTGGGTGATGAGGAGAAGAGGTCGTAGGTACTGGGGATTGGGAAAAAACTTTTACTATAAACCTAATTCTCAATCTCTAATTTCCCATTTCCCATATTTACATATTTAAACGAAGGTTGATTGTCACCCACCTTCTGTACCCCAGGTGTCACACATCAACAAAAAGCCGAGTCATTAGTACATAAAACTACATCCTGATTGGTATTTGTTGCTTCTGCTTTATGAACGATATTTTTAAATTGTATAAGAATTTGATTTTCTCACCAAAGCTTAATTTTCTAAGCAGCATTCTATCTAGTCACAAACTCCATCTACCAGAAATAAAGCATTTCCTAAGTATGATTAAAGTTATATCATCAGTATGAGGGAATACTTGAAAAACTTCATCACCCTAAAAGAATGATTTTTTGAACCAAGTTCTTCATCAAGAGGTCTACAATGACAACTACAAACGGAAAAAACAAAATTCGTTACGCCGTTGTGGGTTTAGGTTGGTTTGCTCAAGAAGCAGCTTTACCTGCATTTACTTCTGCCGATAACTCTGAATTAGTTGCTCTAGTTTCCGATGACCCGACAAAACGTGAAGAACTCAGTAAAAAGTATGGCATTCAGCATACTTATTCTTATGACGAGTATGAAGATTGTTTAACAAGCGGTGATATTGATGCTGTTTATATTGCATTACCCAATCATCTACATTGTGATTTTACTGTGCGGGCAGCTAATCAAGCCATTCATGTACTCTGTGAAAAGCCAATGGCTGTAACAGAAAAAGAGTGTGATGCCATGAATAGGGCTGCTAACGACAATGGTATAAAGCTGATGATTGCTTATAGACTACATCTAGAACCCGCAAATTTGCAAGCTATAGAAATAGTACAATCGCAGCAAATTGGTGAACCACGACTTTTCAACTCTGTTTTCTCTCAACAAGTAGAACAAGGCAACATTCGTTTACGAGAAATTACAGGCGGTGGAACACTTTACGATATTGGTATTTACTGCATTAATGCCGCACGCTATCTATTTCAAGATGAACCAACAGAAGTGTTTGCTGTAGCTGCTACCAAAGGAGAACAACGCTTCAGCGAAGTCGAAGAAATGACTAGCGTTATCCTGCGTTTTCCTAATGAGAGACTAGCAACATTTACCTGTAGTTTTGGCGCAGCAAAAGTTTCTAATTACCAGGTTGTAGGCACTAAAGGTGATATCCGAGTAGAATCTGCTTACACTTGGCAGGGAAAAATTAAGCACTACCTAACTATTAATGGTGAAACCCAAGAACGCACCTTTGAAAGCCATGATCAGTTAGCCGCTGAATTCACATATTTCTCAGATTGCATTCTCCAAAATCGAGATCCAGAACCATCGGGAATAGAAGGATTGAACGATGTTCATATTATTGAGGCGCTGTACCAATCAATTGGAACAGGTCAGCCTGTGCCAGTAAAAACTTTTGAGCGTGATCAACACCCAACATTGGATCAAACGATTCAGCATCCTGCGACTGAAGAGAAACCAGAACTCATTCATGCTGCTTCACCTGCTGGTAATTGATGAAATACCGTTATGGCGGCTTTGTAGACAAGATGCCGATGGGTGCTGCTATGAACAAGGGACTGACATTCAAAATGGGACAAACTCATGTTCATAGATATCTGCGATCGCTATTGGAACATATTCAAAATGGTGATATTGACCCTTCTTTCGTCGTCACCCATCGTTTACCGCTAGAGCAAGCACCCCACGGTTATAAGATTTTCAAGCACAAGCAAGATAACTGTATCAAAGTTGTACTTAAACCATAAGGCTCACGGTGAAGCTGGCAAAATAGCCTCTTTAGTCACAGAAAATATGATTAGATGGGACGTTGGAACGTGGCGTAAAAACTTCACCTCAAGGGTTTTCAGCCTTTTTTCTGATAATACTGAGTTTAACAAGAACTCATGTTCCACCTTAGCTGACAGCATTGCCAAAAGTAACCTTAGACTGCATCACTCACCTCGAAGTTAGGAACTAAAATTTGCCCAGCATAACCTGCATTGTTGTATTGCTTGAGGACTTGAGAAGCAATGTTTTTTTCTTCACCTAAAGCTACCAACGCTACACAAGCACCCCCAAAACCTGCACCTGTCAATCTCGCACCAAAAACCCCCAGAGTTTTCTGTAAAATTTCTACCAATGTATTCAATGCTGGTACAGAAACTTCATAATCATCCCGCAAACTCGCATGGGATGCGTTCATCAACTCGCCAAAACGCTCAGGTGTTACTCCCTGCAAAACTTCCAAAACACGGTTATTTTCTGTCACCAGATGACGAACGCGACGGTTTAATGGTTCTGGCAATGTTTCTGTCAAATTAGCATCAGTGATATCTCTTAATGCCTTGACTGCCAATAATTGCGCTGCTTCCTGACACTCAGCACGACGTTGGTTATACCCGCTAGTTGCGAGGGTAAGCGGTACACCACTATCTATAACTAAAATAGCTGTGTCCTTGGGAAAAGGTAGTACACGCCTTTCTAGAGTGCGAGTGTCTAAAAATAAAATATGTTGAGTATCAGCAAGACTAGAAGCCATTTGATCCATGATGCTGCATTGTACACCCGCATAGTGAATTTCCGCTTGCTGTGCCAATTGGGCAATTTCTACATCATCAATTGGTAAATCTAAAAGTTCACGAATTGCTCTAAGTGTTGCTACTTCTAAGGCTGCACTACTAGATAAACCAGCACCTATAGGCACTGATGATTGGACGTACACATTCAGTGAAGGAATGGTATATCCTGCTTGTTTCAAAACTTCAATACAACCAAAAATATAACTGGCAAATCCAGAAGGCGTATGATGGATTTCTAGAATACTGACACGCTCTTGCAGATTTTCTGAATAAAACTGGTGTTGTCCATCATCACTAAAACCTAGTTGTACTGTTGTTTTTTGGGGAATCGCCGTTGGTAAGACAAAACCATCGTTATAGTCGGTATGTTCGCCTAGTAAATTTACTCGTCCTGATGCACTCGCTTGAGTTTCAGGTAGTTGATGAAATATTTGTGGAAAAGTCATAATTGCTAGTAAATTTCTCAGTCATTTCTCTAAAGGTACAGGGCGTAATCTTCCTTCTACCTCTACACTAGGGAAGTTTGGGTCAAAAGTGAGGTTTTCTAGGTTTCCATCTTTGAGAATGACAAAAGTATCTTCTACTTTCGCGCCAGTTAAACTGGGATTCCAGGCGATCGCCATATTTTCAGCATTTTCAAACTATTTTTCAGCTTGTTTACACAACAATTAGCAACCTCTTGGCGTATGTAATACAAGCGGTTGGGATTTTTCATGTCTGCAAGTTGGGCTATTTTATTGTCGTCTTGACACCCGGTGATGATCATCTGTTTGACTGTTAGCCAAGTGCGAAAGGTAGTAGTCAGGGTAGCGGTAATTTTTAAGGCTGGTTCGTTACAGTTAATTAAGCGTTCAACAAATTCTAATGCTTGAGCTATGTTACCCAAGCGAATGGCGTTGGCTAGTTTTAAAGTATTAGCAGCACTTTCTGATACTAATTCCTTCACCATATTTACATTGACTGTTTTACCCAAAGCATAAGTTTTGAGTTTTTCTAGTTCAGTGAATATGAGTCGTGTATTATTGCCTGTGTAATCAATCAATACTTTATAAGCATCGGTGGTGAGTGTTACACCTACTTCGTCAGCTAAAGTGTGAGCTTGCTGTATTAATGCTTGGGTTTGCCATTGGGGAATGAGAGGAAATTCTTGTACCTGTGCATACTCCAGTAGGAGTTTGACTGATTTATTTCTTCCGTCAGGTTTGTGAGTGTTGGTGATAAGGAGGGTATTTGTGGAGGAAATTTTGGGGAGAATGGACTCCAACTGCAACAATATTTCTTTTGAACAAACTCCCAGTAATGTGCTGTTGGGCAAATGTACTAATCTTCCTCCACTCCCAACTGGTGGTGTCATGATATCGGATAATGCTTGAGGAATGGTTTCTTGAGATTCTGGGGGGTATTCTGTATAGTTGAAGTTTGACCATTGTTGATCTAGAGTGTGGGTTTTTAGTTGTTTGATGGCGCGAGTTAGAAAGAATTCGTTTTCACCAAAGTATAAGTATATTGGCATGGTAGTACGGCAATTGTATTGTCGTACATGAGCGTTAGCTCTGAACACAGTAAGTAGGGAAGGCAGAATTATTTATAAAATGATCTCGCAGATTCAATATTTTCCAAGCTCTTGATTGATAAAAGTTGTAGATGCTTTGCCTATGTTACATTTAATTACACACGCCTACTTAATGGTAAATCAGTCATTTTGAAATTTTCTTAGCATACAAATTTCCCGAATTGGCACAGTGATGGTATTATCAATACTCAATTCTTGTCATCAATTAACCATTTACCATCTGAATTAAGTACAAGTGTAAATCGTCCAGATTTATCATCATCCTGTGTACCATCTTTCATTAAATACTTCAATTTAGCATTTACAATAGCTTTGTTTTTGCTCTGTTCAATTATGTCTATGGAATCAATTTCTACAAAATTGACTTTATCCCACCATTGTGTATAGATATTATAATTAAGTTCGGGTCTTCGCATATGAAATTCAGGACTTAAAACAGTCCAAGCTGAAGTGTACTGTCGCTGATTAATAAGTTTGTAGTAGTTTTCAATGGCTTTGTCTGGAGCAATGGTGGGTTTGACATCAGCATTTGTAATACAGTCTTTTTTGTTTGCTGCACAATTTAAAGTTTCATTAACAGCCCAAGTACCAGCTACTTCTCCCATAAATTTCAAAAAATCAGCACTTTCTTTTCCGCATGAAGTAAGAATTGGAGCTAATATACAGATGACAGAGAGTAACATTATTCTTGAATGTTTGCTTGTAATGTTCATAATTGTCATTAATTGCATATTCTGAACAACAATTTGCAGTCTACACCGTATAGTAGCATGATTGTTACTTCAATGGAGATGTTGGTACGGTAATTACACAGGCCGCAGGGTGTGGGACTAGGAAAATCACCAATAAAACAAGGAGTGCTTAGTTTGTCAATAAATACCTTTATTGATTTAAATAATTTTCTACATTTTTGGTTCTGCCAGATGAAGCAGTTTTTTGTGCATGAAATAACTCATGATAAAATTTAAAATCCACCTCCCGCGAACTTATCCAGCCAATATTTTCATCATTTTGGTCATCTGTGAAACTATAAGCTACAAGGTTTGGCATATTATCGCATTCAATAATACAAAAATCATCTTGTTGACGAATTATATTATTAGAATTTTCTGCATAAGTTATAATTTTTAGCTGGGATTGATTTTTTAAAAATGATTGATTTTCACTATCTTGGCTGTTATAAAAATCTCTAAATTCATATAATTTATGTTCCATAAAATATCTTTCTTCTACAGTAACTTCAAGAAATTTTTGCAATAGATCATATTTTAATAGCTGTTTTAAAAAATTTAAGGTACATATTGCATAAACT
>NZ_LUFH02000112.1 GCF_001586785.1 Sphaerospermopsis aphanizomenoides BCCUSP55
GGTGTGGGGTGTGGGGGAACTATTTTGCATCCAGCAACGTCAAGAATCGTCAGATTAGTTGGGTTAAACAATTACCAAACAGCCTCAGTCTAAAATCCATAGTTGGCAAGGTCAAGACTACCTCCAAAAAAGAACCAGATGCGGGTAAGATAGAGAAGCTATCTTTTCTGCGTAGCAGATTGTTGAGAACTTTTTGTCATAACCCCTGGGAGATATTTCTATGGTGACTTTAAAAATCGCTGTTTATATTGTTGTTGCTTTCTTTGTAGGAATTTTTGTGTTTGGCTTTTTGTCAAATGACCCGGCTCGTAACCCTGGTCGTCGGGATTTAGAATAAGAACACAAGAAATTATCCGCAACTGCTGGAAGGTGGAAGACACTAAACGCCCAAAACCTGGCGACGAATCTGAAAAAATACAGTGTCCTCCTCTTGGCGGCTTACCGCAAAAATGGGTTTAAAGCCCCGTTCTTCTAGGACGGAATATGTGTAGTTAGCCCCTTCCGGCTAAATATCTGCCTTTTCGTTGGCTTGATTTTCCTGATATATGCTTCATCCAGTTTTACCACCGGACTCACCACCTATTGTTGAATATGTAAAACCAGCCCAGCCTTTTGATTCCGCTTCAGTTGTTGAGGCTGAAACTGGTATACAAAAACTGGGAAATTCAGGAAATATAGAGATTGCTAATCATCTACCAACTCCTACAAAAGCTCCTGCAAAGGTTAATGAAGATGACTTAGGAGTTGTTAAACCCTTAGCTCTATCACCTCAGTTAGAGAATGTACCTCCAGAATTTTCCCCTGATGGCACCTACAGGAGTGCTGAACTTTTGGGGACAGCTTTGGCTGTTGGTCATTCCGAAACGAAAACTGTGGATGCCGAAAATCCATCAGGCGGTACATTTGAGCAAATTTCTGGTGCAGTTGTTAACACTAACAATACAAACAATGTATGGTTGTCTGAGTCGCCAGTTGTGATCAAAACATCTGCTCCAGTACAACATAAAAATTATGTAAATTTACAGAAACAAGGGAATAAAATTAATCTTTCTGGAGAGACAGAAACTGCACAAAATTCACCAAGTTCTTTACCTGTCCAAAATATTATTGAATTTAAGCCACGTAATTTTAATAACCAACCTTCAACTTCTACTACGGTGGAATTTCCACCAAATCCAAAACCTACTTCACCAGCAAATCAACCGTCTGGAAATACACCACAAGTCAGACAACGAGTTGTGGAAGTAATTGCTGATCGTCAAGAATATGATGAGCAAAGGCGAATCGTCACTGCTGAAGGTAATGTGGTGGTGCGATTTGATGGAGCAGTTGTCGATGCTGATAGATTGCAGGTAAATTTGGATAATTTGATTGCTGTGGGAGAAGGCAACGTGGCTTTAACCAGAGGTAATCAGGTATTGCGGGGAGAACGCTTTACTTATAACTTTGTCCAAGATAGTGGGGATCTGGAAAATGGTAGAGGTGAGATCTATGTCCCTTCCAGTCAAACAGATTTTGCTTTTTCACCCTCGGCAACTACAGATATTACCGCAGGTGGTGTTCCTAGTCGCCCACTCAGCGATCGCATTCGTGCTAATCAGCCTCTTGGTGGTGTAAGTAGTCCCGGAGAGCTTAATGTGACTGTTGGTGGACGAGCAGATGCTAGAAATATTCCTGCACCAAAAACAGGTGGCATTGTCAAACGGTTACGATTTGAAGCCCAACGCATTGACTTTTATCCCCGTGGTTGGCAAGCTCAGGATGTGCGGATTACGAATGATCCTTTTTCACCACCAGAATTAGAATTACGGGCTTCTAAGGTGACTATGACGCGAGAAGCGCCGCTAGTAGACCGTGTTACTACTCAGCGTCAACGTTTGGTATTTGACCAAGGATTTACTTTGCCGATCCCGATTGATAATCAAAAAATTGACCGTCGAGAAAGGGATGTGAATCCATTTATTGTTTCTCCAGGTTATGATGGTACTAGGCGGGGTGGAGTTTTTGTAGAGCGTAATTTTTCAGCTATCAATAATGACCAGACACGCTGGAGTATTACACCTCAGTTTTTTGTGCAGAAGGCTTTTGAAAATAGTGGTAATGTGGCAGATTTGTTTGGTGTAAAAACTAAGCTATATACTGTTTTAGGTCCAAAAACTACAGTTGAAGGCAGGGGAGAATTAACCAGTCTAGATTTCAATCAAGTAGAAGATAAGTTACGGGGAAGTTTGCGGTTACGTCAGACTTTAGGTGAGGTCAATCCTCATACCTTGAATTTAGAATATAGTTACCGCGATCGCTTGTACAATGGTACTCTCGGTTTTCAAACTGTTCAGAGTAGTTTAGGTGGAGTCGTCACTTCTCCTATTATCCCCTTGGGGAAAAGTGGGATTAATCTCAGCTATCAAGCAGGCGCTCAGTATATAGACGCTAACACTGATCGCCAAGATTTACTAGAGCCACAACGCAAAAATGACCGCATTTCTTTGGGGCGCTTACAAGCAAGCGCATCTCTGGGTACAGGTTTTTTGCTGTGGCAAGGTAAAGCATTACCACTGACTGCTAATGAAGGATTAAAATATACACCCAATCCTGTTGTACCTTATTTGCAAGCGATCGCTGGTGTGACAGGCACTACAAGTTATTATACAAGTGGCGATAATCAAAGTACCTTGATTGGTACAATCGGTTTAGTGGGACAACTAGGTCATTTTTCTCGACCATTTTTAGATTACACAGCCTTTAATATTAGTTACTCCCAAGGCTTCAATAGCGGATTATCACCCTTTTTGTTTGATCGCTCAGTGGATAACAGAGTGCTGAGTGCGGGGATTTCACAGCAAATATATGGACCTTTTCGTTTAGGATTGCAAACATCTATTAACCTGGATACAGGTCAAGAAAGCAGCACGGACTATACCGTGGAATATAACCGCCGCACTTACGGAATTACTTTGCGTTACAATCCGGTGTTGGAATTAGGCGGTTTTACTATCCGTATTAGTGATTTTAACTGGACAGGTGGTACTGATGTATTTTCTCCAGGTGAAGTGAAGCCAGTTGTGGGTGGTGTGCGTCAGGATAATTGATAATTGATAATTGATAATTGATACAGCAGATTGTAGATCAATAAGGTACAAATTTTTATCACGAATTCTTGTACCAAAAGGGTTTTACTGCTGACTGCTGAAAGCTGCTGTAATTGATAACTGTTTACTTATTCAACGGTATAGTGACAGTAAATGTTGTTCCCACATCAACTTGACTGCTAATATCAATTTTACCATTGTGAGCATCAACGCATCTTTTGACAATTACTAAGCCCAGTCCATTACCATGAATTGATTGGACATTTGAGGCGCGATAAAATGAATCAAAAATGCGATTTCTATCTGCTGTGGGAATGCCAATTCCTTGATCTTGAATTTGAAAAATTGCTACTCCTGCTTCCATATCACAGGTGAGGTTAAATTGAATTTGACTACCCGGATGAGAATATTTGACAGCGTTGGATAGTAAATTGATGAATAAATAACGTAATAATCTTTCATCCATTACACCATCTGTATAATGACTGTGACAATTAAATAGAATTTGCTGTGAGATACTTTTTATAATAGTAAATTCCTCAATTAAGTCCCGACAAAATTTATCTAATTTGATTGGTGCAGGATTATAACCCAGGTAGCCAGCCTCAGCCTTACCCATGAATAGTACATCTTCCATGAGTTTTTCCATTGATTGTACAGCGTTATAAATACGGTTAAAATAAGCGTTTCTTTTTGTTGTTGTGAGGTTATTTCCTTGCATCTCTATCAGTTCTACTGCTGTTTGAATCATCGCCAAAGGATTACGGAATTCATGGGAAACTGTAGAAATAAATAAAGATTTGAGACGATTTAGCTCTTGCTCTTGTTTTAAAGCCTGTTCTAGATGTTCTTTTTGACGGCGTTCACTCATATCCCAAAATACAACTACAGCACCACTAATTTTATTATGTCTTTTAAGTGGGGAAGCATTATTACCAATGGGTATTATTTGACCATTTTTAGTAATTAAAGATTGAGATTCACCCAAATTCACAACCGGTTCTTCCCGCAAAGTTTTATGGATAGGGTTTTCTATTATTTCTTCTGTCACTTCATCAATAATGGTGAAAACATCTGAGATATTTTTTCCTAGAGCGTCTTCTTGCTCCCAAGCTGTTAAATGGTGGGCTGCGGGGTTTATATACGTTACTATTCCCTGCTCATTTGTGGCAATTACCGCATCACTCATGCAGTTGAGTAGGGTTGCTAATTGGTCTCTACTTTCCCGTAATTCGCGTTCTAATTTATGTTGTGATAGAGCAATTTCAATAGCTATACGTAAATCTGTAACAGTAAATGGTTTAACTACATAACCAAAGGGTTGAGTGATTTTAGCACGTTCTATAGTTTGGTCATCGCTATGAGCAGTCAGAAAAATGATAGGTATATCTAACTGTTCACGAATATTAGCGGCAGTAGTAATTCCATCTATTTCACCCTTGAGGATAATATCCATTAACACTAATTCTGGTTGAGTTTCTAATGCCTTAGCAAGAGCAGCTTTACCAGAAGACGCAGTACCCGTAATAATGTAACCTAATTGATGTAATTGACTAGAAATAGTTCTAGCTACAATTATTTCATCTTCGACAACTAAAATTTTAGCTTGCTCCATTTGCTATTGATTTATGCAAAGTTAACTGCGGAAATTGAATGTGGAATAACGTTCCTTGATTGCTTTCTACTGTAATATTTCCTTCTAGTTGTTCTGTCACCAGATCATAAACTAATGATAGCCCCAAAGAATCTGTATTTCTCCAATATAAGCCATCAGGTAAACCAACACCATTATCTTGAACAGTTAGTTCGATTTTATTATTGACATTACGCAAACTAATGTTTATTTTTCCTTTTTGGTTATTAGGAAAAGCGTGTTTGAGTGCATTGGAGACTAATTCATTAATAATCAAACCACAAGCAATAGCTTCATCAACATTTAAAGAAACAGAATCTATATCGGTGAGGAGACTAATTTGACTAGGAACTATTTGATAAGAGATAAGCAGACCCGATGCCAAATTATTGATATATTCAAAAATATCTAATTGTCCAATATTAGGAGAAGTATAGAGATTTTTATGAATCAAGGAGATTGATTCAATCCGATTCTGGCTTTCCTGGATAACTCTGATAATTTCGGGTTCTTTGAGTGTTTGAGCTTGGAGTTGTAACAAACTAGAGACAATCTGCAAATTATTTTTTACACGATGATGAACTTCTTTTAACAAAACTTCTTTTTCCGCTAAGGCGCTTCTGAGTTCAATTTCTGCTTGTTGTCTTTGAGCTAGTTCAATTTGAGACTGTTCAAATATACTAGATTGTTGAATAGCGATCGCAATTTGCACTGTCAGTTGCTCTAGTAAATCTAACTGATTTTCTTCCCAATCACGGGGGGCTGAACATTGGTGTGCAATTAGTAAACCCCACAGACAAGAAACAGAATTGTCACCATCTGTTGTTAATAAAATTGGCACAACTAAATTGGCTTTGACTTGAAACTGTGCTAATAAATTCAGATGACAGTCACTCAGTCCTGCAGTGTCAATATTAGCAATTGCCCGTCTACGTCCTTGATGATATTCTAAACCTGCACCTGATTGAAAACAAGTATCTTTAATTTCTACACCCAAAGAAACTGTCCATCCAGGTGTAACAGATTCTGCCATGATCTTACCACTCATATCTGACGCAAATTGATAAACCACCACTCGATCAACCTGCAACAAATCTTGCACTTCTTTAACAGTTGCATTCAAAATATCTTGAAGATTTAGAGATTGACGAATGCGTTGAGAAACAGTCCGCATTAGCTGTTCCCTTTCTGCTTGTGCTTGAAACGCCTGTTCAGTTTGCTTGCGTGCTGTAATATCCTGACCGATGCTGAGAGTCTGACCATTGGGAAGAGAGATATTAGTCCAGGATGTATCTAATGTGAAACCATCACGTAACCGACACTTAAAGTCACTCCAAACTGGTTGTGCAAATTTCATACAATCAATTACATACTGACGATATTTAGCATCAGGATATAATTCAGCAAAAACATCATGAGTGTGGAAATCTTTTAAAGTCCAACCTAGAGTTTGTTCCAGATTATAGTTTACCCACTGCACTTTGCCGTTGACATCATTAAGGGCAATCATCAAGGGAATACTTTGGAATATTGATTGTAAGAATTTATTTTGTTCTTGCAGTGCTGTTTCAGTATTTTTACGATTAGTGATATCGTAAAAAACGATTAATATGACAATCTCATTGTTGAGTTTTAAATATTGAAGTGAAGTAATAGCCCATAATAAAGAACCATCTTTTCTATGAAAAAGAATTTCTTGGTTATGTAAATAACCGTTATTAGATAGAGTTACTATTAAAGAATTTAATTCTGAAACTTCATTGTAGATATTTGAAATGTGCGTATTATATAAATTTCCAGCATCAATTTGAAAGGTTTGCATAAATTCTGGGTTAGCATACAAAATTAACCCATCAGATACACGGAAAATCATTAATGGTAAAGGAATAGCTTGAATAATATCTCTAATTCTATTGTTTTCACCACTCTTTTGGAAATTTAGCTCTATATTTCTGATGACTTGTTTTGCTAAACCTTGTAAGGCTTTTTGTTCCTTAATGCTTAAGTTTCGCGGTATGACATCCATGACACTCAAACAACCTAAAACTAAGCCACTGGAATTAATCAGGGGAACTCCTGCATAAAAGCGAAAAGAAGGATTAGAAATCACCAGCGGATGAGCAGCAAACCTTTGATCTTGCCATGTATCATGGATAATAAATATTTCATTTTGTTGAATAGTATAGCTACCAAAAGCAACATTTCCTGGAACTTCTGAAATGGTAACACCAATTTTTGATTTGAACCATTCTCGTTCAGTATCAACTACACTAATTATAGCAACTGGTGTATCACAAAAATCGACTGCTAGTTGAACTAAATCATTAAAAATTTCTTCAGATTGCATATCTATATTTTGATAATCCTGTAATATTTTTAACATTTGGTTTTCATTGTCAAATAACTGCATAGACGCACCTGTCGTATAAATGGTGTTAGATAAATCTAGTCTAAAGCAATAAATAAAGAATCATGAGTAGCTTTATCAAATCAAACATTTCACCAAAACTGAAACGTCGTCAGTTTTTACTACAAGCCGCTGTCACTACTGGTAGCATTTTAGGCACAAATCTGTTGTCAAAATCAGGTGTAGCACAGACACCAGCATTGATCACATTAGATCAAAATCGCCCTTCTATCCCTTACGGAGTCGCTAGTGGCGATATTAACAGCAATAGCGCGGTTATTTGGAGTCGCAGTAATTACTCGGCGCGAATGATCATAGAATATGCTACTGATGAAAATTTCCGCAATAGCAGTCGTATTACTGGACAAGTCGCATCGAACAATACGGATTTTACAGCCCGGACTTATTTGAGTAATTTACCACCAGGTCAAGATATTTTTTACCGTGTTACTTTCCAAGATTTAGTGGATACCAACATTTACAGCGCACCAGTTATGGGGCATTTGAAAACTGCACCCCTAGGAAAGGAAAAAGATATATTTTTTGCCTGGTCTGGAGATACCGCAGGTCAAGGTTGGGGAATTAATCCCGAATGGGGAGGTATGAAAATTTACGAATCTATCAGAAAATTAAACCCTGATTTTTTTATCCATTCAGGTGATTATATTTACGCTGATAATCCGATTAAATCGGAAGTGATACTAGATGATGGTAGTATCTGGAGAAACATCACCACAGAGGAAAAGTCAAAGGTTGCGGAAACACTCACAGAATTTCGCGGTAACTATATTTACAATCTGTTAGATGAAAATGTGCGTCGCTTTAACGCTCAAGTTCCTCAACTGGTGCAATGGGACGACCACGAAGTGAGAAATAATTGGTATCCAGGGCAAATATTAGATGATGAGAGATACAAAATTAAAGATGTGAATTTATTAGTATCAAGGGCAAAACAAGCATTTTTAGAATATACACCTATCCGGTTTAACCCTGGAGATACAAACCGCATTTATCGCCACTTCAATTATGGTGAATTGCTAGAAATTTTCATGTTAGATGAACGTAGTTATCGTGGTAAAAATTCTCCTAACAATCAAACAGTATTAAATGCAGAAACAGCATTTTTAGGTGGTTCTCAAATTCGTTGGTTAAAAAATAAATTAAAAAGCTCAAAAGCAACTTGGAAAGTGATAGCTAGTGATATGCCAATTGGGTTAATAGTACGGGATGGTAAAACTGACTTTGAAAATGCTGCTAATGGGGATGGAAAAGCATTAGGGAGAGAATTGGAATTAGCTGATTTATTGCGGTTTATCAAACAGAATAATATCAAAAATGTGGTTTGGCTAACTGCTGATGTACATTATGCAGCAGCCCATTATTATGATCCAAATAAAGCGCAATTTACAAATTTTAAACCTTTTTGGGAATTTGTGGCTGGCCCTTTGAATGCAGGTAATTTTGGACCTGCCCAATTAGATAATACTTTTGGACCTCAAGTGAGGTTTAAAACTGCATCACCTGAGATTAAATTAAATCAACCACCAAGTTCAGGATTACAATTTTTTGGGACTGTGAAAATTGACGGAAAAACTGAATTGTTAACTGTTGCATTCCACAATTTAGAGGGTGAGAAAATCTATAGTTTAGATTTGCAACCAGAGGTTTAGATTTTAGTTAGAGGCAGAGCCTCTATCATAACATTCCCAGTTAGAAACTGGGAAAGAGATAATATTATTTCTTTGCTACACTTAAAAAAACACCACGAGGGGGGTATATGACCTCAACCACAAATCTTCCCACATCTGGAATTACTCTTCCAGATCATACTCAACTTCCAGAGTCTGATGGTAATTTTGTGAAAAATTTTCAGGAACATCCTCAAAGCATTCTACTAACTGAATCTATTAAACCAATATTGCAAAAAATTCACCCTGACGGACAATATTGTATAGGTCAAGATAGTGGCATTTACTGGCGTATTACTGATCCTCCAGAACGGGGAGCAGAAGCACCAGATTGGTTTTATGTGCCTAATGTGCCTCCTAGTTTGAATGGTCAAATGCGCCGTTCTTATGTACTGTGGCAAGAGTATATTTCACCATTAATTGTTTTAGAATTTGTTTCTGGGAATGGTGATGAAGAAAGAGATAAAACTCCGTGGAAAGGGAAATTATGGATTTATGAACAGGTGATTCATCCTGCTTTTTATGGGATTTATGAAATGAATAAAGCCAGTGTGGAAGTTTATCATTTAATTGAAAATAAATACCAATTATTACCAGCTAATGAACGCGGGCATTATCCTATTAAAGCTTTAGGAGTTGAGTTAGGCATTTGGCAAGGTGAATATCAAAATGTAGATTTACCTTGGTTACGTTGGTGGGATTTAGATGGTAATTTGTTGTTAAGTGGAGAAGAACGAGCAGAACAGGAATATCAAAGGGCTGAACAGGAACGCCAAAGGGCTGAACAGGAACGTCAGAAAAACGAACGTTTAATTGCTCAATTGCGCTCTTTGGGTATTGAACCGGAAATTTAATTTTCAGGTAAGCTTTCAACGCAAATACAAACTATACATTACCCCATGCCTGTCAAATTTCAGGGTGGGGTTAATTTTTAGCAAATTCACGTTTTTTTTTACAAATTGTTGCACAACAGCTTATGATTTCATGTTATAAAATAAATCAGTTATTTCCTGGTTACTGAAGATGTCACAGAAATTAAATGAAATCGGTTTAGGTGAACTAATTAGTAAAGTTAAAGAAGAGTTAGCAAACACAAATAAAGATAATCCAGTTTTCTTGGTTGAAAATGTTGAACTAGAACTACAAGTTGCGGTTTCTAAAGAGCAAGAAGTTAAAGGAGAGGGAAAAGCAAAAGCTGATTTAAAAATCAATGTTCTTTCTTTTGATTTTTTCAAGTTAGGAGAAGCTGAAGGAACTGTAAGCGGTAGTACAAAAACAAATAATGAAACTATTCATACTATTAGAATTACTTTAACTCCTGCTATTCTGAATGAGAACTTCATGAAAACATTAACACCCGAAGACCAGAAAAAAATTAGGGATAATACGCCACCAATAGTATTACAAGGTGACAATGAAGAATTTTAAATAAAAAAGTCGGGTGCGTTAGTGGTGACGTAACCCAGCAAAATTTTAAATTATGAATGGTGAGTTACAGATTTTATTTTAAATTTATCAATATATAAAATGGAAATACTGAAACTAACTTTAATACCAATCAATAATCGAGAATTTACCGTATCAGCAGAGAGCTATGGTAGTGAAAGATCACAATTACCATTTTTTGATGATTCGGGAAATTCACATATTTATACTGTGCTAAATGCTCTGAATGCAATTACTAAAAAATATTCATCTCAAAATAATGATCGAGAATGGATGATAAATGCAGGTTTATTAAATCCAGAATATTCTAACTTTTATCATGATCAAATGCGAGAAATAATTGGTAAGCAATTGTATACAGCATTATTTCCAGGCAATATTAAACCACCATTCAATCAAACAGATTTACATATTTCTATTGAATATGATTTTAAAACAATTAAGGATTCTAATTTATCATTATATCCCTGGCATTTAGCACATGATAGTCATGATTTTTTAGTACAAAAGGGTTTGAGTTTTTCCTATAGTATAGCTCACCCCAATTCTTTACCTTCGGGAAAACGCAAGATTGATAAATTAAAAGTTCTAGTTATTTCCTCACAAGCAGCAGACGGTAATCTAGAAAAATTAACAAATCAAGAAACATTAATTAATGATAGTCTCCAACAACTCAGATATCAAGGGAAAGCTAGTTTATTATCTTGGCACGAATCACAAACACCAACCTATACAACTTTACGCAATTACTTAACTGAAAACAGGAGAAATAAAGATAAAATGCCTGACATTATCCATTTTAATGGACATGGCGTTTTTAAGAGACAATGTGATAATCCTTCTTGTCCTAAAAGCGGTACAAATGAAATATTTTTCAATAAAGGAGTTGCTAATTGTCAACATTGTGGCAGTCCTTTAAAGAACCCTACAGGATTTTTGTTATTTCCAGATGAACAGGGAAATGCAGATTATATTAGCGCAGAAAGATTTGCTGATTTAATTGAAATTTGTGATCCAAAACCCCAGTTAATAGTTATTACTGCTTGTAAGGGTGCATACGCTGATTACAGTAATTCTGTGTTTAATGGAGTTGCTCAAAATTTATTACAAAAAGTTCCCGCAGTCGTAGCCACACCATTTAGTATTAGTGAGAATAGTCTGAAAGGTTTTATCGAGCAGTTTTATCGAGTTTTAAGTAATGGTACATCTTCTTTATTGGAAGCAGTAAGATTAGCAACCAATGAGATGAAGTTTAAAGACTATGAATGGTATCGTCCGGTTATTTTCTTGCGACATGATGGAGATAAGAATGGATATTTATTTGAGTTTGAGGAAACAGCAGATTTATCTGCAATATTAAATAACAAAAAGCAAAAAAAAGAAGAATTACTTGATTTTTTTAGATCCAATTGGCACTCCCATCAACAATTATTTACTCAAGCTTATCAATTCTCATTATCACTTCGTGATATTCAAATTCCCAGTAATGATGATCCCATTAAATCTATTCAAGATGTAGAGTTAAATAAAGCAATTAACAATATTGAAAAATTAGATAATTATAAAAGCAATAATTTTTCATTGATAGATTATTTGATTGGTTATTTAAGATTAAATATTCAAGATACATCTTCACAAATATATCAAAGATTGGATGAATGGATAAAAAATGTCACAAATCATGCTGATTTAATCAATATTGTTCAGCAAAAAATAAATATTATACCTAACTTGCAAGAAAGATATGATCCTTGTTTATTAATTACTATTGACGAGGGAAATAATTATAATTTAATTATCAAAGCATGGTTGATTGAAAATATTAATCAATATGATCAAGATTGTTATTTTCAAGATCAAGATCATAGTAACTGTCAAGATAATTGTTCTTCTCAGTACAATAATAAATGGGAAGAAATAACTAGAGACGGTAAATATGAGATTCAAGGTTTCAATAATTTATCGGATGGTTTACCAAAATTAATAGATAATTTACTGTTTAAAGTTAGCGATAAAGTTGGTAGAGTTGGGAAAATACAATTCTTTTTACCCTGTAAATTCATTGCTCCTATAGATTCTTTTTCAATCAGAAGACAAGGAGGATATTTATCTTTGGGAGCGCATTATGAGGTAAATATTAGGTTTGTAGAACGAACTAAAAAACCTGTGAATATAGAAGAAAAAGAGATTATGATGCAATGGAGAAACAATTGTAGACAATTAAAGGAAATCATAGACAATAGGCAAAGTATTAATTTTATGGAATTAGAATATTCAGATAATCGAAATCAATTAATTCAACTATTAAATCAACAACTAGCAATAAGATTGAATTTTGCAGTTGTATCTGATAAAATAGAAACAGTTATGAATGTTTTATATAATACAAGCATTCCTCTAGCTATATGGGTTAGGGAAGAAGTTGATAATTATCAACAGAATTTAGATAGAATATGTCGTCAATCACGTTGTTTAAACACATTATCTGAAGTAGTTAGAAACCAACGCTTAGAAGCAGAAGAAAATAATCATCATATAGGTCGTCATTTGTCATTTCTCTGGGATGATTATTATTTACTACCACCTAAACCTAGTGATAAATTTAAACAAATATGAACACAAATAACACAAACTGGTACATATTTAAAGGCAACAATACTAAACCCCATGATGATATTATTGATCAAGAAAAATTCCCACCTCCACCCAGTTGGCGGCCTTTTGGGGAAGATAGTAAACCAGGGGAAAATAGACGTAAACGCAGAGGTGAAACTTTCCAAGTTAGACAAGAAGAAATTAAAATGGTCAATGCTGCACTTTATCTGAGAAGACCATTATTAGTTACTGGTAAACCAGGAACAGGAAAATCATCTCTTGCTTATGCTGTCGCTAGGGAATTAAAATTAGGTGAAGTGCTTTATTGGCCAATTACAACTCGCACGACTTTAAAAGATGGACTTTACAGTTATGATGCTATTTCTCGACTGCAAGAAGCTCAACAACAACAGCAACAAAATTGGTCAAAATTATCAGCAGCAGAAAAACAACAACAACTAAAAATTATTGAAAAGTATATTACCCTTGGACCTTTAGGAACTGCTTTTTTACCATCCAATAAACCCCGTGTACTTTTAATTGATGAAATTGATAAAAGTGATATTGATTTACCTAATGATTTATTAGGTATTTTTGAAGAAGGTAGATTTATAATTCCTGAGTTAGAAAGAATTAAAGAAGAAGTCCCTGTTGTCAATGTGCGAACAGCTTACAGTGATGAAACAGAAGAAATAACTAAAGGTAATTTGAAAAAAGAAATTACAAATGGTGTAGTTACCTGTACAAACTTTCCCTTTGTGATTTTAACAAGTAACGGTGAAAGAGATTTTCCCGCGCCATTTTTGCGGCGTTGTTTGCGGTTAACAATGAAAAAACCCAGCAAGGATGATTTAGCAAAAATAGTGAATGCTCATTTTAATGAAGGAACTGAAGAAACACCTACAAAAACCACTAATAACCCAGAAGTAGACAAATTAATTACTAAGTTTTGGAAAAATCAAGATGAAAAGACTTTAGCAACAGACCAATTATTAAATGCTATTTTCATGGTTGTCAAAGGTCGGGATGGAATTTCTAGTGAAAACAAATTAATAGATAGATTATTAGACGATTTGGGAGCAGAACCAGAAGAAGAAGATGAATAATTCTCCCGATTATACCACGATTAGAAACCTAATTACTCGATTAGATAAATTAAAATTACCAGATGATTTAGCATTGGATGATGAAGACATTGCTGATATGATTTGGTTGGCTTTACAAATGGGTGATGCAGCGAAACTAACACCTAATAATACACAAGGTTCTATAGAATTTCCACCAATAGTAATATTACCTAATGATAATAATACAAATAAAACAGATGATTCAAAAACAGAAATTTTAAATGATTATGTACCTCCAAAAATAGATGAAGATACAGAACATAAAACAGAAAAAGGTCAAATATTAGAAACAACACCGCAAACATCCGGTTTTCCCTTTCCTGTTGCTGCTGCACCTGCTATTGATAATGGTTTAGAAATTGGTCGTTCACTGCGTCCCCTGAAGCGTAAAATACCTGCTAGAAATAGATTTATTTTAGATGAAGAAGCAACTGTTAATAGAATTATTGAGCGTAATATTTGGACTCCTGTTACTAAACCAGCACCGGAAAGATGGCTAGATTTAGAGTTGGTAGTTGAAGATTATAAATCATCTTTTATTTGGCAGGTTTTAATAGATGAATTAGAACAAATATTAGAAAAACAAGGTGCTTTTCGGAATATTCGTTGCTGGATAATTAAGAAAAGTTATACAAGCAATAAAAGCAAGACAGTATTTTTCTTTGTTATGAAGTACAGTCTTAAATATAATCTCAAAACAATATCATTGTTTTTATCCTTGCTTGCTATACGTCATATCTTAGGAGACATCTGTCAATTAACTCTTTATCGTCGCTACAAAGGAGGTAAATTAGCAAAATCTAAACATCAATATAAAGAATTAATCCATCCTGATAACCGGGGTTTAATATTCATTGTGAGTGATTGTGTTTCTCCTCTGTGGGAAAATCACATATTTTCTCAATGTTCAAAAGATTGGTCAACATCTCAACCTACTGCTATTTTACAATTTTTCCCTGAAAATTTATGGGATAGTACCCAATTATCTTTAGGACGAAAAATATTTGCTAAATCATCCAAGCCCGGTGTAGTAAATCATAAATTAGTTTTAGAAAATTTACCATTTTGGATATCTGTTAATTGGCGTAAAAATTTAGTTTTACCAGTATTGAATCTAGAACCACCAATATTAAAACTGTGGTCAAAAGTAGTTGCTGGTTTTGGTAATGGCAGAATTTCTACTTATTTATTTGATTTAGAATACTTACGAGAAAATCTATCTCTAAACCTCTCTGATACAAAGAAAGAGGCTTTAAATTATGAAGGGTTAAGTGAAGAAGAAAAAGCCAAAAAAATTGTGAAAAATTTCCTAGCTACTGCATCACCCATAGCGCAAAGATTAGCAGGAATGATGGCAGCTTTACCTGTGGATATTGCTGTAGTGAATCTGCTGAGAAAAACCTGTTTAAAGGCAGCTAAACCTGTTCATGTGGCGGAATTTTATATGGGTGGTTTACTGCAAGATGTCACCCCCAAAGACTACAAAGGAAAAGAGCGAGTTTATGATTTTCTTCCTGGGGTGAGGAAGGTACTGAATAATGCAATGGCAATTAATGAAACCGAAAAGATTTTAGATGCTGTTTCTGCATATATTGGTGAAAAAATTGGTTTATCAGTTAACAGTTTTACGGCATTGATAACTCATTTTCCCAAAAATCAAGATACTCAAGCTAAACTTCTCCCCTTTGCTCATATTGCTGTAGATGTTTTTCAAAATATTGGTGGTGAATATGCTGAATATGCTGATGCTATTAATAAATATATTTCTGCAAAACCAGAACCAGAATTAAAACCAGAACCAGAATTAAAACCAGAACCAGAATTAAAAACCTGTGAATTTGATGTAGCGACTATTGAAATTATTAAACAGACTACTTTTAAGTTTGTGGTGGCAACTTTAGAAAAAGATTTAAATTCATTAAACTGGTTAGTCAAACGTCAAGAAAAACAAGCTGTAGGTGTAATTGAAGAATTGGGTGAGGGGATAAATTTAGAACTGATGGAAATACCAGGGGGAACATTCCTCATGGGTTCACCAGAGGACGAAGAGGGAAGATATGATGATGAATCACCACAACATCAAGTAACAGTACCGACATTCTTTATGGGCAAATATCCCATCACGCAAAAGCAATGGCAAATAGTAGCAGGATGGGAACAAATAGACAAAGAACTAGACCCAGACCCCTCATATTTTAAAGAAGACTACCAAGGAATAGAGAGATGGGAAAGACCAGTAGAAAATGTAACCTGGTCAGATGCAAAGGAATTTTGTAACAGGTTAAGTAAAAAAACAGGATTTGAGTATCGCCTACCCACAGAAGCAGAATGGGAATACGCTTGTCGTGCAGGAACAACCACACCCTTTCATTTTGGAGAAACCATCACAACAGAACTAGCAAATTATCGTGGTACAGATGTGTATAAAGATGGAGTCAAAGGGGAATATAGAGAACAAACAACACCAGTGGGATATTTTCAGGTAGCGAATAACTTTGGGTTATATGATATGCATGGGAATGTGTGGGAATGGTGCGAGGATGACTGGCATAATAATTATGAAGGTGCGCCGACGAATGGTAGTGCGTGGATAAGTGAACAAGCGAGTAACAACAAAGTGTGTCGAGGCGGTTCTTGGTTCGTCGATTCTAGGAACTGTCGTTGTGCGACTCGCGTCAATTTCGTCAACAGCAACAACGACTTCGGTTTTCGAGTTGTGTGTGTTCCCCCCAGGACTATGTAGCCCTTTACACTCTTGCCCTTTTGCCCTCTCGCGCTATGCGCGAAAAATTTTTTTTTGATTTTTTAATGTGCAAAAATACAGTGATAACTTGTCTGAATCAGGATGTCCAAGATTAGAGGATTTACAGGATGAAAATAGGAATTTTGTCGCCCATTACAGATTATCAAAATGTCAATTTTAAGATAGAATAATGATTAAAAATAGAACGTCTTAAACGATAGGTATTGCCATGTTTAAGATGAGCTTCCCAACTTTGTAAGCTGTTCATAATTTTATCTGGAGAAATTTTATCTTGAGCAACATCTTTTTGGAGTTTATTGAGTCGTAAACGTCCCCTTCTGAGATTATCATTACGTACTCTCACTCGGTCAGGTAACACCCTAAACCCTACAAAGTTTGCACCATAACAAGTTTCTAATAACTGACTTTTAATAGGATGCATCTTGAGACGTAAACTGGCTAAATATTTTTCAATTTCTGTTTTTGCTGTCACTAAAAAATCGTAATCATCACTAAAAATTGCAAAATCATCTACATAACGTAAATATTTTTTAGCTCGTAATTCTTCCTTAACAAAATGGTCAAAATAATTTAGATAAAAATTAGCAAAAAATTGACTGGTTAAATTACCAATGGGTAAACCATGAGGACGCATAATAGGAGTTAATAAATCATCTCCGGGAAAATATTCAATCACATTTTCTTGGGAATTACTATTATCAATAATTAATTCAATTAACCATAAAGTCTGACGACATTTTATTTTACATCTAATAATATTTTTTAAAATTTCGTGGTCAATACTAGGAAAATATTTCCGCACATCACACTGCAAAACATAGCGACTAGAACGAGCAAATTTAGTAAATTTTTTTAAAGCGCGATGAGTTCCATAACCCAAGCGGTTAGCATAGGTATCATTTATAAATGACTTTTCAATTAAAGGAATAATAATATTACATAAAGCATGATGAACTACTCTATCCCGATAAGGTGCAGCAGAAATTAAACGCGGTTTAGGGTCATAAATATAGAAGGTGTTATATTTACCAGGGTGATAAGTTAGATTTTCTAATTCCGATTGTAATTTGAATAGTTCTTGTTCTAAATTATAGTTAAATTCTAGCACATTGGGACGAAATCGTTTTCCTTTTTGGGCATAACGAGCAGCTAACATCAATTTTTCCCAATTGATAATTTGATGCCAAAGGTTATCATATCTTTTCATTTTTCAATCTCTATGATCCTCAAAAATTTCTCAATCATTCAATTCTAGGGGTAGGGGTTTAGCATTGCTAAACTTTCTAAAAATACAATAATTGTCTGTTAAGTGCAAACAATAAAATTACGTAGGTTGGGTTGACGTAAGGAAACCCAATATTTTTAATTATTTATTTCCTGACATTTTCAATTATTTGTTGGGTTGCGCTGTCGCTTAACCCAACCTACAGTTTACAAATCAGAAAATTTACTTTTTTGGTTGTTGTTTTATCCATGCTGCTAAATCAGTACCAATATCATTGATTTTCTGATTAATATATTGATAACGTTGAGAGTTAACTAATTCAAAATCGAATATTAACCGGGTTTGATAGCGTAAAATATCCAGTTGAGTATTTAATTCTTGAAGAATCTTGATTTTATCACTTTTAGCTGCATAACGAGCTTGAATTAATTTTTCTAAAAAATCATATAAATGATTAATTATCCGTTCTCCTAAAACAAAACGATGGTTACGGGGAAGATTATTTAAAATGGGAATATAC
>NZ_LUFH02000113.1 GCF_001586785.1 Sphaerospermopsis aphanizomenoides BCCUSP55
ATCAATAGTTTAAGGTCAACACTTTTTAAACAAGATAAACTAAGTGAACTTAGTTTTTTATGCTTGCTTTTACCATTGGGTTATATACCGGAATTTAACATTTTTGACCAAGTGTTGGAAATTGAAGACTATCAAAAACTAGAAAATTTGTTACGAGAAGATCAAGATCATCCGTTTGGCATAGAAGTCAAAAATTATCAGACAGAAAAGAAAGAAGCCTATTTAATACTCAAAGTTTTGAATTCTGATATTTTCTTTTCAGAAAAAGAGAAAACAATAAACTTTATCGAGCAAATATTAGTACCAAATTTACAATCAGAATCTATTGCTAGTATTCTCAAAAGATATAATGTAGGCTTATCTTTTGTATGCGTAGAAGCAGTTAAAGAATTGCAAAATATTATTAGTGAGCAATCTAATGATAAAAACTCAGAAAATGGTTTAAAAAATATTATGGATAATAATAACAATTTACATCTACAACCTCCTATTACCTTACCAAATGAACAACCATCTCCTGAGCTACCAACTATCTTAGAACGTTTAGGTTAACTTAACTATTATCCTTACAAATGAGGTACAGAAGAAATTTATGCTATGACAGAATATTCATTAGAACAGAATAGTCCAAATAACACAGAAGAACTGGCAACGCATTTTTTAAGCAATTTGATCTCATTCAATTATGAAGGACGTAAATTAAAAATCGCTTCAGAAAACAAATTAATTGATAACTCAGACAATCAGTTAGGAAGTGGTCGTTTTAGCAGACGCAGAAAACAAGAGCTAGAACCATTTAATATCTATCCATTAGATGTAGTTGCAGCAACATTTTTATGCTGTAACCCAATTATTCAACAAGATTTAGTGCAGAGATTATGGGGTTGTAAATTAGCAATTCCCTTAGTGATTCAAGAAGGTGAGCATAAATCTCCTAAATTCTTTTTATGGGCAATGCGCTCCTTAGTAATGAAGTGGAAAGCTTTACAAGGAGAAGTTATTAAAAGTGAAGAACGGGGAATTGCTAATTATCCCATAGAAACAGTTAGCTTTATTAGGTTTGATAAGTCTGATTTTTCTAAATCATCTTTGTTAAACTGGGTAATCAGTGAAAATGAACCTGATAAATCTCATCCTATATTTTTTCACAGAAATTCCGAAGGTTCTACTAAAAATCGGCAGTTAGCAGATGGTATGGTAGAAATTGGTTGGTATTTACCTAATGGTGTACAGAAAGACATTTTTCAAGATATTGTATCTTTTACTAATCTGCGTGGTGATGCTAGAAGATATCCTATTCAACTAGAACTGATTAAACAAATTTCAGCTAAAGTTATAATCTTAACTTCTGCAAAAGAATTAAAATAAAAAGAAATTGAAATTGTACGAGGTTTATTATTAGCAGAAAAAAAAGTAATTATTTTATTAACTGATAAAACGATTACGGAAGAAGATGAAAAGACAGTTAATAACTTTTTAGAACATTTTTCTACTTATAGTGATGAAAAATTAACAATTTTAGATATTGAAAATAAAAATTCACCTGATATCAGAGACGAAATTAGAGCAACAGTTATAAATAGTAATACAAGTGGCAATAGTTATAAATTTAGCTTAGAAAATCTTGCTCAAACAATGCAACAACTGGGAATGGATATAGATGAGTTAAAAGAAAGCTGTCAGCAAGGAATTAAAAAAGCTAAAGAAATCTTACAGATTATTCAAAAGTACGATAAAGACAAACGCAAGACCGAGCTATTACCTTTACAGGGTAAAGATTGGGCAAATTGGGCTGAAGCTGATAAGGAAATTTATCGCTTAGAGAAAATTGGAGATGAAGAAACTGTAGATAAATACACAGAAAAACAAAACGAACGCAAAATAGAAAGTCGAAGACGGCAATTTAAGATAGTTCAAAATGGTCTTCCAGAAATGATGCAATTATTCATCAAAACACTTTTGATGGAACATCCTTCAATTCGAGAGTATTTTGTAAGGAGTTTAAAGCTTGGATTAGATGAACTTTCACGAGAGGAATTGCCACGTTTATATAGTTCCTATGGTGAACAGATGAGAAAAATTCATGAAGCTAAAACTCCAGAGGAAAAAGCTATTATTAACAAGGAACTTGACAAACTAGATCAGAAAATTTCATCTCAATCATTTGGCTTAGAGCATTTGCTACGAGAAATGGGTCAAATTTACTCAGTAGTGATGGAACTTCCTGAATCTGAAAGAGCCGAGTTCAAACAATTAGAATGTTTACCACAAATCGCTGCTGATTTACTATTGAGTGGGTATCCAGTAGAAATCATGGATGGAGATGTTGGTTCTGTTCCCTTTGTTTGGGTTGAAGCTGTTTTAAAAGAATTAAACAAAAACCTTAAAAAGCACGAAGGAAAAGAAAATCTGCAAGTTTTTGTGTTATCAGCAATGGGTATTCAAAGCTCTGGTAAGTCAACTTTGTTGAACACTATGTTTGGCCTACAATTTGCAGTTAGTGCGGGTCGTTGTACAAAAGGGGTTTATTTACAACCAGTGAGATTAGAACAGAAGTTAAGGGAAAAGTATAATATAGATTATATTTTTGTAGTAGATACAGAAGGTTTAAAATCTCAAGAACTTTCTTCTAGTTCCACTCGAAAACATGATAATGAACTTTCAACTTTTGTGATTGGTTTAAGTAATTTAGCTTTAATTAAGTTACCAGGAGAAAATAATACTTATTTACAAGAAATTTTTCCTATTTCTGTTCATGCTTTTTTAAGAATAAATGAGGTTGACTAACATCCTAAAACGAAAATAGCTCACCGATATGTTGATAAATGATCAGAAGAGAAAATAAAAACTCAAAGTAGTAAGTTGAATAAAAATCTGGATAAATACACCAGAATAGCCTGTGGAATCGAACTTAAACGGGTTCAAACATTTAAGGAAGTAATTGATTTCAATCTTACAGAAGATGTAGAATATTTGCCTTCCCTTTATGAAGGTGATGATGCAAGAAATGCCGTTATTCCTAACTACAGTAGAGAAGTCAATGGAATCAAGAGAAAAATTATACAAAGCTTAACATCTAGTAGAAAATTGTCAATATCTGAGTTTTATAAACATTTACAAAATCTTTGGGATGCGGTAAAGAAAGATGATTTTGTTTATGAGTTTAAAAACACTATTGAGACTCAAGCTAGAGGACAACTAGATAAAATCTGGAGTCAGATAGAAAGAGAATTTCGCACTCAAGTGACGGAATTCACAATTAACTCCTACACTAAAATTATGAATTGTAATGATGATGAAGAATTATCTAAAGTATCTGAGGTATTAAAGCTAGAATTGTCAGATCAAATAAACCAAATATTCTCTAAGCAAGAAGAAAATTTAAAACTTTTCTTTAAAAAGTCAAAAGGAATGTATGAAGACTCGATGCAGCAATGGGAATCGAGTACATTCACTAGATTAAGAGATTTGAGAGATAAATTAAAAAATCAAAATGAGCAGCAAATTGAAAGTTATTCTAATAATAGAAAAGCTGAACTCACTGTTGATAGAGAAGAAAAAACCTATGAAACAGGAATTACTGAACAGATAAGATCATTCGTCCAGCAAGAAAAACAGAAAAATAAACATGGAGAAATGCTTTCTTTATCTGAAGAAAAACTAAGAAAACTTTTTGAATCTCAATGGGTAATTTGGATAAGTCAATTAAGAAATCACTACACAAACCCTTTGAAACCAGCAAATGTAATAAGAGATATTCAATATAATTTAAGCGTTTTTTATAGGGATAAATGGGCTTACATTAGTAGAGAAATACAAGAACGTAAAAAACTTGGTAATTCTGATTATAGCCATTTTACTATCAATAAGCATCACTATGAATGGGATTGGCTACAAGCAGGCAAAAAAACAGTCGCTCAAATGACAAAGTTTTCAATACCAAAAGACGAAGAGCAGAAAGTTATCAGAGAGATCGAAAAAATAAAAAATAAGCTATTTGAAGATATTAACAAACTCTTAAGAGAAAAAGAAGAAAATTTACAGCCTTATAAGGAAACTGATATTGGAGATATTCTGAAACTAATTAATAGTACAAGAGAGAAAAAATCTGAAGAATTATTGCAAAATATTGCTTTTCGTTTAACTCTAGACTTAGAGATAGAATTAGCAATTGCAATATGTAGTCATGCAATTAAACGTTTGGAAAATATAGATAAAAAATATATAGACAATCATGATCCCATTAAGAAGCTCGAAAAAAATAAAGAGTATTATTTTGGAATTTTTAAAGTTAATTTTGACAAAGAAACCCTAGCAAGTACAATTGTATCGGTACTGTGTGAGATTATCAGACAAGGAATTATTGAGAAGATAGAAGTGAGTTTAGCATCTGAAATAAGGAATAAGATGTTAACTGTCTCTCATGCGAATATTCTTAATGATAAGAATTCGTTAATAGCAAGTATTCTCATTTCTCTAGCGAAGAAGGGAGATATAAAAGCTTATCATACTTATATTCATGATCCTGAACAGAGTATTAAAGACTGGATATATAGTTATGTTGAAGAATTTAATACTAATTTTGATCAAAAAGCAAATACTACAGTCAAGGGTATTCAATATGTTATAGAAAACAAAATCAAAGAACTATTATCCGCTGCTAGAAACTTTGTTGAATTAACCAATCAATATATTGAAAGTCAAGATGAAAATTCCCATAGTATTACCAATTGGACTAAAAAATTTCGTGAATTAACAAGAGAAAATCTCATTATCAAAAATATTGATCAGATTGAAACCTTAGTTTCCAATTTTGATGGTAATTTTGATTTTCAATATCTTCAAAATCAAATTAGTAAAGAATTAGAGTCTACCAGACCACAACTAGCTAGTGAAACGAGTGACCTTGCTAAAGATGGGCAAGAGAAATATATCAATTTAAGAGCCAAGGTTGCAGAAGAAATAATTCACGAAAAAATTGGTTGTCTAAAGAGTTGTCCCTTCTGTGGAGAAATCTGTATTAGCGGTGAAAACGGACATCAAGATAATCATAGAACTCCATATCATCGTCCACAAGGGATATATGGTTATTCCTGGGACGAAGATAGTGATCCAATAAAAGCTAAGAAGTTAAGTACAGAGAATTGCCAACACCTTGTTCATGGTGATTACAGATTTAAAAATCGTGCCACTAATAATCAATGGATATCCTATAAAGACTATCGCCAAGTAAATGATTACTATGCTTCATGGCAAATAAATGGTGATCCGTCAATTGAAGCTTCTAGTTACTGGAAGTGGTTTATGGCAACATATTCTTATCAACTTGCACAGCTATACAAGAAAAAAGAGCCAGATATACCAGAATCTTGGAAATCATTAACTAAGGAGAAGGAAATAGAAAAGTTGCGGAAACTAATTAATGGTTAGTATTGCTACCTAGCCTGACTTCTATTTTTAATAGAATATTAATCACGAATACAATCTTTCTCATAAATAAACCTCTTCCATAAAAGTATGGAAAGTTAATTCTTGGTGAGATAAAATATTGCTACTTCATTAAGTTATAAAAAATTTGAGTTGGCAGAGTTGGATCTGTAGCTATCAATTTAAAGCTAACGCTTTTCTGGAAGTAAAAAATCTAACTTCCAAAACAATATGCTACAAGCAGTGCTTCCCAACTCAAATGAAACCTTCCTCCAAAACGCTGTTGTTGAAAAATACAACTTCTCCAAACTAAACAAAACACGCATCCGGTTCAAAATTCAGTTAAAGAAAACCACCAAAAGCAATGCTCCAAAATGGGCAGATGTTCTCAAATCATCTCAAAATGAACAAGAATCGGACTTAGTAAAAGTCACAAGTTCAGAAGTTGGTTTAAAAGGCATCAAAGTTTTCAAAGCTTTAGATGAAGCAGCAAACAAACTTAGACAAGAAATTTCTTCAGTCCAAGAATGGATGAATTATGACAATGGTGATTGGATTTGTTCCATAGACCTAGCACCCATAGTTTGGAGTCAATTAATCGAAATTAGAGATCATATTGCTCCTGCTTTACGAACTCAACTCAGAGAAGAATATGAGGAAGGTTTTGCAGATTACCAACAACGGATTGATAAATTCCTCTCACTCAATGCTTGGCAGTTATCTGGAGAACAACAACAAGAAGTTAAGCATAATTTAGTGAAAGCTTTTCCCTGTGTAGAAGAACTAGAAGACTATTTACAAGTAGTAATTGGTCGTCCTGTGATTATTCCCGCTCTTAGTGAACAATTGTCAGAACAACAAGCCGAATGTTTAGAACAAATCACTAGATTTATCGAACATTATGACAGAAATCTAGAACAAACACTCAGAGAATCAGCGATCGCTGGAGGTGAACAACTAGCAGCGCAATTACTCGAAGATTTGAGCAATTGGGAACCAGGACGCAAGCCAGTCAACTTCAAGAAAAAGATGGAACGTCATTTCAAGAAAGTGCAAATGCTTTTGGGTAACGCCAGTTTTGAAGCAGGTAGCAGTCTGGAACAAATGATGACTCATCTAGAAGACATTCTCGAAAACGCTTCTGTAGATGCCAAAAGGCTTGATTCACAGGGACGTTCTCAATTAGAGGGAAAAATGGATGAAATTTACGCCAAGCTGCTGGATGAACAACGTCATCTGCAAAGATTAGCCAGTGATGAAGGTATGGGTTTAACCAAAGCTACAGCTATGTCTCTTAAGCTCCGCTAGGAAAAACAGCTAACAATCTAACCGTATCATCCCTGAGCAAAACCAGGTGTGACGTGTAGATGAAAACAATACACCTCCCCATCTTGCTACGCAATTAAGAGGGGAAGGGATAGCAGATGTTTCCCTGTCTATCACAACCATATTAACTTGCCAATTCGCAGTGACTAGAGGTAAATAGATGTCACATTTTTCAACTGTCACCACAAAATTAACTAACCGTCAATGCTTGGTAAAAGCTCTACAAGATTTACAGCTTACTGTCCAAGTTCATGAAAAACCACAACTGCTAAAAGGTTATTACGACGACTCCGAAGGCAAAAGTGCTGAAATTGTTGTTCCTGGTTCTACTTTAAATGTCCGCGCAGATATCGGGTTTATGTGGGAGCAAGAAGCTGGGGTGTATCAAATCATTCACGATGCCTATGAAACCGTACCCCGACTGGGAGAAAACTTCTTTTCTCATACCCTCATGCAAGCCTACGGTAAAAACATGGTTCGCGCTAAAGCAGAGCAGTTACAAGAACGGCTAGGAGAATGCACCATCACAGAAGAAACCACAGGTCAGGTACATACCTTACGTCTTGCATTTTCAGCACATCAACAAACCCAACAAGTACGGAGATAGTTTATGGAAAGGGCAATATTGATACATTTTGACGCTGGTACAGGTGAAGTAAAAATAGAAGCTGAGGGATTTGAGGGTTTGTCCTGTCTGGAAGCAACTCAACCGTTTGAGGAAGCTTTGGGGATAGTGGAGAGCGATCGCACCTACAAACCAGAATCTCAACAACAGGTTCGCACCACCAATACCCATCAACACCGACTGCATCAGTAAATCTTCAAAGGGGGAATAAACGAAATTCCCCCATCTTTTCATGAGCAAACTATCTGAAGAATATCCCATGCTCCATATCTACACCTCAAAAGGAGCGCGACAACCAGTGGTTATCAAAGGAAACACTGAGGGACTTTGCACTTTAGTTAATGCCCTAATTTCGGCTATTGCTCATCCACAGTCCTCTGAAATCGCTGAAGTCTTTAACAGTGATGCCGAAACTTACGAAGTAGTTGTACATCTTGTTACCACTCATAACGAACTTTCTCCCGTACCTGAGCAAAATTAACAACCATGAAATTATCAAACCTAATTACCACCATTGACTCTCAAATACCCATTGTGGCTTTAGAGGTTCTATCTCCTGAAGAAGCAACCATTATTCAATGGTTAACTACTGAAGTCATGGACAAACTCAATAGTCCTGTGTATTTCTGGAATTTAGGAGTGTCCAGCTTGGAGCAATGTCTAATTGCTGACGACGGTGGACTGGTATTCAAATCAATTGATACTTATAAAAAGCCTCCTCATGCTGACCCCTTAATATACGTATTTGAGTACATCAGCAATTTTGAGGGGAATGGGGTTTTCATTCTGGGAGACGTTCACCCCTTTGTGGGTAAAAACTCCTTGCAATTAAGTTGGGAAGTTCTCACCAGAGTCAAAAACTTGTATCATCGTCTCAAACCAACTGAAAAACGCATTGTACTCCTGGGTCAAAATATTCAACTGCATGAATCTTTACTGAGGCTTATTCCTTGCTGTGAAGTTCCTTTACCTTGCATTGAGCAAATTCAAGACCATTTAGCATCATATCTGCTATATTTACAAGAATCTGCCAGTGAACAAGAGGTGAATTTTACAGTTTCTCTGACCACTGAAGATAAAGAAACCTTGGCAAGAGCAGCATTAGGTTTGACACTGGAAGAAATCAGCGACTTCCTGCGGTTGACTGTGAAAGAACGCCTCACTTCTCAAGGGATTGTGATAGATGCTACAATCATTTCCTTGGTTGTCGAATACAAAACTCGGCTATTAGCTCAAATGGGTATTGAATTGGGTAAACCCACAACAATACCTTTTGGCGGTTTGGATTTACTGCGGGATTGGCTGCAACGCCGTCGTCGGTTATTTTCCCAAGAAGCGCGATCGCTCAATTTACCCCAACCCAAAGGAGTGCTACTAGCAGGGCCACCGGGGACAGGTAAATCAATAGTAGCCAAGAACATTGCAACTATCCTTAATCTTCCATTGTTGCAACTAGACATTGCTTCAATGCTGGGTAGTCTAGTGGGAGAATCTGAAGGTAATGTCCGCCGCGCACTAAGTACGGCTGAAGCGATCGCACCTTGTGTGTTATGGATTGATGAAGTAGAGAAAGCTCTTTCCGCTAACGGCGATACTTCTGGAGTTTCACAAAGGATTCTGGGCAATATCCTCACGTTCATGTCTGAGTGTACAGCAGGGGTGTTTGTGGTAGCAACCTGTAATGACCCAACTGCTTTACCGATTGAATTCAAGCGCAAAGGACGGTTTGACGAAAATTTCTTTGTTGACCTCCCCACAGAACCAGAACGTTGTCAAATTCTCAAGATTCATCTAGAAAGATACGGTATAAAAGTTCCTCAAGAGTATTTGGAGGCGATCGCTGCTAGTACCAGCAAGTTTAGCGGTGCTGAATTAGAAACTCTAGCATCAGAAGCTGCACTACTGGCTTTTGATGAAGGAAGACCGCAGCAGGTAACACTAGCTGACTTAGAAAATTGCCAGCAAAATATTACACCTTTAGCTGTTCAAGATGCTGCTGCTGTTGAACGGATGCAGTCGTGGTCAAAGGTGGCACGACCAGCTTCTAGTTCTGTGCAGGTTTCTAAGAGGAGTCTCCGTACTTCTAGGTTTCGTACAAATTAGTACACAACAAAAGAGCGATGGCGCGGAGCGCCCTGGAGGGAACTATCGCTAATGCAAGCAGTTAGCTGTTTACAAAGCATCTCATAGGAAATTTAGGTGTTCTGCGATCGCCTTTGGTAGTGCGCTCCCTTTCCCTATCTCTGGTAAATGAGTAATCAATCATTGTACTCACTCATCTATTAATCCCATACAAAAATGCTCCTAATAGTAAACTAGGAGCGTTTCTGTTTCTCAAATGTTTTTGAGTTATTTAATCGAACAAAGATGCAAATATCCATTTCACCTGGTAAATGCTTGGATAGCCAAACTTCAAGCAGCCTCTAAGAAATCTCGCTGTAACGGATTTTCTGGGAAAAATACAGCAGGTGAAACTTTAAAAAAATCCGCAAGTTTTTGGATATGTTCAACAGTTAATTTACGTTTACCATTGAGTACATCAGAAACAATTGATTCGGTTTTAAAGATAGGAACTAAATCTTTTTGTTTGAGATTTAATTCTGCAATCAGAACTTTGAGAAGGTCTACTCCGTAAATATCAGGAACTAAATCTTGTTGTTGCTCATATTCGTGGATTAAAATTCCCAACAGATCCAAATAATCTTCTTCCGCCTCGGTTAATTCTCCTTTATCAAGAAGCTTATCAACCACTGCTTGAGTTTTCTCTAAATCTTCTTCAGATTTTATGGTACGAGGAGGAAAAGACGTAATTAATTCTATGTAGCTAGTGTTTTGATTTAGCATTTCATGTTTATGGGATTATTTGGTTAATCAAACTAAGATTAATAAACATTGATCCTAGTTTTCAAGAATAGCGTTTTATTTCAGGTTAGCTATCAAACCATTCGTCATTTTTCCAGTTATCTTTACTATATTCTGCATGAGTAAGAAAGTCACGAATATATATAGCTCTCTTCTTATAATTGATACAGGTTATCAATCTGTATTTGTTTCCTCCAATATCAAAAATGACGAAGTTTTTAACTTGGTCAGGTGCAAAAGGTACAGTAGTTTTAACATCTGCAAAACTATTCCATTCTTGCAATTTTACAAGTTTTATCCAGGTTTGTATACTTGCTTGAGCGTCGGGGTGTTTTTCACAAGCCTTCTTGAGCCTGGTTTCGGTAACGATTCGCATAATCAGGTTTTCCTCGTATACAAATAAAAATGCTTCTCATCATCTTTTCTCCTGATTTCATGTTCAGTAACTAAAAGCCTTACTTAACTAATAGGAAGAAGTCAGGCTTCAGATTTTGCATGGAATAATCTTAGCAAATTGCGAAGTTAATTGCAAGTGCCTGAATCATAAGTAATATTGCTTGCTTTTGGAGCAATTAGAACAGCATTCTACCAGTCCTTACAACTTCCTGAATGAAAATATGACATCCGGTGAGCAGCTATCGTTCACTGCACCACTAATTCAAGTATTTAGCTGACAACCACACTTTAAAATATCAACAGGACAATTATGGAAATATATTTGGTATTCGTAGATGCTGCCCAGAATAGCAATAAGTTCTGGAGTGCCAAAGTTGAGCAAGAAAATTTAACTGTTGAATGGGGTCGAGTAGGATATAAATCTCAGCAGAAAGTTCATGATTGTGGAAACCATGAAAAAGCAGTTTATAAATTCAACAATCTTGTTGCTGAAAAGAAAATGAAAGGCTACCGAGAAAGCCAAGCTCAAATTGACAATAATTCTGATTCTTCGGAAATCAAAAGAGCTATTCAATTGCTAGAAATATTACGTCCTTATGTAGCTGAAAGACAATTTGCAAATAGCAATTATTTAGAGTCCTTGAACCAATATCTCAAAATTGTCCCTACACCTTTGGGTATGAAAATAATACCATCATTAATATACCGTCATGTAGGGGACGTAGACCACCAACTATCACTGCTGAACTCTTTATTGGCAACTGAATCTGTTGAAGGTGAAAATACAGCAGAAGTTGGTAATAACAGGAAAGTTATCAGCTTGAAAACTATTAGTAAAAATTTCTGGAGGCATATCTAATACTGCCTCACATTCCAATTCTCAAGTTTGTCAACCTGTTAATGTAAATTTTTCAGCCATAAATGTTCACAGATTATTTATAAATGATATGGCTTACTGATTAAGGTAAGCTATATTTTTTCTCTAATATCACTTTACTTTAAAGATGCACATATAGCATTTCTTAGTCTCATGAAGTACAAAATTATCTGCGTCCATCTGCGTCCATCTGCGTTCAATTATTACTGCCCATACTTCACTTGAATACGAATATCTATAACATATTTAAATCGTAACTTTGCGCTATGCGCCCATTACCAAAACTATTTTTTGGCAATGGAATATGTTTACAATCAACTCAACAATAGAATCAGAATTAAAAACCACACCCCAGCAAAGATGGGAAAACAACAAACAGGCAATTATTACCCTGCAAAATTTAAACACCACTCCCACCCAAGAACAACTACAAACATTAGCAAAATTCAACGGATGGGGCTGTTTACCAGAAATATTTAGCTTAAATCCACAAAGCAGATGGGTTGCTAAAGCACAAAAAGAATTGCTAACTTTACTGGAACAAAATGAATTTAATAACGCTGCTAGTAGCATATTAAATGCCCATTATACAGAACCAAAAATTATCCGTAGTATTTGGGAAATGCTATCACGCATAGGATTTACAGGAGGCAGAATATTAGAACCAGCTTGCGGTACTGGCTTATTCTTTGGATTAATGCCAGAAGATATACGCTGCAATTCAAAACTATTTGGAATAGAATTAGATAAAACACCCGCTACCATAGCCAGATATCTATATCCTGAAGCTAAAATCTATAATCAGGGGTTTGAAGAAGTCAGCTTCCCAGAAGGATACTTTGATTTGGTATGTGGGAATTTTCCCTTTGGTAATTATGGAGTAAACGACTCAAAATATAACTTTCTGGGAGTCAGCATCCATAACTATTTTCTAGCCAAATCTGCCGACTTAGTGAGAGAGGGAGGGTTAATTGCAGTCATTACTTCTACCTACACTTTAGATGCTCCCAGTTCTCAAAAGTTCCGAGCTTGGTTAGGACAAAAACTAGAACTGGTAACAGCCGTAAGACTTCCTAGTGGAGTATTTAACACCATAGCTAGAACTCAAGTTAGCCCCATTCTGCTAATCTTTCAAAGAGTAAAAAATCCTCGTCATGCCAATACATCAAAATGGATAAATACTCAAGAAGTGCAAATTGTTCCTCAAGATTGGGGTAATGAAGGTGAAAAAACTAAAGCACATCTCAACGAATATTTCTTGAGTGAATTTCAAGGCAGAAGTTTTGATAAATATTATCAAAACCAACTGCGAAAATCTCCCCAATACACACATTTACAACAGAGAATCTATCCTCATGTACATCACTTACTAGGTACACCAAGCATTAATAAACTGTACAGTGAAGGTTTTGCTCTCTTAGATGATGGTAGAGATTTATCTGAAGCACTGTGTAAAATACCTCTAAATGTTAACTACTCTCCTAGAAAGGAAACCGAGGAACTACTGTTAGTTCCACCTGAACTGCAACATATTAAAGAAATGGCTTTTTGTATTCATGAAAACCAAATTTATCAAAGAGCGAAAAGCCATTTAGTTTTAGTAGAAACAGTAGAGAGAAATCGAATTGAGGATTTTTGGCAGCTACGTAGTTGTTTAATAAAAGTCATCAATGCCCAACAAACAGTAAATGATGAGGAATTAACACAACTTCAAAAAGAACTAAAAAACAGCTATAACTCATTCATTCGCAAATGGGGAAGAATCAATAGCAAGTACAACCTAATACACCTGGGAAAAGACCCCAACTATTATTTAGTCAGAACTCTAGAAAAGAGCGATTACAAATTAGCTGATATTTTCTCTAAACGAGTCTGTCGTTCATATTCCGCTCCCACAAAAGTCAATTCAGCCCAAGATGCTTTAACACATTCTCTGAATATTAAAGGTTGCTTAGATTTGGATTATATCTCAGAAATTAGCCACCTGACTCCAGAGGAAATTATTCAAGAACTCGACGCTGATAATCTCATCTTTTATAATCCAAGTAACCAAAAATGGGAACTTGCGGCTCAATATTTATCTGGTAACGTTTACAGAAAACTGCAAGAAGCAATCGCAGTTAATTTACCAAAAAACATAGAAGCACTCAAAGCAGTTCAACCGTTACCAATGCTTCCCGATGCTACAGAAGATATCAAACTTGCTTGTCTAGAAACATCAAATATTGATTGGAATTCTCTCACAGATTCCCAAAAAGATAAAATCTTGAACAAGAAAATTCACATAATGCTAGGTACAAACTGGATTAAACCAGAAATTTACCAGCAATTTGCGAAAGAGATATTGAAAATTAAAGTGACGATATCTCACATTACTTCATCTAGCACATCTTTTTGGACTGTAGGGGAAAATTCTGACGATATTACAGAATATGGCACAAGTTATATTGATAGTGCCAAACTTTTGGAAAAAGGATTAAATCGTCAAGACCCCAGAATCATTATTTACGCAAGCAAGGATACCATTAATACTTTAGCATCTAATGAAGCGACAGAAGAAGCCAGGGCTAAATTAGAATTAATCAAATCTGCCTTTAGAAATTGGGTTTGGGAAAATCAACAAAGATGTGTGGAATTGTATACATATTACAACACACAAATTAATGTTTTCTCTGCTCGAAAATATAATGGTAATTACCTCCAGCTTCCTGGTAGTAATCCTGATGTGCAATTAAACTATTGGCAATTAGATGGTGTTTCTAGAATTCTCGAAGAAAATGCCACTTTTCTAGCCCATGATGTAGGACTTGGTAAAACATATACCATGATTGCATCTATCATGGAATGTCGGCGGTTAGGATTAGCCAGAAAACCAATGTTAGTTGTGTTGAATGGCACTGAAAAGCAAATTGAAGAGAGTTTTAGATATCTCTATCCAATGGCAAACTTATTAGTTCCTGAAAAACTAGATGCCGAAGGTAGAAAAATCTTCACTGCTGCCATTCAAACAGGAGATTTTGATTGCACTATCATTACTCATTCCCAATTCTTTAGTTTAGCATTATCGGAAGATTATCAATTAGCATTCCACCATCAAGAAAAAGAAATTCTCCAAGCTTTCTTGAGAAACGAGTCAAACGACAGAATCACCACTAAACAGCTAAAGAAGGCGTTAAAAAGCCTAGAGAATAAAATCAACAAGGTAACAGCATCAACCAGAAAAGACAATCACATTGATTTTGATAATTTGACAGATATGTTGGTGATAGATGAAATTCATGAATTTAAGAATTTATCTATCATTACCAAAATGTACAACATCAGAGGGATTCCCAATAATTGGAGTCAACGTGCTAGTGATACGTACATGAAGATTCTGCATACTCTGGGAGATATGCTCACAGAAACTTGCTCCCGATTCACAGGAAAGGTAATTGGTGCAACTGGTACAATTCTGTCTAATACTATGGCAGAATTATTTAATTGGATGCGGATGTTTCAACTTCCTAAATTACGAGAATTAGGAATAGAAACTTTCGATGAATGGGCTAGTCAATTTGCAGAACCTACTTCTTCGGCTGAAGTTACTGCTAGTGGTAAATACAAAGTAGTGACTCGGTTTAAGAGTTTCTGCAATATCCAAGCTCTCCGAGGGCTGATGGATCAATTTGTTGACCTTCGCACAAATGATAACATTGGTGATGTTTTAAAACGTCCAAAACCTAAGTTTATTGATGTCGTTGTAGAACCATCTCCAGCACAATTACAATTTCTTAGGGAAGCCCTCAAAAGGTCTGAAAAAATTTACACTCGGCAAGTTGCACCCAGCATTGATAATATGCTGAAGGTAACAACGGATCTCACAAAAGCTGCTTTAACTATGCGCTTATTGGGAGAAACTAAAGAAGCAGATACCAGCAAGTTGCATGAGTGTGTTTGGAATAGTTGGCAAATTTGGAAGTTAACAAATAATGTCAAGGGAACTCAATTAATATTCTGTGATGCTAGTATTCCTAAAGCAGATAAATACAGTACCTATTTGTATTTGAAAATGCTGTTTATAGCATTAGGTATTCCAGAATCACAAATTGCCTTTGTTCATGATTTCAATAAATCTAAGCGGACTAAACTATTTGATTTAATTGATTCTGGTCAGGTGCGTATTTTACTGGGAAGCACGAAGAAATTAGGTACAGGTTGCAATGTCCACCGTCGCGGATTATGGGCTATACACCACCTAGATGCCCCTTGGCGACCTTCTGACTTAACTCAACGAGAGGGGAGAGGTATTAGACAAGGAAACGGGGAATTAATGGGTTCTACGTTGCCTTTCGTTTGGATATTTAGGTATGTTACGGAACGCCTGGATGCCCTTAGATGGCAAACTTTACAGTGGAAGCAGGAAATGACGACTAAATTCCTGAATGGTGAGGATTTGGATAATGTAGAAGATTGTGATCAGGGGGTTTATTCCTATGCTCAAATTAAGTCAATGGCTACAGGAAATTCTCTGTTAATTGAGGAGTCTAATTTGCGGAGTGAGTTGAATTCTCTACTTATTCAACAAAGGAGTCATCAAAGACAACAATTTAGTTTGGGTTGGAATATAGATAACTGGAATCGCAAAATTCAAGATTTAAAACTCAAGATTGAGTTGCTTCAGGAGGACTTACAAATAATCAAGCCAGTATTAAAGGACATAGAAGCAGCGCAGATTGCTAGACGAATTTCTCTAGAGTGTAAAGAGATTTTCCAGAATCAATATACTTCTGCAAGAAAGGTTGCTAATTATCGAGGATTTGATGTGTATGCTTATTATCGTCCTGGTAATAATAAGTTAGGTATATACATCAAATGTTGTGGAAATGAGTATTATTTCCCCTGGGTGATGAACAACAAAAGAGAAAGTATTGAGTTTCAGCGTTCTCATCCTCTAATCAATCTTGATGCGCTGATAGATTCATTACCAGAATATCTGCCAAGATTGCAAGAAGAATTGGAAAACGCACAAGTTGAAAATACTAGACTTGAATCTCTTGTAGGACAATCTTTTCCGCATACAGAAAGGATTGCTGATATTTCCCAACGTTTGCAGGAAATTGATGCTATTTTACAAGAGGATGAAGCTGCTTTAGATGTTTCTGAGGTGTCATCTCATGAGGAGAATAGTGAAGATAGTGATGATGATTTTTGGTTAGATGATGAAAGGTGCATTCAAGAATGTCACATTCACCCAGGAATAGTAGATAAATTGTTTAGTCGCAGCATTGAAAATATCGAATGGATTAGCGATATTTCTCAGGTTGTCAAGACTATAAAACCTATTGATTATCAAGCTTCTGCATCTAGCACAATTAACAAAATACATGATTTTACTAGCAGTATCAATAAGGTAGGAGGTGTTCAACTTAGTCTGTTTTGAGATTACTGCTAGAGTTTTTGATTACTTTAAAGCTGGGTATTGGGGAACTGCTTCCCCAGCGCCTATTTTTTATTTTTTAAGTTAGATATTCAATATTTTAAAAACATTACGTAAGTAGTTGTGCAAAATAAATTTTATAGTTAGGAGAGGAAACAGGGAACACAGAATTAAGTTTTATATATACGTCAAAAAAGCCTAAATAACGACATATAAATTCTGCTTTAATACAGTGAAAATATTGATATATCGCTACGCGAAACATTTGTGTAAATCATGAAAATCAAAAATCACTGTGTTTCAGGAAATAATTATGCAATCTGTACTTACTTTAATGATAGAAGCTATCTGTGTTACTTTCTTTGTAGCGATGTTTATAGATTTTATTGCTGGGATTTTTCAATTAATACAAGCTACAACACAAGTTACACCAGACAACATATCAATATCAATTCCTAAAGTCAATAAACCAGTTATTGTTCAACCATTACCTGACCCTTGGAACATGGAATTAGAAAGTGATATTTCATCTGGCGAAACCATGAAAAGTGAAACTATTCCTTTTCCTGTTCCTGTTCCTACACTAAAACTTTTACCACCTGCAAAAGAAATTAAATCAGAACCAAAACGCAGAGGAAGACCAAAAAATAATAATACAACCGCTACTCCAAAAACTACTTCTACACGCAAACGCAAATCACCTCAAAAAGCTGCTGCGTGAACAAACAAAGATAATCACTTACTGTCTAAATCATCTTTGGATACTATGTAAGAAGTCCAAAAACCTAAATCATAGCATTTTTCAATCTTAGGTGATGGTTTAGGTATCAATCCTGATCAAGTTTTACTATTACAGGGAAAGAAAAAAGGGGAATAAAAATTTAACCTTTAATTTTTCCCTCAATAACTGAATACTTCCAAGCTAATTAAGCAAGCGATAATAGTTGTTTTCATTGACAAATAGTATTTGTTCTGTCTATACTAGAAAATATTAAATTCGCGTAGTCAAAAATTAAACTCACTCCAGGAATAAAATCATAAAGTTTGAATAAATTTATAGCATTATCAAGTCTGATTCATATCACTTAATGATTGAAAGCCAGCATAGAAAATGCAATTCATTAAAATACAAACTGCTGTAAATATAATCTGGAAAACTATGCTACTTATTTGCCCTAAATGCCAAAGTGATAACTATCGTAAATTATCTCTAATTTATCAAGAAAATGTCACTCATAGCACTAGCACAGTCAGAGGTTCTATAGGTTCAAAATCTGCTGCTGCTTATAAAAATGAAACTAATACTACATCACTAGGTAAGATAGCAGCACCACCAGAAAAACCAAAATTAAATATTATTTTAATTCTTAAAATCATTTTTCTTACCTGGATAGGTATTATAG
>NZ_LUFH02000114.1 GCF_001586785.1 Sphaerospermopsis aphanizomenoides BCCUSP55
CTGGGGACTGGGGACTGGGGACTGGGTTATTAACTTCCCTTGCTTCCCCTGCTTCCTACTCCCTGCTTCCCTGTCTCTTTGCTGTCACCTGTCACCTGTCACCTGTCACCTGTCACCTCTCAACTGTAAAGCTTCCCGTGCTTGTTCTCGGTCATCAAAATGGATTTTTTCCGTTCCTAGAATTTGATAATCTTCGTGGCCTTTACCTGCCAATAATACACCATCACCAGGTTTAGCCTGTAAAATAGCAGTACGAATGGCAGTAGCGCGATCGCAAATTACCATCGGTTGCACTGTACTGGGAATACCTGCCAAAATATCCTCTAAAATTCTTTCTGGGTCTTCAGTGCGGGGATTATCAGAAGTCACCACTGCTATATCTGCCAGTTCAGCGGCGATTTTACCCATTTTTGGGCGTTTAGTCCTGTCCCTATCTCCACCACAGCCAAATACACAAATCATTCTACCAGGTATAAACGGACGAGCAGCTTTGAGTAAATTCTCTAAACTATCAGGAGTGTGGGCATAATCCACAATTACGCTAATATCTTGGTTAGGACTAATTTGCACCCGTTCCATCCGTCCAGGCACACCAGGAAAATCAGGGATAGCTTTTGCTACCAACTGCAAATCTAAACCCAGATGTAAAACAGCACCAACAGCAGCCAAAAGATTTTCTAAATTATATTGTCCAACCAAAGGAGAACTAAAATTCACATCACCCTTGGGAGTATGTAAAATGCCACTAACACCGTTTGGCTGATAATTTAAATCACTCATCCAAAAATCGGCCTTATTGTCATTAACGCTGTAAGTCCAAAATCGTTCTGGACTTAACCCAGCAATTAACCGTTTGCCATATTCATCATCAGCATTAATAATTGCCCGTCCTTGGAGATAATCAGAGCTAAATAATAACGCCTTCGCTCCGAAATAATCCTCCATATCCTTGTGATAGTCAAGGTGGTCTTGAGTTAGATTAGAAAATACAGCCACCTCAAACGGACAACCAAAAACCCGATCCTGTGCTAAAGCATGAGAACTGACTTCCATCACCCCAAACTCACACCCAGCATCAACAGCTTCTGCTAAACGCTGCTGCAAGTCTACCGCAAAGGGAGTAGTAAAAGCCGCAGTTTGGGAAAAACCAGGCCAACGAGTGTAAAGAGTTCCTAACAAAGCTGTGGGTAAACTAGCCTGGGTGAGAAAATATTCAATCAGGTGGGTCGTGGTAGTTTTACCGTTCGTGCCGGTCACACCCACCATTTTAAGCTTTTGTCCAGGATAACCGTAAAAAGCTGCTGAAATTTGGGCGCAGGCTTTATTCATGTTACTGGCACTAATGACCACAGAATCAGGTGTAGGTGGATTTTTTTCCACCGCTTCAGAAGAGACAATAGCTGCAACTGCCCCAGCAGCTAAAGCACTTGGCCAAAATTCTCCACCATCAACTCGTGTTCCCGGCATTCCAATAAACAAATCTCCTGCATCACAAGCATGGGAGTTAGTTTTTATCCCTTGAACTTCCACATCCGCCAAGTTGGGGTATTCTACACCGTCTACAGCCGCTAATAATTCCCGTAATTTCATATACCGCACCTCACCGCAAGCTAACCTTGCGCTTATTCTGCATTATTTTTTTCTGTATTGGGAATATATTTTAAGAGCAATTGTTCCAGTTGTTTGACATTGGCGCGTGGAGAAGGACGGGGTATAGGTTGTAGTGTCTCTGTCTCATCTGCTGCTAGATACAGTACAGGAATTTCATACTGATAAGCATTAAACCAATCTTCACGGGTGGTTATGTCCCTAATTTCTAAGTCGAATTTCAGATTTTCGACTTTTTCTAGCTTTTCTTGTAAGCCTTCACAGAGATGACAACCGGGTTTACTGTATAAGATTAATTGCATTTTTAAGTATAACTTCCATGACAACGGCATTTGTATTATATATAATACTGTAGTAATCCATCATAGAACCGGAAAATTTTTTTAAGATTAGCTGCATCTGAAATATGTTAAATAACCGTGACGCAATTGGAAAATGCCTCGAATTACTTTCTCAAGGTTTATATCCTTATGTTGAACAGAAAATGAGATTGGTTTATGGTAATCAATGGCTAACTCAATCTGGAAAATGCCTTTCTCAAGATACAACTTTAAAACGAACTATAGAGGAAAGTTTACAACAGGATATATCTTCACTACTTTTGGTAATAGTAAAAAGGTGGGAACAAGCATTCAAAGAGCATTTATCACCTGTTGAAAGAGCATTTGCTAGTGAAATTATTGATATACGCCATAAATGGGCGCATAATACACCATTTTCTACAAAAGATGCTGAACGTGCTATAGATACTATTCATCGTTTATTACAAGCTATTGAAGCAGAACAATCACAAGAAGTTGGAAAATATCAACAAAAAATTTTTCAAATCCTAATACAAGAACAGAATCGTAGTCAAAAACGCACACAACAGTTATCAAATCAAGAAATAAGAATTAAGGAACGTTTAGCAGGAATCATTGATAAGATTCCTTTTGAAAATGTTAACTTGTTAGAAAGATCGTTAACTCATCGTTCTTATGCTTATGAAAATCGGATCAATAAAGATAATGAACAATTTGAGTTTTTAGGAGATTGTATTTTAGGTTTCTTGGCAGGTACTTATATTTATGAAGTGTATGGGGATATTTCTGAAGGTGAATTAAGTAAATTAAAAGAACGCCTAGTTGATAATCCCCAATTGGCAAAATTAGCCAATCAATTAAATTTGGGACAATGGATATTATTAGGAAGGGGAGAAAAATTACAAGACGGTAGTAAAAAAGAATCACTGTTAAGTAATACTTTTGAGGCTATTATTGGTGCTTATTATCTAGATGCTGGTATACAAGCTGTTAAAGAATTAGTAGATCCTTTATTTGCCTCCGTAGTTGAAGATAAAATTCCTGAAGATATCAGTTTAGAGAGTTTAGAAAATCCTAAAGGATTATTACAACAAAAGGCTCAAAAAAATGGTTTTGATATTCCTACATATACGACTATTCGAGAAACTGGACAGGATCACGACAAAGAATTTACAGTTCAAGTTGAAATAAATGGTAAAATCTACGGACAGGGAAGAGGCAAGAATAAGAAAGAAGCAGAAAAACAAGCAGCGATAAATGCTTTGCAGAAACTCAAGTTAATTTAAGTTCTTACTGGGAATGAATTCCCAATTTGATAGCTGAAGTCATCTCAAGATGACTAAATAACGCATAACCTATTTCCTAGTTTAACTAAAACAATGCTTTCCGAACGTTTTACCCAAGCCCTCACCTACGCCCACGAACTCCACGCGACTCAAAAACGTAAAGCTTCCGATGTTCCCTATATTACCCATTTATTGGGAGTAGCCAGCATTGCTTTAGAATACGGTGCAAACGAAGATGAAGCGATCGCAGCTTTGTTACATGATGCCATAGAAGACCAAGGTGGTGCAGCTACTAGAGAAGAAATTCGTAGTCGGTTTGGAAACACAGTCACAGCAATTGTTGATGGTTGTACAGATGCAGACACTACACCTAAACCTCCTTGGAGAGAACGTAAGGAAAAATATATCGCCCATATTCCTACAGTTTCCCCTTCCGTATTGCTAGTTTCCGCTGCTGATAAACTTCACAATGTCAGATCAATTATTAAAGATTACCGGATTATTAATGATGCAGTGTGGGAACGCTTTCAAGGTGGTAAAGAAGGCACGCTTTGGTATTATCGATCCCTAGCAGATGCCTTTGGAAAAAATCAAGTAACTCCTCTAGTAGAAGAATTAGAAAGAGCAGTTACAGAATTAGAAACTTTAGCTGCAAATAAAAAATGAAGAACGAAAAATTTCATCCTTCATAATTTACATTTCATCCTTTTGGATGATGGTTTTTGTTTACTAACGGAATAAACTACTGAGTGAACTATCCTCGTGAATTCGCCAAATCGCTTCTCCTAGTAAATTAGCAACTGAAAGAGTCACTAGTTGCGGAAAGCGATCACCTTCAGGAATGGGAATGGTATTAGTAACTATAACTTCCTCAAACAAGCCACTTGATAAGCGTTCAATTGCAGGAGGTGAAAATACTGCATGGGTAGCACAGGCATATACCTGACTTGCTCCTTCTTCACGCAGTAATTTAGCGCCTTCGGTAATCGTGCCGCCAGTATCAATCATGTCATCTACCAACACCGCTGTTTTGCCTTTCACATCACCGATAACATTCAAGACCTCAGCGATATTGTGAGCCTGACGGCGTTTGTCAATAATTGCCAGTGGTGCATCATTGAGTTTTTTCGCAAATGCTCTGGCTCGCGCGACACCACCAACATCAGGAGAAACAACTACAATGTCATGTAGTGCTTTACTCTGTAAATAATCTAGCAAAACTGGTGAACCGTAAACATGATCAAAAGGGATATCGAAATATCCTTGAATTTGGGCTGCGTGCAAATCCATTGCTAGAACACGGTTAGCCCCAGCTTGAGTAATGAGGTTAGCAACCAGTTTAGCTGTGATTGATTCCCGTCCGGCAGTTTTGCGATCGGCACGAGCATAACCATAATATGGAAGAACTGCTGTGATCTGCCGTGCAGAAGCTCGACGACAGGCATCAATCATAATCAGTAATTCCATGAGGTGATCGTTAACGGGTTGACAGCTTGGCTGGATTAAATAAACATCACAACCCCGAATGGATTCTTGGATTTGAACATAAATTTCTCCATCCGCAAATCTTTTGCGAATCATTGGACCTAAGTCCATACCCAAGTAACGAGCCACTTCTTGAGACAGTGGTACATTGGCAGAGCCAGAAAACAGCCGCAGGCGATTGTTGTCAGCAAGTCCTGTTGCAGCTGGCTGCACTTGTAAAGTCGCAGAACTAAGCACAGCAGATCCTCGAAGTGCATTCATGGCAATATTATCATCAGAGATTTAGCAGATTTAACCAAAATAGACTAATCACAACATCTGTAAGTTTTGTTCAAGCTTTTATACAAATTCGTAATATTTCTCCATAGAATTACATTTGCTAATTTTCTAGTTCTTCTGGGACAAAAACCATTGAGGATTCTACTGACATTTATTTTCTCAAATAGCTTGAGAGCGCCTGTTGGGTGGGCTAGGGCAAACCGCCCAAATATCTGAGAATTCCTGATGGTAGATTACTCATTCTACCTGGTTGTTTTCGCACTGAGATCAAAATTATTCACACATAAAGTGCTAATTATAGTTCTCAGGTGCTATGGCAGGTGATAGCTGACGGCTGAATGCTTACGTTATGATTCCTGCATCTGTGCAAAAATCTGCCAACTTTTCCCCCTCTATTTTGCACTCTGCACCCTTGCGGACTTAATGATCAGTATTTGATCCGACAGGATAGAATCATCCACAATGTAACTGATTATCTTATGATACTAGCGCCAAATTCATTATCTAGTAAATTTTATCTTAAATATTTGAGGTAGTTAATTTATAGAAACTATAGAAGAGATGCGATCGCCAACCAGTTAGATTTGCTTTAGTGTCAGTTATGGGACGCTGGAAATTTAGCCGTAAACCTGACAGTTAAATCTTATTTATTGTGTTTATATATATAAATACGCAACTAATAATGCACATATTAGCTTTACACTCCTGTAACTCCTGATAGCGTTTGCGCAGCGTGCCGTAGACATAGCGTGGCGCAAGCCATACTCCTGATAGCGAAGCGTGGCGTAAGCCATACTCCTATTCCCTATTCCCTATAGGACTTACGCAAAATAACGAAAAATAAGGTTTTTGTAGGATACGTGAATGAAAGGAAAAAATCCCACACCCTACACCCCACACCCTACACCCCACACCCCACACCTCACACCCCACACCCAGCCCTGATGGTAGATTTTGTGCGTAAGTCCTGCTCCACTGTAAGACAGCCAAGTGGCTTTCGTGCCTTTCGGCGATTTTCTTGTGAAGCCGGTCTTTCAAAACTGACTTAGCATATATTTCATGCTTTAGTTAACTTTTAGCTTAGTTGCTACTACACTTAATCAATTGATCATGCAACCACCCATTAAAGTTGGTACTGTCCTACAAAATCGTTATCACATAATTCACGTGCTTGGTCAGGGAGGATTTGGTAGAACCTATCTTGCAGAAGACCAGCGGCGCTTTAACGAACTTTGCGCCATTAAAGAGTTAATACTCGCAACACCGGAAGCTTATGGTAGTAAAAAGGCTCAAGAGTTGTTTGAGAGAGAAGCTGCGACTTTATATCAAATCGATCATGCACAAATACCAAAATTTAGAGAAAAATTTGCACAAGACGCTCGCTTGTTTTTGGTACAAGATTATATAGCAGGTAAAACGTACCATACTTTGCTCACTGAACGCCAAGCTATGGGACAAACCTTCACAGAGGCAGAAGTATTAAAGTTACTGCGCTCTTTGTTGCCAGTTTTAGAGCATATTCATAAAAGCGGAATTATTCATCGTGATATATCACCAGATAATTTGATTTTACGGGATCTTGACAACAAGCCCGTATTAATTGATTTTGGGGTGGTTAAAGAACTGGCTACACGGTTATCTAACCCCGATCAAAAGCAGGTGACGACCGTGGGTAAATTGGGCTATTCGCCCAGTGAGCAAATGCAATCTGGTCGGGCTTATCCCAATAGTGACCTGTATGCACTAGCAGTAACAGCGATAGTTTTGCTGACAGCGAAAGAACCAGCGTATTTATTTGATGAGACTGCACTCAGTTGGAATTGGCAAAAGTTAGCAAAAGTTAGTCCAAGATTTGCTGAAATCTTAAATCGGATGTTAAGTTATGTGCCGGGCGATCGCTATCAAAGTGCTAAGGAAGTGCTATCAGCATTACAATCTCTTGACCAACCCGGTGTTCCTCAACCCAATTCTTCCTATTTACAAACTGTTGCTGTTGGTCGTCGTCCTGAACCTATCTCACCAGAATCTAAGCAACCTCGTCAGGTAATTACACCTCAGCAAAGTAGCTCAATTTTAGATAGTCCATTGGCAATTGGTGCTATTGGTAGTGCAGTAGTGATCTTGGCGGGATTCGGTTCTTGGACAGTGGTTAAGTATCTCAACAACCAATCCAGAAAACCGCCAGCAGACACAACCACACCCCAAAGTTTTCCTTCTCCAGTTATTCCCGGTGGTACAGTCTCCACACCTTCACCTACTTTCACATTTACACCCACACCCACACCTACTAGTGCAGAACCTATTGTTGTTAAAAAACAGTTTAGATTGGACGCATCTAACCCCACTAAAGTAGATGGTACTCTGAAAGCTAATGAAATAATTCAATACAATTTTAGAGGTAATGTGGGACAGAAGGTAACTGTGTCTATTGACCAAGGTAGTGGAGTTTTGCTCACTGTGTTATCTGCCAATGGTCAACCTATTGGTTCTGACTCTAACCAAGTTATTTCATATCAGGGTTTATTGTTAGATAGTGGTCAATATACTATTCAATTAACCCTGTCTCCAGGAGTGACAGAAAGTGATTACAGTTTGAGTGTGGCTTTAGAAAATCCAGTTCAACCAACACCCACAGAAACTCCCACACCCACAGAAACCCCCACACCCACAGAAACCCCCACACCTACAGAAACCCCCACACCTACAGAAACTCCCACACCTACAGAAACTCCCACACCCACAGACTCACAAGACAATAATCAATTACCGGAAACAACTCCAACACCTGAAACTACTCCTAATACTGGTCAGTAGGGGAAGCAGGGGAAGCAGGGGAAGCAGGGGAAGCAGGGGAAGATTAATAACCCCACACCCTCTTCTTCCTTCTTCCTTGCGGCAAAAGATATGATAATTACTTAAACGGAACATGAAATCAAACACACTACTAATTACAGGAACAGATACAGGGGCTGGAAAAACTTTTGTTACCACAGCCCTAGCAGCCTACTGGCAAAAATATTATCCTCAAAGTAGCTTGGGGATTATGAAACCGATTCAATCTGGGGAGGGTGACAGGGAACTATACCAGGCTCTATTTACTCTCAATCAGGCACCAGAAGAAATAACACCTTTGTATTTTCAAGCACCTCTAGCACCACCCATTGCTGCGGCAAAGGAAAATCGTACCGTAGATTTAGCATTGGTTTGGCAGACTTTATTAAAGTTGCAAAAACAGCGTGAGTTTCTGTTAGTAGAATCTTTGGGTGGGTTAGGTTCACCAGTTACTGATGAATTGACGGTAGCAGATTTAGCGGGTGAGTGGAGATTACCAACAGTTTTGGTTGTACCTGTGAGATTGGGTGCGATCGCTCAAGCTGTTGCTAATGTAGCATTGGCTAGACAAACTAAAATCGATCTGCGGGGGATTATTCTCAACTGCACCCAACCTAGAACCGATGAAGAAATAGCTGATTTAACACCACCGGAGATGATTCAATCATTTACGCACATACCCGTTTTAGGTTGTTTACCTTATTTAGAAACACCCAATAATTTAGAACAACTAGCCCAAGTTGGATCTAATTTAGACTGGGAAATATTATCTTTTTAGGTGACAGGTGACAGGTGACAGGTGACAGTTCAGAGGAAATAGAGAATAAGGCGTTCAATCATGGACAATTAACAATGAACAATTGACAATTACCTCTCCCTTAAATGAAGAGAATTGAAAAAACAGCAATTTTTTTCCCTGGAAAGGGGAGGGTTTAAGCTGTTGTGCATTTAAAATTCACAACAGCAAGTCAAAAGTCAAAAGTCAAAAGTGAAGAAAGTTTCAGGGTACTTTTCCTCAATATCGCAATATACAATCTAGCTGCACAGCAGCTTAAACCTTGAATAAAACAATTAAATTGTCAATTGTCAATTGTCAATTATCAATTGATAATCGCCCAATGCCCAATTACCACTTACCAATTATGATTTCAACTATCCCCAATTCATCTACTGAAAATCTTGCTAATGTAAGGTTGCAAATTCGCGCTTTACAGCCACAATTAATAGAATGGAGACGACGCATACATCAAAAACCAGAGTTAGGTTTTCAAGAAAAATTAACCGCTGAATTTATTTCCCAAAAGTTGCAAGAATGGGGAATTGAACATCAAACAGGTATAGCCGAAACGGGTATTGTCGCTATTATCAAAGGTGAAAAATCCCAGCATGGTAAAGTTTTGGGAATTCGTGCTGATATGGATGCTTTACCAATCAAAGAAGAGAATGAAGTGGCCTATTGTTCCCAGCATGATGGAGTGATGCACGCTTGCGGACATGATGGACATACTGCGATCGCAATGGGTACAGCATATTACCTGCAACAGCATCGTCAAGAATTTGCCGGCACGGTGAAAATTATCTTCCAACCCGCAGAAGAAGGGCCTGGTGGTGCAAAACCCATGATCGAAGCAGGTGTACTCAAAAACCCAGATGTTGATGCCATGATTGGCTTACATTTGTGGAATGATTTACCTGTGGGGACAGTGGGAGTCCGTCCAGGAGGGTTGTTAGCTGCTGTAGACTTCTTTAACTGTACAATTTTAGGTAAAGGTGGACATGGCGCACTTCCCCATCAAACAGTGGATTCAGTTGTAGTTGCTGCCCAAATTGTCAACGCTCTGCAAACCATTGTCGCTCGTAACGTTAACCCCTTAGATTCAGCCGTAGTCACAATTGGAGAATTACACGCCGGCACGAGAATGAATGTGATTGCTGATACCGCCAGAATGAGTGGTTCAGTTAGATATTTTAATACTGATTTAGCTGGATTTTTTAAACAAAGAATTGAGCAAATTATTGCCGGTGTTTGCCAAACTCATGGCGCAAATTATGACTTAGAATATGTCTACCTTTATCCTCCAGTCATTAATGATCCCGGAATGGCGGAATTAGTAAGAAGTGTAGCCGAAAAAGTAGTAGAAACCCCAGTAAATATCATCCCAGAATGTCAAATTATGGGTAGTGAGGATATGTCATTTTTCCTGCAAGAAGTTCCGGGTTGTTATTTCTTTTTAGGTTCAGCTAATGCAGTGAAAAAATTAAATTATCCTCATCATCATCCCCGCTTTGATTTTGATGAAACTGCTTTAGTCATGGGAGTAGAAATATTTGTTAGATGTGTAGAAAAATTCTTTTCTTGAAAAAGAAAAATAAATTAGGGAATAGGGAATAGGAGAGAAATAAATTTCTTTCTTCCTCCTGAAATCTTTATTGCTTGACAGAATTGCTTATACCATTTCTCTGTAACGTTGCACCTAATCTTTAAAAGATTAAAATACTTTCTTCCTTTGTGTACTTTGCGTACTTTGCGGTTAGTTCAAAAAAATTAAGTGCAGCTTTATAGAGAATTGGGATTACTTCTCGTTCATTCAAGCCACCGAAGTTTGACGTTCTAAAATAGGTTGGCGAGTTTTCAAATCAAATCTGTGGCCATGAGGTAAAATATGCAGTTTCACACCACAAACTGCTAAGGGTTCATCTTTCAAAATTTGATTCAGATTGTTATATGTACCTTCTGATTCATCAACGACTGTCACTGAACCCTCACCAATTATTTCTACCTGTCCATCGGATACTACCATAGCAGTATTTTCATCAATACCAAAACCTAAAACCACGGGTTCTTGTACCAAAGCAGAAATTAAACGTCCCAAACGTCCACGTTCAGAAAAATGCTGGTCGATGACGACACCAGGGAGAAAACCCAACCCAGGCCCCATTTCCACAATTTCTATTCGGGGGTTTGTTTGGGAGTCGCCTTCTACAATCATTTTATCTGGCATGACAGCCGCACCAGCACTAGTTCCAGCTACAACTGCACCTTCAGAATATCTTCTATGAATAGCTGCATCCAGTTCAGTGTCTTTGATAGTGCTGGTAATCCGCGCTTGGTCTCCCCCAGTAAAAAAGATACCTGTTGCTCTATGAACTGCTTCTAGTGCGGTAGATGAGGATGCATCTTCACGGGTTTCTGTATCAACAATGCGAACTTCTGAAGCACCTAAACGTCTAAATACCTCAATATATTTTTCTCCTGCTTCTCTTGGTAATTCAGTCGCGGCTGTCATAATTACAATGTTTGCTTTGACACCTCCTGCACGACGGACAAACTCTCGTAAAATCACTGCATCCCCGTTTTTTTCTTCAGCACCACCAATAATAACTAATTGTCCTTTGTGTTGACTCTCAGGCATAACGCCTCCTGCTTTGAGTTATATCATTTCAATACAACATGATGTGAAAAAAAATACAATCTTTCGTTTGGTAGATAACAGGGAACAGGGAACAGGGAATAGGGAATAGGGGAAAAATAAATTATTCTTTTTCTAATAGTGCCGCTTGGTATAGGACTCATATTTGATTTTTGAAAAAAACTCCGTATACCTAAATTCTCTGAAACCCTTTTGCCTCTTGCCTTTTGCCTCTTGCCTGCCTACATAGATAATTTCAGATATCAAACCAGATTCCTATATAAGTAGAAAGGCGCGAAAAAATAGAAGTATGTATCAAAAAGTAAAGTTGCCTAAAAACCTCTTCCCTTCTGCCTCCTGCCTCCTGCCTTGTCATTTTAATATTTTGGAAATTATGCCTTGAGATAGCTGAAATTATGATTGTGTATCACTAAGATTGATCCAACAAATAAAATACAGAAAAAATTAGAATCCGAGTTTCAGGGTGTTTAGAGAAGGATTGATGAGCTAATGATTCAAGAACAAAGCACCGATGTCATCCGCATCAATGCCAGAAGAACTGATGTGTTCGATATTTTTAATTTAAAATATTACATCGGACCAAATCCCTATTTAGATAGAGGTGCATTAGTTTTTGATTTTGCTTTGACTGGATATGCCCAACCACTCAAGATTGAAGAATATATAGAGCAGATTAGCAAACAATATTCTCACTTAGACAAGCAAACATATAATTCTTATGCAGATTTGTTTGCTCGTGTTGTCTCCGAAGTGGGAAAATTAGATATGGATTTACACCTCAATCACTGGAGTATAAAGCCTGAGCAAGATTACGTCAGAATTAGTTTTCAATCATTACATGAACTGACCAGCAGAGCAGTAGTTTACTTTGTTTGGGATTGGTGGGAAACTATTACAAAAGGTGAAGAATTATCATTTACAGAAGGGTTGATAAAACTGCAAAATAGATTCCGTTTATCTGTTTATGGTGGACCTACAGTTTACGCTTTATTCCGAACGGCTTATAACCAGGGTATTCCCGCCTTCTATTTATGGGAAGAGGGATTAATGCAATATGGTTTTGGTAAAAAATTAGTGCGGGGAGTAGCGACTACTTTTGATGGTGATAGTCATATAGATTCAGAATTTACTACTCGTAAGGACGACTGTAAGGATTTTTTACACAAATTGAGTTTTCCCATTCCAGAAGGCGAAATTGTGGTTTCTGAACAAGAAGCTATAGAGGTAGCAAAAGATATTGGCTACCCGGTTGCTGTGAAACCTGTGGTTGGTCATAAAGGAATTGGTGTGACTCCTGATGTCCATAATTTCAGAGAATTAGAATCAGCTTATAATAGGGCTTTGATGGCGATTCCTGAAGAACAGCCGACGCGAATTATTGTCGAGAAAAGTATTCGGGGAAAAGATTTTCGTTTACTATGCGTTAATGGTAGATTTGTTGCTGCCACAGAACGTTGTCCAGCATCAGTTGTTGGAGACGGTTATTCAACTATTCGTGAGTTAATTAGACGGGAAAATCGCAAACCGGAACGGTGGGATACACCAACTTCACCGATGAGTAAGATTGAGATTGATGAGGCGCTAGAAAGGTATATAGATGAACAGGGTTTAAGGCTGGATAGTTTGGTTGAGAGCGATCGCACTGTTTACCTGCGTAAAGTTGCTAATCTTTCAGCGGGTGGAATCAGTATTGATGCCACAAAAATAATTCATCATGATAATATTATCTTGGCACAAGATATAGCCCAATATTTTCGCCTCACTTGTTTGGGAATTGATGTTATTGCGGAAAATATTTCTGAATCTTGGAAAACAGGAAACTTTGCCATTTTAGAAATTAATTCTGCTCCAGGAATATTAATGCACCTTAACCCAGCAATTGGTGAAAGTGTTGATGTTCCTGCTCATATTTTGTCAACTTTCTTTCAATCTGGTACTGATTCTAGAATTCCCATTATCACTTTTAATAGAATCTCTATCAGTGAATTGCAATCCACAATTGATCACATTCTTTCCCAACATCCTGAATGGACAATTGGTGCTGTTTGTCGTGAGGGAATTTTTGTCAATCGTTCAGAAAAGTTATTGAAGAAAGATTACAATAGCAATATCCAAATTTTGTTGCGTAATCCCAAACTTGACTTACTAATTGCTGAATACTCAGAAGAAATTTTAGAAGCAGATGGGATGTTTTATCACGGAAGTAATATTGTGTTGTTAGATAATCCCACTGAAACGGAGATGATGTTAGTAAGAGATATTTTTGATGATTCAATTGTGGTGATTAAAAAAGAACAAGATATTTCTATCCGCCGTCAAGGCTTAATTGAAGATTACACCTTGGGTGCTGATGAACCATTTACAAGGGTTTATTTGAAAGAAATTAGCTCGATTTTGTGATTGAAAAATATAGCAGGAGTCAGGAGTTAGGAGTCAGGAGTAAAACCATTTTGTAGTAAGAGTTTCATAATTAATTGATGTCCTAATTACTCTGTCTACAGCTATAAAAGTATAGATTCTGTAGTCCCCATTTCCCAAGAGACTTTCAACTCTATTCCCTATTTCCTATTCCCTGTTCCCTGTTCCCTGTTCCCTTTAGTCATAATCATAATCCGCTTCATATATTTCCACATCGGCTGGAAGTGTCGCATCAGATAAATCTAAAGCCTCATCTGTGAGACGGATAATTTCCCCGTGAAAAAATTCCGCGAGACTTTTAGCTGCCTTTGTTACTTCCTCATGTTCCCAACTTGACACAAATGCTTGATTTGGTGGAGGTGTTGGGGTTGGTACTGGGGCTTTAGCTACTACAGGTTCAATTTTGGTTGGTGTTGGTGGTGGTTGAGTCGGTTGTGTTACAGATGTTGGTGCTGATGTTGGTGTTGGTGTTGGTGCTGGTGTTGGTGCTGGCTGGTGATAAATTGGTGTCGTCGGTGGTTGCTGAACACGAGTAGAATCTTGTGTAGGAGCATTTCTTCTCACTGAAGTAGAACCGGAAGCAGCGGCTTTTTCCAGATTGACTTGGATGTCCCGCTGGAAAGTCTGCTGAAATGCAGTAGTAATTATAGGCAGATCAGATTTACCCTTTTCATACCATGCTTGTTTAATAGCAATACGAGCCAAAGCGCCATCAAAATCCAAAAGTTGGCTCATTTGACGCAGCATTTCCCTTCTGGATGGTGGTTGAAGGTTAGCAAGTACCTGTTGCCAAATCTGAGTTAAATCATACTGTGAACCTGCCACAACTTCCTGTGCAGGTGCTATGGGAGTTGTCACCGGAGGGGGTGGAGTGTATACAGGTTCTGGTGCAGGTGCAGAGACTGTATGCGGTGTTGAGTTGTGATTTGCTGGGGTATAGGTTGGTGGTGGTGGGGATACTGGAGAATGATGGTTTGGTTGGCTGTAAGTCGGTGGTGGGGATACTGGAGAATTGTAATTTGGTTGGCTGTAAGTGGGTGAAGGTGAAGATACAGCAGGTGTATTCACTGCTTGCGGGATGCTGGGTACTTGTGGCTGAAGATTTGCACTAGGTAATAAGCCTAGTAATGTGACTTCTAACCACAAACGAGGTTGGGTAGTGTTTTTGAGTTGAACTTCTGCTGTTCTTAAATGTTGCTGTCCGCGCAAAATTGTAGTGATCTCTAACCTGTGGGCAAAGTTAACCAGTGCTGTCCAGGTTTGTTGAGTACAAGTAACTAAATCTTGACGAGTTGGGGCAGTTTTGGCAATGAGTAAATCTCGGTAAAAGGCGGCCAAATTTTGGAGAATGGTGAGGGGTTCTCGTCCCCGATCTAGGATTTGTCGGGTAGAATCTAATACAACTTCGGAATTATCTTGAGCGATCGCATCCAACAAGGCGAACAAATCTTTTTCACTAACTGAACCCACCAAGTCCCACACTTGATCTGGTGTCACTTCCCCTGGTAATAAAGCTAGTTGATCCAGTAAACTTTCGGCATCTCGTAAACCTCCCTGAGCGATTTGTGCTACCAAGGTAATGGCATCAAGGGAAATATTGATATTTTCTTGAGAGGCGATCGCACCTAAATGCTTGACCATCGCTTCTAACTGAATGCGTCGAAAATCAAATCTTTGACAACGAGAAATAATTGTAGGTAATACTCGCTGCGGGTCGGTTGTGGCTAGGACAAACACAACGTGCTTAGGAGGTTCTTCTAGTGTTTTAAGTAACGCATTAAACGCTGCGGTACTTAACATATGACAGTTATGAACGAGAAGACCATTAGCTACAAAGTTATGATTATCTTCAACTTCAATATCATAAACTCGCTCAACTCCACCGAGGTGAACAGATTCGACCTTCTCCAAACTTGTAGTCCATTGCGGGTATGGAATATCGTTTAAGGTTTGCCAGCCATTTTCGACTGGTACTTGCTCCCATCCATATATAGTTGTACTGCTTGCCTGTACTAGTCCTGGTGTAAAATTTTGCTGCTGCTGGGTATCCCATTGCTGTAAGCCAGGTAGCAATAAGTTGATTTTCTGTGGCTGAAAATCCTTCTGTATGTAGTTGAATCTGTGGGCTTCCTTCTGGACTGAGGCTGAGTGATCCATCATCACAAAACCACCAAGCAAGTCCTTCTGGAGTAATTTTATTGAGCCATTCCATTGAGACAATTTTTTTATCCCTACTCGGTTTAACGATGTCAAACACTTCTTGGAGTTGGGGATGACAACCTGTGTTGCAGTTAACTGAAATTTTACCGTATCCTTGATTTGCTGTAACTCGTAACTTTGGACGCAGTTCTCCGAGACGAAAGGCTTTGTATTCCAACCAATCTTGTTGACTTTCTGCGTGTGTCCAAGACAATCTGGGGAATCTACTGTTTTTGTTGGGGTAGCTGATAGAGCAATCTCCCAGTAACGTTCCGTAGATGAGTCCGAGTGCATCAGGTTGTATAAAGGCTGTATTGGCAAGGAAATTCTCTGTTCTGAGTTCCCAATTTCCGTGTCCTTTTTTGTAAGGATGTCTTGTCCAGTGAGATTGGATGCTGGTAATTCCCTTTCCCTTTTTTTGTAAAAAGTTTGGGATATCAAGTTTTTCTCCACATCCACAAGCACAGAACGGTTGAAGTAATTGGGCTTGTTTGATAATGGATTCCAAATCGTATGATTTTTTCCCGTAAGAGTTGCCTTTAAACTGGTGTCCGCTAACGAATCTTCGGATACGTCCATCAACGCCAAATTTGTAAATGAGAGTGCCGCATCCACATTCACAGGGGATAGTATCTTCACTCCTTCTTTTACGTCTCTTGCTGGTATCCATCCCTGGTCTGTTCTAATTAAATGATTATCTGTACATCTAATTTCGCGGTTAGTAGTTTTGATGACCAAGGTTTGTTTTTCTCCTTGATCTAACCAACGAACAACTTTCTTGAATTCCCACTTGCTGGATGAATCATTGTAACTAAGGACTTTTTTACCTTTAATATTAGGGTTATCAATACGAATAAGTCCCTCATCAGTTAAAACTAATGAATCTCCCGTGAGACACTCGTCAATCACATAAACCTTATATCGACACTGCACAGGGGCAAACTGCGCCTTCTCAATCAATTCGCGGATGTTATCAACACCAGTATTACTAGCTGCGTCAATTTCAATTACATCCAAAGAATAACCTTTAGTAATGCCTTGACAAATATCACAAACGCCACAGGGTGTCGGTGTTGGCTTGTCACTTTTAAGACAATTTATAGATTTAGCTAAAATCCGGGCGCTAGAAGTTTTCCCCGTACCTCTGGGGCCAGTAAACAAATAGGCAGGGGCAATTTTTGAGGAGCTAATGGCGTTGGTAAGGGTGGTAGCGATCGCCTCTTGTCCCACTAGTTCAGCAAAACTCTTGGGGCGATACTTGTGGTGCAGGGGTTCGTAAGACATGGAGACTAATCAGTTAACAGTGAACAGTTAACAGTGAACAGTTATGGAGTATCACCACCCAGGAGAGTTTGGGGTTTCACTATTTTAACAACTGATGGCAGTTTCCTTTGGCAAAAAACATGAATAAGTATATTTATTTAGATTGACATAAAATATGTATAATTTAATTTACTAATCTGTGAAGGCTGATCACTGACGACTGAGAACTAACAACCAATAACTGAATAGCACCTTGTCACCGACATCGCTAAAATTTTAGAAGCAAGACTCAATGGTGCAGTAGATGCTCAAGCGGCTAATTCAGTGGCTCAAAAAATTTTTTCAATCCTTATTTGGTAGCAAAAAAACTTCCATTCTAGCTAGACAGGATATGGAAAAAAAAGTAGCGCCACCCCTGACTGATACAGATTTAGAATTTTTGTTCACAGAGCTTTTAACAGGAGTTCATCAAGCCAGAGGCCAGGCTTGGGCGCAAAACTGGTTACATAAAATTGAGCATCGTGTCAGCACACAGCGGTGGTTAGATTGGTTAAAACAATTTGGTGAAAGATTACTAGCGGCTAAGAATCCCAATAACGAATTAGCAGCGCGGTTAGTGCAGTTGGGTGAGTTAGGTGTTGGTGAAATTGGCGACCTTGCCTATAGTATTGGGATGCAATTGTTGACGCGCAACCAAGGCGAACCAATTTGGGAATATGCAGGCCCAGATACTGTCAGCGAAATTACTTCAGCGCCCATAACCTTTGTGGCATCAGAAGATGAAAGTGAACCACAGGAAGAATACCAAACTGTCACCTGGGATGAATTGTTTGTGATGTTACAGGAGAATGAGAACCTGCGTCAGCAAATTGCCCAAGACTTGGGAATTGAAACCGATGATCCACAAATGATTATTCAGGTACTAATCAATCAATCAATGCAAATAGGGGAATAGGGAAGAAAGGGGTGTGGGGTGTAGGGTGTGGGGTGTAGGGAG
>NZ_LUFH02000115.1 GCF_001586785.1 Sphaerospermopsis aphanizomenoides BCCUSP55
ATCCTTTCTTTTGCAGTTTGTAAGCTAGTCACAAAGCGGCTTTGATAGTTTTCGGAGATGTCTAGTTAAAATTTAAGCGTTCATCACCCCAAACTGATATAAATTAACTGAAATATGGCTGAAAATTGCGCTATTGTTATTGGCATCAACGGATATTATAACGGCATTCAGCCTCTCAACTATGCAAAAACTGATGCTGAAAGGGTTCGGGATTATTTTCAGCATCATTTATCTGTAAAACCAAATTATTTAAAATTTTTCTGTGATGATTCACCACGAGAAACTCAACCAACTTACACTACACTAAAATCATTTTTATACAAAACCTTTCAAACACCTTTTTTAGAACCTGGAGACACCCTCTGGTTTTATTTTAGCGGTCACGGGATGCCCTACGCAGGACAAGATTATTTATTACCTATAGATGGAGATCCTAGCATTATTACTGAGTCTGCAATTTCTATCACCTACATAACAGAACGTTTGCGGCGTAGTGGCGCAGATAATATAGTGTTGTTTATTGATGCTTGTCGCAGCACTGGTGAAAAAAGTGCAGGTTTGGGAATTGGTGAAGAAAAACAGCAAGGTGTAATTACCTTCTATTCCTGTAGTCCCAATCAGGTTTCCTACGAAATTGAGGAAATTCAACAAGGGGCTTTTACCCATGTTTTACTCAAGGGGTTGCAAATTCAAGGTGAAGGCAACTGTGCAACTGTTGAACGCTTGTATAACTATCTCCTTGATCAAGTTCCCCAATTAACCCAAAAGCATAAGAAATATACACAAACACCCTATGCAGCTATAGAACCTCCTACAAAACTGCATTATATTTTACTGCCTAAGTTCGCTAATCTGAGTGATATTGATAAACTAGCAGCCGAGGCCGCAATTGCCGAAGCAGAAGAATATTTTGCTCTAGCTTTTCAGATATGGATGCGGGTTAATGTGGCAGCAGGTGGAACAGATATGCGGCCAATTCGTGCCTTTCAGCGATTAGCAAATAAACAGTCTTCCAATATATTAGAACAGCGTCGAGAAGCAGAAGCACAGGGACAGAAAATAGCAGCAGCAAAAACCCGTGAATTAACTGTAGATTTAGGTCAAGGCTTACCTCTAGAACTGGTGCGCGTACCAGCAGGGAAATTTATGATGGGAATGCCACCAGAAGAACGTCAAATAGCCCTAGAAGATGCCCTGAGATATGGCATAAAACGTGAAAATGCTGAACGATGGTTAGATTGGTCTACTCCACAGCATGAGGTGTATCTGCAAGAGTTTTTAATGGGAAAATACGCAGTAACCAATGCCCAATGGTACGCCGTGATGAAAACTAAGCCATCTGAGAAATATGACAAGAAATTTCAAGGCGATAAACAGCCTGTGGTGGGGGTTTCCTGGCACGAAGCAATGGAATTTTGTGAAAAGCTATCTAAACAAACACAACGGGCTGTCAGATTGCCTACAGAGGCGGAATGGGAATATGCCTGTCGTGCTGGTACAACCACGCCCTTTGCCTTTGGGAAGACTATTACAACCGATCAAGTCAACTATGACGGCAATTATCCTTACGGTGATGCTCCCAAGGGTAAATATCGAGAATGTACTGTAAATGTGGATAGTTTCCAGCCCAATGCCTGGGGTTTATATCAAATGCACGGCAATGTCTGGGAATGGTGCTTGGATGAATTTCATGACAGATATAGCGAAAAACCAGCGCATTTAAAAAGCAATGGTAATGAACCTTGGGGAGAATTAAATGTAAGTAAAGAAGATAATCGTGCTTATATATGTCGGGGCGGTTCTTGGTTCACCTATGCTATCAATTGCCGTTTGGCGGATCGTCGCAGGCTCTACGCGCGCGGTCAGCCTTATGATCTCGGTTTTCGTGTTGTGTTCGGGTCTTCCTCGCCAGGACTTTCTTAGCCCTTTGCTCTTTTGCCCTTTTGCCCTCTGCACTTTTTTCTTTACCCTTCTTTTTCGCCGTCAGGCGATCAAATTTTTTTTCAATTTTCACCCTCTAAATCATTTGTTAAAGACTTGTAAACGATATCGCTGATTAATATTCAGAAACTGTAAAATTAAAAATGGCTATCCTTGTTTATAAGTCTTAGAACTTATGGCACATAGCTTGGGGTTGAGTTATTAAACGGGGCGGTTCTTGGTACAACAATGCTATCAATTGCCGTTCGGCGAATCGTAACAGGAACAACGCGCGCGATCAGAATAATGATCTCGGTTTTCGTGTTGTGTTCGGGTCTTCCTCGCCAGCACTCTCTACAGTCAGAATTGATAGGAGGGATTCTATCGAGCGTACACCAGAGAGTCCAAACTCAATTCCAGTGATGTGGGTGACTATATCCGAATATAAAACCGAGCCAGTTAGTTTGGGAGCATCCCAATTTTGAAAAAATAACCACAGCAACACTAAAAAATCTCCCAAAATCTCTTACCTTTGTGTCCTTTGCGCCCTTTGCGGTTCAATCATATAAAGCCTTGGAGCGTTGATTTCGTTAAATAAACATAAATTTACACATTTGGGATGCTCCCGTTAGTTTGGTAGGGAAACCGAAGACCTAGCTGGTTCAATTATATTATTATATTTTTTATTTAATACGCAAATAAAATCTGATTGTTATAAAGAATGCACACAGATACAATATTCTACCAAATCTTTCTCACCTTTCACACCCTTTTATTTGAATTGTTGGGACAACCCACAGAAAATGCTGAAGGTTATAATTTCACATCTGTAGAAGTCAAAGAAAAAGCCTTTCGCTTTGATGGAATTTTCATGCCAGATAGTTTAGAAAAACCCATCTATTTCGTAGAAGTACAATTTCAACCCAAACCTGATTTTTATTGGGAATTAATTACTGAAATCAACATTTATCTCAATCAATATAAACCTGTACAAGATTGGCAAGCAGTAGCTTTGTTTGCAAAACGTAGTTTAGATGTAACAGAATTAACTAATTATCAACAAGAATTAATTGATAGTGGGAGAATCAAACGCATTTATTTAGATGAAATACAACCAGGTTCAATTGGGATGGGGTTAATTGAATTAATTGTCAGTAAAGAAACCCAAGCACCAGAATTAGTTCAAAACTTGATGCAAAGAACAAAAACAGAGATTACCAATGATAGAGAAAGGCAAGGTATTATAGAGTTATTAGAGACTGTTTTGTTGTCCAAGTTCTCGCAATTAAGCCGTCAGGAGATAGAAGCGATGTTTTTAGTTAGTGATATTAAGCAAACAAGAGTATATCAAGAAGCAAAGCAGGAAGAAGCAACAAACTTACTGGTGCGGATATTATCTAAGCGATTTGGTAAATTGAGCGATAATTACATTGAAAATATCAACAAACTGACCATAGAACAACTAGAAGACCTGGGAGAAGCATTATTAGATTTTGTGGACATTAAGGACTTGGAACAATGGTTAAAAGCTCATACGGAATCGTAGATTATGTACACAAATACTATAGCAATCCTGAAATTAATCACAGACATAAACATTGATATCAATCAATATCAACCTCAACAACATTGGCAAAATTATCCTGATAGCTTCCCGTAGGATGAATTATTTAAAGCCATCCCACCCTACGGTTTTCACATAAAATTAGGTTTAAAGATTCATATAAGAATCTAAATTCCTAACTTCAAATTCACAAGCCCTAGAAATTGTTTCTGGAGGTAATTTCCCAAAACTAACTAATGGTAAATAATCAGGATTATCCATTAATTCTTTAGCTAATAAATATCCAGCAATTGTCCAGGTTTGATATTTCCGCGCTTGTTTACCAATTAATCTACCTTTTTTCCCATCGTAATATTCTGGCCATTCATCTTCACTCAGTCTAGCTTTAGCAATTTCAAGGGCTTTTGTTGCTAAATGTGGTTTCTTGGTTTTCACTGCTGCTGCTGCTAACATCCACATTAAAACAGGCCAACTGCCGGCATTATGATAGGACCAAGGGATATTTTTCGGATCGCATCCTGTGACAACTCGATATTCTTCACCTTGTAAAGCAGGATAACAGATTTTCATGGGCATATCTCCCACTAAATCTTCCCATCTTTTTTCAATGAGATTAATAATTGCTTGAGACTGTTCTTCTGTCGATAAATCACAAATTACAGCCATTAAATTTCCGAGAGTGAAGAACCGAGTATCCATCTGTGATGGTCCGACATTTCCGGCAAAATAACCACCTTTTTTAGGTAGCCATTTATCTAAGTCATAATAAGGTAAAGAATCTGCATAAATATTGAAAAGATTTACAGCAGTTTTTCCGTATTCTTCACCTTTAAAGCGATAAATTGCATTCAGACGATTAATATCTATCCAATAATGCTGACGAATATGACCACATAATAAAGGTAAGCGATTATCAATTGCTTCGATAATATCTTGATTACCTTCACAAATTAATAGTTCTCTTGCTGCACGTAAAGCCGCAAAAAATAGAACTTGAATTTCTAGAGGATGCCCATAAATACCCATGCGTCTATCTATCATACACGCGCCATCGGGAACTAATAGCGTTGGGTACATATCAAAACGATTAGCCAAACAGATATCCATAATTAACCTGATACCTGTTTGAAATTCCGCTTGATAAGCTAGGGAAGGATCATTAGTAGCAACTACATAAGCACGTAATAAAATCAGCCACCATAAACAAGAATCAACAGGTGTGACTCTAGCTATAGCGTGTTCACCAAAATCAGCTTCTAAATGTTCTTCCCCATTGATAGTGACAACTTTAAAGCTGGCTGGAATTAATCCCCTACCTGGTTTATAGGCATCTAACGCCTTTTCTTTCGGCTGTAACTTTAATGTTTCTTCTAGGAAATTTCTAACAATATCTGTTCTCCCTTTAATCAGAAAAATGAGGGCAGAAGAAACAAAATCTCTGATAAAACACTGGTCATAATTCAAAGCTTCTACAGATGGATCATAAGCCGCCACAGTTCCAATAGGAAGACCTTTATAGTAGAGAATTGAATTTTCTAGTGCTTGCCACGCCTCTTTCTCTATATTTTCATTTGTGCTTAATTCATTTAGTTGCATCGCCAGAATAACTCCATTTAGATAGTAAATTGGTGGTAGATGCGCCTGTATTTATTATTTTCTTCGCTATTTTCAAGATGACAAGGGTATAGGGTACAGGGGAATAAGAAAATTATTTTTTATCACCTTTTACCTTTTACTTTTTACCTCTTGTCTTCTTCCACACCTAATTTGTAAAATAGCAAAATACAAATCATCAAACAATCATCAAAAACTCACACTTGTAACTTTTGCATATTAGCAAATTAATTGATGATTAATTGGCTGGTGATGAATTATTTTGTCGTGAATTCCAGTTTTCTGTTTATTCACATCCTTTCATAAAAATTAACCTCAAAACAGTTAAATGAGAATAGGTTTTTATCTCCGGTATAGCCCCATTAAAAACTTCGGGACTTTGCTTGACTAAACAAAAGCCTATCCTGATTCCTGTTTAAGGGTCGTGTGGAGTTTAGATCCGTTGAAGTTTGTTGATTAGACTAGGATCGACTATTGGAAACTGCTAATTAAATTATTCCCCTATAAATTAACAATTTATAACCTTTTGTTGCAATATGCAATACGGGTGCTGAAAAAATTCACGCTGTTAACATTAGAATTCTTGTAGCTATTGGGACAGGACGATAATTTTCATTGACCCTTCTGTCAGATGAATACTTGTCGGTTAAACTCAAAACATTAAATCAGGTAGGTTGGGAAGCCATTGTCTTGGACGGGTTTCCCGGCTTGTGGTGAATGGCATTTGACATGAGGAAACCCAACATTTACGGACTTTTGTTCGGTTACGCTGTTGCTTAACTCAACCTAAAAATACTCTTAACCGAACAGTATTTAGTCACATTTGACTTACAAGTTAAAACTTGCCATGATCACTACATATTTACATCCACAAATATTCTTAAATAATTAAACCACTAAAAACCCTATTATTCTCTTTGCGTCTTTGCGCCTCTGCGTGAGATAAATAATGAATTTTATACCCAACATTCCAAACCATTTACCCCTATCTTGCAACGGTGCAGAAATAATCTTAGGAAACGCTACCACACTTGAACAAATAGCCATACCTCTTGCACCAACTCCCTCAACAATGTTTGGACCCCGTGCGGCTTGTTTAATATCACCAACCGGACCACTGTGGGTATCAGATACAGGACATCATCGGTTATTGGGATGGCGTAATTTACCCACAAAAGATAATCAACCTGCTGACTGGGTAATAGGACAACCCGACTTTTATCATGAAGGACAAAACGCCAAAGGTACACCAGGAAAATCTACATTTAGTGTGCCTACAGGTATTTGTAAATGTGGTCAAGGTTTAGCAGTTGCCGATGCTTGGAATCATCGCATTTTAATTTGGCATCATGTACCAGAAGATAGCAACATTCCCGCAGATTTAGTATTAGGACAAGTTAATTTTATTGAGAACGAACATAACCGAGGAAGTCAACAACCAGCAGCAAATACTTTACATTGGCCCTATAGTGTTTTCTATCATCAAGGTAAGTTATTTGTAGCTGATACTGGCAACAGGCGTTTATTAATTTGGAATCAATTTCCCACAGAAAATGGACAACCAGCAGATATAGTTTTGGGACAACCAGACATGATATCGCGCAATGAAAATGGAGGAGGTTCTCCCACAGCTTCCAGTATGCGTTGGTGTCATGATATTACTCTTTGGGATCATCATTTAGTTGTTACCGATGCGGGTAATAACCGAGTAATGATTTGGGAGGGAATACCAACAGAAAATAATGCCCCTTGTGCGGTAATTTTAGGGCAAAAAAACTTTAATTTTGTGGAATTAAATCAAGGTGTTTATTTTCCTAATCGTAGTAGTTTAAGTATGCCTTATGGAGTAGATGCTGTGGGAGATTGGTTAATAGTTGCAGATACAGCTAATTCTCGGTTGCTAGGATGGAAGAAACGAGAATCTATTTTTTTATTACAGGGTGCAGATGCTGATGGAATTTTAGGTCAAGATAGTTTTACGAGTAAGAGTGAAAATAAGAATTTTGGTTTACCAACTAGGGAAAGTTTAAATTGGTGTTATGGGGTTAAGGTTTGTGGTGAAAATATGGTAATTTCTGATTCTGGTAATAATCGGGTTTTGATTTGGTAATTTTAATCTTATTGTGAGGTGGGCATCTTACCCGCCCAAAGCATTAGAATTATCTCACGTCACGCAAAGACGCAAAGGCGCAAAGATGATAAGAGAAGAGATTAGGGTTCGTGGTACTGTTCAAGGTGTGGGTTTTCGTCCGACGGTGTATCGTTTGGCGAAAAGTTGTGGTTTGAAGGGTGATGTTTGTAATGATGGGGAGGGGGTTTTAATTCGTGTTTCTGGGAGTGAGGAAAAAATTACGGAATTTGTAGATAGGTTATATGCAGAATGTCCGCCTTTGGCGAAAATTAATGAGTTGGTAAGAAGTGAATATTTGGGTGAGTTTGATTTTGATGATTTTGTGATTTCTCACAGTGTTAATAATAATATAAAAACGGAAATTGCTCCTGATGCTGCGACTTGTCCCCAATGTCAAAAGGAAATTTTTGATCCTTTTAGTCGTTATTTTCGTTATCCTTTTACTAATTGTACGCACTGCGGACCACGTTTGAGTATTATTCGCGCTATTCCCTACGATAGAAATAACACTAGCATGGTGAAGTTTCCGATATGTGGAGAATGTGAGGAAGAATATCAAGATGTGGAAAATCGGCGTTTTCATGCCCAACCTGTGGCGTGTTTTAATTGTGGTCCTCGTGCTTGGTTAGAACGTGCTGATGGTAAACCAGTTATTGCTGATATGTTCTCGATGTTGGATGATGTAGATGCTGTTTGTACTTTATTACAAAAGGGTGAAATTGTTGCTATTAAGGGTTTGGGTGGGATTCATTTAGCTTGTGATGCAACTCAAGAAACGGCGGTGAAAAAATTAAGAGAACGAAAAAGACGTTATCATAAACCTTTTGCTTTGATGGCAAGAGATATCAATATAATTAGTGAATATTGTCAAATTAATGATCAAGAAAAATCTTTATTAACCAGTCCTGCTGCACCCATTGTTTTATTAAAACTAAAAGCAGAAAATAAAGTAGCTGATTCAGTTGCACCAGGTCAAAATACCCTGGGGTTTATGCTACCTTATACTCCTTTACATCATTTAATTCTTAGACGCATGAACCGCCCCATAGTTTTAACTAGCGGTAATATTTCTGATGAACCCCAATGTATAGATAATGAAGATGCAAAAGATAAATTAGGTAAAATAGCAGATTATTTTATTTTACATAACCGTGATATTGTTAACAGAGTAGATGATTCCGTTGTCCGGGTTGTCGGTGACAAATTACAAATTCTCAGACGTGCTAGAGGATATGCACCTGCACCGATAATGTTACCACCAGGATTTGAGAAAGTCCCAGCAATTTTAGCAATGGGTAGCGAGTTGAAAAACACCTTTTGTTTGTTACGAGAAGGTGAAGCTATTCTTTCTCAACATTTGGGAGATTTAGAAAACGCCGCTGCTTTTAATGCTTATCAAGATACTCTAAATTTATATTTAAACTTATTTGCCCATCAACAAGAAATTATTGCTATTGATAAACATCCAGAATATTTATCAGGAAAATTAGGTAAAGAACTAGCAACAGCTAATCAAATTCCACTCCAACAAAATCAACATCATCACGCCCATATAGCGGCTTGTATTGCAGAGAATCAAATGCCTTTAAACTCAAAACCGAGTTTAGGAATTGCTTTTGATGGTTTAGGATATGGTGATGATGGCACATTATGGGGTGGAGAATTTCTACTAGCAGATTATTATCAAAACCAGCGCCTAGCCACATTTAAATCTATACCCATGATAGGAGGAGAACAAGCAATTTATCAACCGTGGCGAAACACTTATGCCCAATTAACTAGCGCGTTTAATTGGGAAGAATTAAAACAGCAATATCCTGAAATAGAAATTATCAATTTTTTCGAACAAAAACCACTAAAATTACTTAATCAGATGATTGATAAAGGTATTAATTCACCAATATCTTCATCAGTAGGTAGATTATTTGATGCAGTTGCAGCCGCCATAGGTATTTGTCGCGAAGAATGCAGCTATGAAGGACAAGCAGCCATAGAAATGGAAGCCATAGCAGATGTAAATATTTTAAACAATGATGAAGAAACTCTAAATTATCTCTTTAAATTTGAAAAATTAGATAATATTTATTGTATAGACCCTGCCCTGATGTGGTTGGGAATACTAAACGACATCCAGCAGAAAATTTCATCATCAGAAATAGCTGCTAAATTTCACATCAGTTTAGCTAGTGTAATTACTAAAACAGTAAAACAACTTGCCCAAGAATATGAATTTAATCAAGTTGCATTAACAGGAGGAGTATTTCAAAATCAAATTCTTTTAGAACAAGTAACCAAACGCTTACAAAAAATAGAAATAAATGTTCTCACTCATAGTATAGTACCTGCAAACGATGGCGGATTATCACTAGGACAAGCCGTTATTGCTGCTACTAATTACTTAAAGGTGACAGGTGACAGGTGACAGAGTTAAAAGTCTTTTAGTGTCTGATTTTTATGATAACGGTATGTTTTCATCCAACCAACAACCTATATAAAAACCTCTGTGTTCTCTGCGCCTCTGCGGTTAGTAAATTTTAAAAAAGGAAAATAAAAAATGTGCTTAGGAATTCCCGGACAAATAGTTGAAATAACCAACCCCGAACATAAACTAGCGATGGTTAACGTAGGGGGAGTAAAACGCCAAGTAAACATAGCTTGCATAGTTGATGAACAACACCCACCCGAAAAATGTATAGGAGACTGGGTACTCGTTCACGTCGGTTTTGCTATGAATAGAATTAACGAACAAGAAGCCGCCGAAACATTACAACTTCTCCAAGAACTAGCCGCCTTGCAATAACTAAAATCATCTGCGTTTATCTGCGTTCATCTGCGTTTAACTTATACTGCTTTTTGCTAATACAAAATCTAAAATCTAAAATTGATATGAAATATGTAGACGAATTTCGCAACCCAGAAAAAGCCCAAGCCTTACAAAAAGAAATAGAAAAACTCAGCCGCCAAATAGACAAACATCTAAAAATAATGGAAGTATGCGGCGGACATACCCATTCAATTTTCAAATACGGAATCGAAGAAATATTACCTGATAATATTGAATTAATTCATGGGCCTGGCTGTCCAGTATGCGTCATGCCCAAAGGTAGGATAGATGATGCGATCGCACTTTGTCAAAACCCCAATATTATCTTTACCACCTTTGGCGACGCAATGCGCGTACCTGGTTCAAAAACTAGCCTTTTGCAAGCCAAAGCCCAAGGTGCCGATATTCGCATGGTTTACTCACCCTTGGATAGCCTCAAAATTGCTAAAGAAAACCCAGAGAAAGAAATAGTATTCTTTGGTTTAGGCTTTGAAACCACCGCCCCTAGTACCGCCTTCACCATCCTCCAAGCAGCAGCAGAAAACATCACTAACTTTAGTATGTTTTCCAATCATGTATTAGTTATTCCCGCCCTGCAAGCATTATTAGAAAACCCAGATTTACAACTCGATGGTTTTGTTGGTCCAGGTCATGTCAGCATGGTGATAGGAACAGAACCTTACCAATTTATTGCCCAAGAATATTATAAACCCATCGTTATTTCTGGCTTTGAACCTTTGGACATATTCCAATCAATTTGGATGTTATTAAAACAAATAGTAGAAAATCGTTGTCAAGTTGAAAATCAATATAATCGGTTAGTTGAACCAGCCGGCAATAAAAACGCATTAAAAGCAATGAATCAAGTTTTTACAGTGCGAGAAAAATTTGAATGGCGTGGTTTAGGAGAAATACCCAACTCCGGTTTTAAAATTCGGGAAGAATACGCCCAATTTGATGCGGAAGCTAAATTTACAATTCCTAACTTAAAAATAGCAGATCATAAAGCCTGTCAATGTGGAGAAATTCTTAAAGGAGTTTTAAAACCTTGGCAATGTAAAGTCTTTGGAACAGCTTGCACACCAGAAAATCCTATCGGTGCTTGTATGGTTTCCTCCGAAGGTGCTTGTGCAGCATATTATAAATATGGGCGACTTTCAACTATGGCCAAAAAAACGAAAGTTCCTATTCCTCTGGGCTAGATAATTGTACATTTTGAGGAAATTTATATGCCTTATGTCACCGTACAAATTGCCAAAGGTCACTCCATAGAAAAGAAGCGGAAACTAGCACAAGCAGTCACTGATGCTTTAGTTTCTGCCCTAGGCACAAAACCGGAATGGATAACTGTCCATATTGATGAATTTGAACGAGATAATTGGGCAGTTGGCGGCGTTTTACATTCCGATAAACACGCCGGTAGACACGAAGAAACTGGTAGGTAATTTGTAGGGTGCGTTAGCGTTATCGTAACGCACCTGTTAAAATGTTTCTAGCAAAGATGTAAAGAAAAGACACAATTATTTTTAGATGTAATTACCAATAAATTTAAAATGACAATTTATAATAATCAAGAATCTCAAAACCCTCTCTTTCAAAAAATAGAATCAGTCCGTCGTCGCCAAGGTAAAATTCGGGATACACATATTAATCTCGCGCATGGTAGTGGTGGTAAAGCTATGCGAGATTTAATTGATGATGTATTTGTCAAAAGTTTTGATAATCCTATTCTTTCTCAATTGGAAGACCAGGCCAGTTTTGATTTATCGCAATTTGCAAAATTAGGAAATAGGTTAGCTTTTACCACAGATTCCTATGTTGTAGATCCCTTATTTTTCCCAGGTTCAGATATAGGAGAATTAGCAGTTAATGGTACAATCAACGATTTAGCTGTTAGTGGTGCAAAACCTTTATATCTTACCTGTAGCATGATATTAGAAGAAGGTTTACCCCTGGAAACATTGCGAAAAGTTGTTTCTAGTATGCAAACCGCAGCGCAAAAAGCCGGAGTACAAATAGTCACAGGAGATACAAAAGTTGTTCATCGTGGCTGTGCAGATAAACTATTTATTAACACCGCCGGCATTGGGATTATTCCCCCAAATATTGATATTTCTCCCCGCAATATTCAACCAGGAGACGTAGTAATTATTAATGGAGAAATAGGAAATCATGGTACTGCAATTTTAATTGCTAGAGGAGAATTGGAACTAGAAACAGATATAGAAAGTGACTGTCAACCATTACATGAATTAGTAGCCGAAATTATCAATATTTGCCCAGAAATTCACGCCATGAGAGATGCCACTAGAGGAGGTTTAGCTACAGTATTAAATGAATTTTCCCAAACTGCTAATGTAGGAATACGCATCAATGAAAGCGCCATTCCTGTGCGAGAAGAAGTAAATGGAGTTTGTGAAATACTCGGTTTAGATCCGCTATATTTAGCCAACGAAGGAAAATTAGTAATAGTTGCACCCAAAGAAAAAGCCGAACTAATTTTATCAACCATGAAAAACCACCCCACAGGAAAACAAGCTTCTATCATTGGTGAAATTATCCCCACTCCACCAGGAATAGTCCTCCTAAAAACCGCCTTTGGTGCAGAAAGAATAGTTGATATGTTAGTAGGAGATCAACTTCCAAGAATATGTTAGTTTAGCCATTAGTTATTAGTTATTTTCACTATTACCTATTTCCTTCTTACTGTCACCTGTCACCTGTCAACTGTCACCTAAAAATGCACGAACTAGGAATAACTCAAAACATCATCGCTATCGTCAGCGAACACGCCCAAAGAAAGAAAGTCCAACGAGTATTATTAGAAATTGGCAAACTTTCCGCCATCATGCCCGAAGCCATTAAATTCTGCTTTGATATTTGTGCTAAAGGTACAATAGTAGAAGATGCAATATTAGAAATATTAGAAATACCCGGAATGGCAAGATGTCGTGAATGTGGTGCTACATTTTATGTAGATAAACCCTTTGGCATCTGTGAATGTGGTAGTGTTAAATTGGATTTAATCACGGGTGAAGAGTTAAATATCAAAGAAATAGAAGTGGAGGAGTTATGTGTGTAACCTGCGGATGTTCTGATGATAACGAAACAACAATTACAAACATGGAAAATGAACATCACCACACTCATACTTTACCAGATGGGACTGTAATTACCCATTCCCATCACCATGAAGAACCTGCAAATATACACGCAAAGGTTCATAATACAACAATATCTTTAGAACAAGAAATTTTAGGTAAAAATAATTTATTAGCTGCCCAAAATCGCGGTTGGTTCAAAGGTAGAAATATCCTGGCTTTAAATTTAATGAGTTCTCCCGGTGCTGGGAAAACCACATTATTAACTCGCACAATTAATGATTTAAAAGATAAATTAACTATTAGTGTGATTGAAGGTGATCAAGAAACTACCAATGACGCAGAGAAAATTAAAGCAACAGGCTGTAAAGTTGTACAAATTAATACCGGAACAGGCTGTCATTTAGACGCATCAATGATAGAAAGGGGTTTACAGGAACTCAACCCACCATTAAATTCTGTGGTGATGATTGAAAATGTGGGTAATTTGGTTTGTCCAGCTTTATTTGATTTAGGAGAACAGGCAAAAGTTGTAATTCTTTCTGTGACGGAAGGGGAAGATAAACCGATTAAATATCCTCATATTTTCCGTGCTAGTGAAATCATGATTCTTACAAAAATTGATTTATTACCCTATCTCCAGTTTGATGTGCAACGTTGTATTGAATATGCAAAACAGGTAAACCCACAAATTCAAATCTTCCAAGTTTCTGCAACTACTGGTGCTGGTTTAGATGAATGGTATGGTTTTTTAAATGGAAAAGTAAATAGTTCAAATCACTTAATTTCAGTTTAAATGATAAAAACAGCATTTCCTCGTCTAATGAAGTACAAAATTATCTGCGTCTATCTGCGTCCATCTGCGTTTAATAATTACTGCTTCTACCTCACTTGAATGGGAATTTCTATATAGCTGTAGACGAAACAGTTAGGACATGAACCAAAACTAAAACCTAAACACTAAAAGGCTTTGAGCATCGTCACCTGTCACCTGTTATTAAGAAAATTCAGATTTTAAAACATCCTCGTTAATCAGTTTAGTATTTTTTGAGCTACTGCTAAAGATATTGGCATTACTGATAAACGATTTCCTGGCCTAACTAAAACTAACTCATCAGAACTAAATTTCTCTTTGAGTGTTGATAGTGTAATGGGTTGAGGAAAAATCTCCACAAATTGAACTGCTACTGTTTGCCAGCGGGGAGATTCAGGACTTGATTTCGGGTCATAATATTTACTCTTTGGATCAAATTGTGTTGGGTCAGGAATACCTGTTTTGACCACACGCATTAACCCCACAATGCCGGGAGGATTAGTATTAGAATGGTAGAAAAAAGCTAAATCCCCCAATTGCATTTGACGCAAAAAATTACGAGCTTGATAATTACGCACACCGTCCCAAATAGTCTCACCCTGTTGTTGCAAGTCAGTGATGCTATAAACTTCCGGTTCGGATTTCATTAACCAATAGTTTGTAGAAGTCATTGAAAATATGGTAAATATTAATGATTTAATATTTTTGGTACTTGATTAAAGATTAAACAATATAGTAGCTATTAGCAATTATTTGGTTAAAGTCTTTTCAGTTAATTTTACAACTATTGTGTCCAATGAATAACCAAATCTGGAAAGAAAAACTACAAGCCAAACTCAAGCAGATTCAACCTCAAGCAAATGGTTCTCCTGTTACTAATCTGAAGTTGGATAAAACTTTAGTGGCAGAAATAGAAGAAATTACAACAACCCTAGAAAGTTTCAATCCTCATCCTCAACCTCTCGTTCATGCTATTGCTTTATTAGATGGGACTTGGCAACTGCAATACTCAACCGCCAGAGAAATCCGTGCTTTAGATTCCTTACCCTTTGGTTTAAAAATAGGCAAAGTTTTTCAAGTAATTAATGTTAAAGATAAACTTTTTTTTAACCTAGCTCAAGTGCAACATCCTCTGAAACTAATATCAGGATATGTAAAAGTAACGGCTAGTTTTGAACCTGCTTTAGATACATCAGGACTAGTCGATAAACGTATTAATGTTGATTTTGATAAACGTTATTTAGCAATTGAAAAAATTGCGGGTATTGACACACCGCAACTAAATCCATTTAAAGTTGTAGCTGCTAATAATCCTCAAGGCAGAGTTGCTACTCTTGACATCACTTATTTAGATGAAACATTAAGGATTGGACGAGGCGGAGATGAAAGTTTATTCATTCTCAATAAAGTAAGTCAATAGTTAATGTTTGAGTTTTAAATTGTTGCTACCAAGTGGGATCAGTAAATAGATGTATAGTTAATTCCTCCTTTCCTGGTGGAACTGGTGTAATGCAAGCACGGATGACTTCTCCATCATCCAGTTCTACTGTACAAGCGTGACAAGTTCCCATCAAACAACCTGTAGGAATTAATACCCCTGCCCTATCTGCTACATCTAATAGGGATTCTCCTACTTCAGCTTCAACACTGATATTATCTGGTAAAAAACGGATGTTAATAGTCATTGGTAATTGATAATTAGTCATTGGGTATGGGGCATTGGGCATTGGGCATTGGGCATTCATTGGTCACTCATTTATTCTCCCCCTGTTCCCTACTCCCTGCTCCCCTGCTTCTTCCTGTCACCTGTCACCTATTATAAAAACGGAGTTAAATTTAAATGGCTTTCAATTTCGGTGGCTAAAGAGTCCAGGATCAGTTCTCGCTGATCTCGATAGTTAGCAACACCTGTCGGTAAGGATTTTAAACCCCGCTGTTGACGAAGGCGATTGATCCAAGCCCGTCGCCAAGGGCCATTATCAAATATTCCATGCAGATAAGTTCCCCAAACAGATTGACAATTATCTACTAAGCCTAAATTAGCATCATCAAATAGCGGTTGACAGATGACTTTATCTGTTGGTTGTTCTACGCGCGATCGCCCTTGATGAATTTCAAACCCATTCACTGGTAAGCCCATTTGCGGAAAATTAGAAGTTACTTGCCGCTGACGAGCTATTTTCTGTCCTGTAATCACAGTTTTAATAGGTAACAGATTTAACCCCTGATATCTACCAGCTTGTCCCTCTACTCCCTCTGGGTCAGCAACAATTTGACCTAGCATTTGAAAGCCACCACAAATGCCTAAAACTGTTCCTCCAGAAGCTGCATAATGTTGGATTGCTTCTGCCATACCGCTTTTTTGCAGCATAATTAAATCGGCAACAGTAGTTTTTGTGCCTGGTATAATTACTGCATCTGGATGTCCTAAATCCTGCTTAGGACTCAGATATTTTACGGAAACTGTAGGTTCAGATTCTAGCGGGTCAAAGTCTGTAAAATTGGCAATTCTGGGTAAACGAATCACCGCAATATTTAGTTCAGCGTGGGTTTTATGGTATCTGCGTTCTAGTAAATCCAAAGAGTCTTCAGCGGGAAATACTTGTTCCAAATAGGGGATAACACCAACTACAGGAATACCTGTACGTTCTTCTAACCATTTAATCCCTGGTTCGAGAATTGACCGCTGTCCCCGAAATTTGTTGATGACTACACCTTTAATTAATTGCCGTTCTTCTGGTTCTAGTAATTCTAGAGTACCTACTACATGAGCAAAAGCACCCCCTCGGTCAATATCAACTACCAATAGAGTGGGAGCATTTAAATATTTTGCTACTCTCATATTCGTCAAGTCGCGGTGTTTGAGGTTAATCTCTGCTGGACTACCTGCACCTTCACAAACCACAACATCAAATTCTGTTTTTAAATTCTGTAAGCTTTCTTCAATGCTTCGCCAACCGATATCAAAATACTGCTCATAATAATCTGTGGCGCTAACTTTACCAACAGGTTTGCCTTTAAGAATGACTTGAGAAGTCATATCCCCTTGGGGTTTGAGCAAAATTGGGTTCATGTCTACCGAGGGGGCTACTCCCGCCGCCCAAGCTTGTACGGCCTGGGCATAACCCATTTCTCCACCACTGGCAGTAACATAGGCATTTAAAGCCATATTCTGACCTTTAAATGGTGTTACTCGCCATCCGCGACGTGACAAAATCCGACAAATAGCTGTGGTAATTAGTGATTTTCCTGCGTGGGATGTTGTCCCCACAACCATAATTGATTTCATAATTCAGGGAATAGGGAATAGGGAATAGGGAACAGGTGACAGGTGACAGGTGACAGGTGTCAGGTGACAGGTGACAGGTGACAGGGAATAGGGAAAAATTCTGATCCCGTCTGATCCCGCACTCTACACCTTTACATCTTTAGTTCACTTTGACTTGCTTTACTTAGCTTGTCAATGTTTCAGTCAAAATATATTGTGTCAGGGAAAATACGAAAAAAGGCAAAAGGTATATGACAGAGGTCAGAAGGAAATGTCTTTTTTTCACCCTACACCCTACACCCTACACCCCACACCCCACACCCCACACCCTACTAAAAAGGTAGTCGAAACCAACGAATCAGGGCATCATAGAAGCGATCGTTCAATGTTGGTGTGGGTAATTCTTGTCGCTGTAGTTTTTCCAATAACTGATATCCCAAGGGTGTGAGACGAAAACTATCTGTAATTCCTTGTCCATCTACTTCTCTTCTTAATACTCCCACTTGAATTAGCCAGTTTAAATCATTATCACAGGCTAATTCTGATAAGGGACGTTGGGTATAACCTTGTTTGACACCATTTTCCATGGCGATCGCACTCACGGGGACACTTTGAGTTTGCATCACCACAAATAATGCCAGTTTGAAGGGAGAACAAATCAGCGATCGCTCGGCTCTTTCTACTGTAGTCCGAGAATAGACAAAGGGTTTTGGGTTGGGGTAGTCAGCTATAGACATAAGTTTAAGACTGGGGACTGGGG
>NZ_LUFH02000116.1 GCF_001586785.1 Sphaerospermopsis aphanizomenoides BCCUSP55
AGGGGAGGGCATCCCCAAAGTAACGCTACAGGAGTTGAAGCCTCTACTCTACTTGGTGCAAACCTGGTTGAGCAAGTTTTGACGATGAATGTAGAATCCCCGTGTCTTTAGACCGGGGAGTGTCAATAAAGACTTTGAGTGGAAGGAAAAGGATAAAATTTTGATTGATAAACTGGGATTTGGTGCTACTTCTTTAGACGAGTTTACTTACGATTCCAGTACAGGTGATTTATTCTTTAATTCTACTAAGTTTGCTACCATAGCTAACAATCCGATTGGCTTTAATATCTCATCAGAAGTTGTGCTGTATTAACGTTACTTTCAATACATAGTATAGGAGAGAAGAAGGAAAGCAGCAGGAAACAGGGGGGCTAGTAACTGAATCAAAATCTCTATCTAAAACCCTGTACTCTCTCCCCCTGCTTCTTCTGTCACCTGTCAAAAAAAATTCTGTAACAAATTTTGTAACAAGAATATAATTTCCCCTAACTCTCGTCTAAATTGATGAAACAGTGATGGGTAATCCCCACATACAGGGGTAATGTTCAAAGATATTCGAGATTATCAAATTTTATTTCTGAGTCTATTCCTAATTTTAGGGATTGGCACAAGAGACTGGACTCTGCGACCTGAGTTGATTTTAATAGCGATCGCAACTTGTCTAATTACACAATCAATATTCTCATTAGTCATCGCCAAAGAACCAACTTTCAATTTCCGCAGTCCCTTAATTACCTCTCTAGGACTCAGTTTACTATTGCGGGCTGACCATTGGACAACAATGGTTTTAGCCGCAGCAACAGCAATAGGTAGCAAATTTATTTTTCAGACAGGTGATAAGCATTTCTTTAACCCTGCTAACTTTGGCATTATTTCTGCCTTAGCACTCACTTCTGATGCTTGGGTTTCCCCTGGACAGTGGGGGGAAGAATGGTGGTATGGGCTGTTATTTGCCGGCACTGGTGGACTAATTTTACAAAGAATTGGTCGCTGGGATACCACAGGTGCTTTTTTAGGTGCTTACTCCCTACTGGAAGCAGTACGTAATGTTTGGTTAGGTTGGACTTGGGATGTTTACTTTCATCGTTTGATGAGTGGTTCTTTAATACTGTTTGCCTTATTTATGGTGACAGATCCCCGCTCTATTCCTAATGCTCCCATAGGTCGTATAGTTTGGGCAATTTCCATTGCCATAGTCACTTTTATTTTGCGGAATTATTTCTTTCTTTCTACCGCAGTTTTTTGGGCGTTATTTGCCCTTGCACCCATAACCATTCTTATAGATAACCTTTGGTTCTTCCCCAGATTTTCTTGGACTAAAAAAGATGAAGAGTGTGGGGAGATGGGGTGATGTTGAAGTTGATAATTGGTAATTAATACAATTCCATTTTTAATCCTGTAAATCCTGATTTAGACAATTTTCCTCAATAGCAACCTAACATTACCAAAAAAATGAAAAAATTTCGTTTATTCATTCCCTTACTAATAGCACTTATAGCTGTGCTATCTTTTGCACCCACAGCATTAGCATTTTGTGGATTTTATGTAGCCAAAGCTGATAGCAAGTTGTATAACCAAGCATCTCAAGTAATCATTGCACGGGAGGCTAATAAAACAGTATTAACAATGGCTAACGACTTTCAAGGTGAAGTTAAAGACTTTGCTGTAGTCGTACCTGTACCCACAGTTATTCAAAAAGAACAAGTGCGTGTTGCCCAACCAAATATTATTGAAAGATTGGATGCTTTTAGCGCCCCTAGATTGGTGGAATATTTTGATGAAGACCCCTGCGCTCCTGTTTATAAAATGCGGGATATGCCAGTACCAATGGCAGCAACCAGAGGCAGTGCTGAGGAAAGTAGCAGGCAAGATAATAGTTTAGGTGTCACTGTTGAAGCCAGGTTTAATGTCGGTGAATATGATATTTTGATCCTCAGTGCAAAGGAATCAGGTGGTTTAGAAACTTGGCTTAGACGTAATGGTTACAAAATTCCCAGAGGAGCAAATCAATTACTCAAACCCTACATTCGGTCTTCCATGAAGTTCTTTGTGGCTAAGGTCAATTTAGATAAATTTGAGGAATCTGGTTATCAATTTCTCCGACCTTTGCAAATTTCCTATGAATCACCTAAGTTTATGTTACCCATTCGCTTGGGTATGATTAATGCCACCAATGAGCAAGATTTAATTGTTTACATTCTCTCACCCCAAGGACAAGCAGAAGTTACCAACTACCGCACAGTAAAAGTTCCTTCTAACGTAAATATTCCTGTGTTTGTCAAAAACGAATTTGGCGACTTTTATAAATCTATGTTCCAAACTTCTTACACCAAAGAAGATAAAAAAGTTGCTTTTCTAGAATATGCTTGGGATATGAGTAATTGCGATCCTTGTTCTGCTCAACCTCTCAATCCCGAAGAACTCAAGCAAGCTGGTGTATTTTGGTTGGATAATAATGGTGATAACAATAGCATAGCCCCACCTGGTTTTGGTCGTCCCTTCCCCACAAGTAATGTTTATATCACTCGTTTGCACGTTCGCTACACTCGCAATAAATTTCCTGAAGATTTGATGTTTCAAACAACTTCCAACCGAGAATCTTTTCAAGGACGTTATGTTTTACAACATCCATTTACAGGCAAATTACAATGTTCTGCTGGTAGAGAATATAAACGTTCATTATCTCGGCGTTTTGAAAAAGAAGCACAAACTTTAGCACAGTTAACAAATTGGAAGATTCAAGACATTCGCCAAAAAATGAACCTGAGTTTGGAAAATTTCCAGACTTCTTGGTGGGAAAATATCTTGATGTTTTTTGGATTTTAAATAATTTAGAATTATCACCAACAAATCCCCAGCTTCTTGAAGAAGTGGGGATATATTTTCTTAATTATGGTAGCCAAAAAGATAAAAAATCCCTGAGTGAATTTAATCAATCTTATCAGTATTTGCTCTTACGTAAAATTCAGACAAGAAAATTAAGTTTGATCTACAACCGAGAACACTGATTTTCTCTATTGCCTTTGACAATATTGCTACCGCCGATTGGTGCAGAACGGTTTTGTTTACATTGCAGATTACCATCAATTTTATTATTTCTGATAGTAACTCCTCCTGTATTCTCAAATGCCTGCAAGTTGCCGCTAATTGTGTTGCCATTTGCAACTAACTGAGCGCGATTAGATTCCAATTGTAAGTCTTGACCGATTCGTGAATTAGTAATACTTGCCGCCCCTGATTGCTTGATTTGGATACTACCACCAATCACTGATCTAGAATCAACAACTACATTTCTTGCTTTCTCAGCCTGAATGTTGCCAAGTACGCTGACATTGATTGCTCTGAGTGTTGCTCTATTTTCTATTGTGATATTACCTTTGACTTTTGTTCCAGATAAAGTACAATTAGCACCCTTTGGTACTCGTAAATTATCAACTGTAACAGCACCTAATGTACTGTTACAAGTAACTTCTTCAGCCAGGACAGACGTAGAACAAGACAGAATTCCTGCTGCACCCAAGATAGCTATTGAAAAAAAATGTTTTTTGTTCATGGAAAATCTATTATTCTCATGTCCAGTGAATAACTTCCTATCTGAATGACGGTAATCAGAATCTATTGTTCCCCGTATTTACTTGAAAATACTGACAGTATGAAAATTATGCTGCAAATATGCTGCAAAAGCTGATTATCTAAGGATTATAGAGAATTTATCAAAATAATCGCGTCTAAAACCAGACTTCGTCCAAAGTTTTTGGAGCGGGGTATAAATCCCCGTTACAACAACGGCCTTCTGCCTCCTGCCTTCGTTAACCTTGACCATAACTATTAAAGGGTAGAATATATACCAATATCACGGTATCTGGAAAACCTCTATTGTTTAATTCTGGGGTACTGAGGACGACAGGGACTTCCCCAACAAACTTGTCCAGGGGGCATATTAGCAAATACGCTACTACGCGCACCAATAACGGCATTAGCACCAATTTCTACTCCTGGTGCGATAAAACAATCTGTTGCTACCCATGCACCGTTACCGATGGTAATACTTGCGGTTTTTAATCCAAAGGCGGGATCTTGGATGTCATGACTACCTGTACACAGGTAACTTTTTTGAGAAACTATGCAATGTTCACCAACGTAAATTTGATCCAGACTGTAAAATACTACGTCATCACCAATCCAACTGTAATCACCGATAGTAACTTTCCAAGGATAGGTAAAACGGGCTGTGGGTCGAATTACTACGCCTTTGCCAATTTTAGCTCCAAACAGCCGCAGCAAGGTACAACGGAGAATATTTAGGGGGTGGGGAGTGAGAGGAAAGGCGATCGCTTGCACTAACCACCATAACAAAACGTACCAACCAGATCTTCCTCTATCAAAGCGGGATTGGTCATATTTCCGTAAATCTACATAAGGTTTTTCATCGCTCATTGGTAATTGGTAATTGATAATTGATAATTGATAATTGACAATTGGTAATTGGTAGGTGGTGGATAAGGAAGTTATTTTCTTGTCTTTGTATATCTATTTGCTTCTTACTTTCACCTGTCACCTGTCACTTGTCACCTGTCACCTGTCACCTGTTCCCTATTAAATTGCCGTTTTTTCAACTTGTTGATTTACAGGTTTGGTGGTTGATACAGAGGTTTTAGCAACGTTTAATGTTCCGCCTAAAGTCCGTAATTCGTAGAGTTTGACTCCGATTTGATATTCATATTGACTTAGTAATCGTCCATAGATATATCCTGCTTTGCCATCTAAAAAACCTCGCTGAATGAAGTAGAACAAAATAAACCTTAAAAATGGTTTAAATGGCAAACGTACCCATACAGTTTTTAAGAAGCGTTTACGTTGTACTGCATCACCAAAGAGGTTTGCACCAATTGTCCCGCTGTCATCTTTGCCGTTGAGTAAATTAAAATAAACGCGGGCTTCCCAGTTAGAATAACGGTTATGTCTTTCTAACCAATGATATAAATCCCGGAAGTCTTCGTGGAGCATATCATGTTTGAGATATCCTACTTTTCCTTGCAAAATTACGTGTTCGTGAACTTCGTTATCGCCAGTGTTAGGAATATCTTCGGTATTCAGGTTTTCGTAACGGCCTTTTTGATGTTTAAATAACCGGAGATTCCAATCAGGATATTTACCTCCGTGACGAATCCACTTTCCTAGGAAGAATACCCGGCGATTGATATAATAGCCATTACATTCATTGTTTTGAATGACTTCGGCAATTTCAGCCCAAGATTCAGGTGTGATGCGTTCATCACAATCAACTATTAGTACCCATTCATTCCGAAAAGGCAGATTTTCTAATGACCAATTTTTCTTTTTTGGCCAACTGCCATTAAATTTAAATTGTACGACTTTAGCACCGTAACTTTCAGCAATTTCGATGCTTTTGTCTGTGCTTTGGGAATCAACGACAAAAATTTCATCGGCTGGTTGTAAACTTGTCAAACAAGCAGGTAGGTTTGCTTGCTCGTTTTTAGCGGGAATGAGTACGGAAACTGGTATTTTAGATGACATAATAATTTCTACTTTATTTGACTTTCATTTATTTTTTGCTGGCTTTGGAGATATAGCCGTAGTCACCGCATAGGTGAGGACATTTTGAAAGGGTGAGTGCTAGAAATAGCAATAGTTTTACCTTCTGCCTTCTGCCTCCTGCCTTCTGCCTCCTGCTATCAGTCCTTGAATAGCAGCATTTAAGTAACCAATCTGACCATAGGCATAGACTAGTTTATCAAATCTTTCGGCTGGATCAGTAATATATTGTAAGGATTTATATAAGCCACGTAAAAATTTTTCGCTGCCTCGTTGCAGTTGGCCAATTCCTGCTTTACCCGCAAGTTGTTCTCGATAGCATTCGCTAATGCCTTGCCACCAACCTCTATTTAAGAACCAGGTGGGTTTGAGTCTTTCTGGGGCGACGTTGTGGGCAACTAAGGCTTGGGGAAGATAAGCGACTTGCCAACCACGCTGAAGGGCAAATTCGGTCATTTGCAGTTCTTCATTGGATAAGAGGTTTTTACCTACTCGTCCTAGATGTGGATCAAAACCGCCTATGTCTGCTAAAAAACGACGGCGAATGGAGTAATTTAAACCTCTAGGGGTTAAACCGGGCTGTTCTATGTAAACGATGTTGTCACCCAAGTCATAAGCTCCTAAGTTGGCAGCTAGTCCGGTAGATAACCATTGTGGTGGTTCGATACCTGGTGGCCAGATGAGGGTAACTTTGCCTCCGGCGATCGCTAATTGGGAATTATGCTGATATGCAGAATACAACTCTTGTAACCATTGGGGACTGGCTACGGCATCATCATCCAAATAAGCGAGAATGTCAGCACTGGCAACTTTTGCACCTGTGTTGCGAGCTATGGATAAACCAAGGATGGGTTCAAATATATACTTGAGGTGGGGATGATGGGATCTTTCTTCTACCACTTCACGAGTGCGATCGCCAGATCCATTATCTACTACCACAATTTCAAAGTTAGCCGTAAACTGCTGGGCTAATAGGCTATCAATTGCTGCTCCTAAGTAGGTATCTCGATTGTGAGTACAGATGATGGCAGAAATTTGGACATCGGGCATGGTCTTGATTGGTATATAGCAGGGAACAGGGTTAAAAGCTTTTTGGTGTCAGGCTTTTTAGGCAAATTTTGTACCTCATTCAAGTGCATCCTGCTATCGAGGAAATTTGTTTTCCATCTGAAAATTTCCACTTCAGTGGTTGCTCTTTGCTTGTTAATTTACCCCAGAAACTACTGATTTACAAACAGAATTTTTACCTAAACACTGCGTTGCTGACCATCTTTTATCAAAAAATCTTGCAGACTTTACTACAACTTTATACTTGTTGAATATGGCTGTGTAAAGCCACAAGTGTTTCCGCTAGTTGGCTTAAGCGAGTTTCTAGTTGTTGTTTGCGGCCAAACAACTGACGTAATTTTTGGTAACGGGCAATGGCCATACTCACATTAGGAACCTGATCAACTGGACATTGACGTGACCAGACTTTACCGGTAGCATCAATTCCACAAAGACGGTAGCCAGTACGGGATGATGGGGATGATACTTTATCACCAGGCTCACAAATTTCTTCTACGTAATCCATCAGCCTTTCAATTTCTGCATGACGTAGAGTTGCAGTTCCTCCTGGTTCTGATTCTTGCGGATTGGATTCTAGCCAGCCGTTAATTACTGGTCCTTCTAAATAAATATCCTGAATTTGCTGGAGAATTGCTTGTAATTCTGTTTGCCAACTTGCCACAGTTTCTTGAATGTCTTGCAAGAGATTCATGGCAAATGCTGGATTTGCTCCATGACGATGATTGCTGAAACTGGGCGTTTTAAACTTGGGTAAGCTTGGTGTTTTTCCCCCACTATCCTGGGCAGGAAAAGTTTGTACAGAATTATCCTTGGGAAATAAATCTGGCTGTGGTTCTGAGTAATTTTCAGTATCTATATTTTGGGCATCTGTGTTTATGCCCTGATCCGCTGATTTTTCTTGGCCGTCTTTGGATTTGTTAGCGCCAACGCTAATTCTGAAGGAAAATGGACGTTTTATGCCATCACCTGTTTCTGATGTCAAGTCGGTACTGCGTATACCCAAATCATGTAGTGTGGCTTCAATGCGTTTTAAGCCTGGTTTCATAAAGAGATCCTGAAGCTTTTTGTGGTGGTATTAAATAATTTCTATTGGGGGTTTGTTAGCAACGCAAATTATAGAGAAACTTTTCCTTATTGTAGGGGATAATAGTAATCTCAGAAAGTTTAACTCACCAAAAACCTCAAGTTTTTTGAGCAGATATATGACAAATAATTATGAGTAGAGTTATTTTAATCACAGGCCCGTCACGTTCAGGCAAAAGTGAATGGGCTGAACACTTAGCAATGGAGTCTGGAAAACCAGTTATTTATATAGCCACAGCTACTGATAATCCCGATGATCCAGAGTGGCAGCAACGCATTCAAAAACACCAAGAACGCCGTCCTCAAGATTGGGTAACTCTCCATGCACCTGTAGAACTTAGTGATATTCTCCGCCATGCCCGTCCTCATACTTGTATTTTGATAGATTCTTTGGGAACTTGGGTAGCTAATTTTTTGGAACAAGATGATTTGAGTTGGCAAAAAATCCAGTTAGAGTTGTTAGCAGTTTTACCGTTTGTGGAGGCTGATTTGCTATTTGTGGCGGAAGAAACGGGTTGGGGTGTGGTGCCAGCTTATCCGTTAGGTCGTACATTCCGCGATCGCTTGGGTGCTTTAGTCCGTCAGTTAGGTGGGATGAGTGAAACTGTGTACTTAGTAACTGGTGGTCATGTTCTTAATCTGAGTGTTCTGGGTTTTCCCTTACCACCAACCAAGTCTTAATTCTAAATTAAAGATTGGGCAGGTAAAATTTCTGAATTAAAAACTACAATCAAAGTATGGCAAACAAACAAGAAGTCAAAAAATATCTCGCTCACTGGTTTCAGTTAGGGAAAAAAGTGATAGTGGGTAATGGAGAAGAAATTCTGTTACCTACATCAGTAGTCAACGGCGATCGCTATAGCCAAGAATTTGAAGATTGCTGGCAAAAAATGCTTTCCTTGATCGGAATCCGTGAATGCTACTTAGAAGGTACTCACGAAACCATAGACCAACTGCTCACACCTGTGTGGGAAATTCTTCCTTGTGGACGTTGTGCTATGCCAGTACCCATCAAGACAATGGGAATGCCATCATTATTGTGTCCCTGCTTTTATCTATCAACTTGGCCTAATAATGAGCTACCTTCACCACGATGCCCAGTTAATAATCTAGAGCAATTGACAGAAATACGCGATGCTTGTAGCGAACGTACCAATCGTTTGATTGATAATATTCCCTCAGAGGTTTAACAACTGGTTACGGTTATAAGTTGTTAAATAATTATTTTTAATACTTTTTAATATATTAAGATAGTTAACCCTCATTCTGAGAACCCAGCATTCCTAAATAAACACCAAAAAATCAATTATCCAATCTTATGGGGTAGGCATATTGCCTGCCCTTTATTGTTAGCACACAAGAGGGCAGCATCACCATAAATGTTGCGATATTTTTTATTTGTAAGTCCAGAATGCTGATAATTAAAGCTTGTATTTTTCGGAAATATAGATTGCTAAATTTGGAAATTAAGTTGGTAGAAATTGAGCATGATTTCCTGGGTCGGTTCTCGATATTGTATTAACAAGCGAGGAGTTAAGCAGCACGCAAAACTTAAATTAACTCCAAGCAATAACTCAGATCAAGGAGATTTCTATCATGTCTAACTTATTTACCGCAGTATCCGTTGAACAACAAGAAATCGTAGCTGGTGGCAAAATATCTGGTGGAGTGGAATCCAAGTATAAATTTACAGACTACGAAGGATTAGTAATCAAAGGGTTTAGATTAAAGAATGGTAAAGGTGGATCTGGATTATGGTTTGATAAATTAGAAGCATTTAATGATGAAACAGAATATTCTTACTTGGCTTCTGACATATACGTTAAGTAAACTTAATTCACGGTAATAGACCTCTTGCAAAAGTAATTTGTGCAAGAGTTGGGAAAAGGTTAAAGGGTCAAGAAAGGTTCTCCCTCTTAACCTTTCCCCGACTTCTGCAAGAAGTCTAATGAATTAAGCGAAAATAAAGTGATGTTAGATCTTTCCGTAAATCATCATGATTATCAATTAAATTTACGGAAAAATGAACTTACCTAGTCTCTTGAAGACTTTTACTTGACACAAAGAGAATAAATGTAAGTGCAAATCTGACACAGTATCATCAAATCACTCTAATTTGATTGTTGGCTGTTAAAATTTAACAGTCAACAATCAGAATTCCAAATCAGATGTTTCAGCCAAAATAACTTAAAAACGGAATTGATATGTCGAAACATATTAAGGAAATCAACTCCGAATTATTCCACAACTTATCAGAACAAGAACAGGAATCTGTATCTGGGGGATATTCACGATATCCTTTTTTATTACAACTAACAAAAATCACATCTTTAGCTAGAAATGAAATATCTTTTTCAGCAACTAGTGGTAATACTTCTATTAAACAAGATAGTGCATATACATCTACAGAACTGGTCATCGGTATAGATTCATCTTTTTTAGGTGGTAGTCGTGGACAAAGAAGGAATAGAAGTTTAAATAGCTTATTGAGATTATTATATAGGCTATTGTATTAAAACAAATTAAGTTATCAAGCCAGATGCTCACTCAGGAACTCATAGTTAATGCAATTTGACTTAAAAATAATAATTCATTCCACCAATAAATAATAACATTGCCATCTAAAATCCGAAATTCTATGAATTACTAGCACCTCCGACTTATATTTGCAACTATCTAGGGTGCTTTACTTATGAAACTTCAATTTGTCAAACAGCACAGTGAAGAAGACTGTGGTGCAGCTTGTTTGGCTGCGATCGCTAAATATTACGGTCATAATTTTACCCTCTCTCGGATTCGGGAAGCGGTCGGAACTGGACAAAGTGGTACTACATTATTAGGTTTAAGAAGAGGTGCAGAAACCCTCGGTTTTAAAGCTAACCCCGTCAAAACATCACCAGAAGTTCTAGACCGAATAAACGAAGCACCCTTACCAGCAATTATTCACTGGAAAGGAAATCATTGGGTAGTTTTATACGGTAAAAAAGGCAAAAATTATCTAATTGCAGATCCTGCAGTCGGAGTTCGTCATCTTTCTAAAAAAGATTTAATTGATGGTTGGAAAGATTGGTTAATTCTCTTACTAGAACCAGATCCCATCCGCTTCTTTGAACAAGAAAGTGATAAAACTGGAGGCTTTTGGCGTTTCTTCAAACGAGTTTGGATTTATCGTGCCATTTTAGTCCAAGCTTTACCTTTAAACTTAATCTTAGGTTTACTATCTTTAGCTTCTCCTTTTTTGCTGCAAATTCTCACCGATGATGTCCTAGTTAGAGGTGACACAAAATTACTGACTACCGTAGCAATTTCTGTAGTAGTCATGAATTTTATTTCTAATAGTCTTGCATTTGTACAATCTAACTTAATTGCTCACTTTGCTCAACGCTTACAATTAGGGCTAGTTTTAGATTTTGGTCGGCAAATTTTACGCCTACCTCTGAGTTATTATGAAGCTCGACGCAGTGGAGAAATTGTTAGCCGTTTGCAGGATATTGAGCAGATTAATCAGTTAGTGGCTCAATTAGTAGTCAGTTTACCCAGTCGATTTTTTATAGCTTTAATCTCTTTAGGCTTCATGATTTTTTATAGTTGGAAACTGACCGCAGTCGCTTTAGTAATTGCGGTAATCATGACATTATCTACTATTGTCTTTCAGCCAAGTTTACAACAAAAAACTCGTGAGCTTTTAGTGCAAGAAGCCGAAACACAAGGTGTTTTAGTTGAAACTTTTAAGGGTGCATTAACCCTGAAAACCACTACATCAGCACCACAGTTTTGGGATGAATTAGAAAATCGTTTTGGTCGTCTGGCTAATCTCACATTTCGCACTATCCAAATTGGCATCATCAATAATACATTTTCTGGTTTTGTTGCTGGTATTGGAGGTGTGATTTTACTTTGGTTTGGTGGCTATTTAGTAATTAATCCAGCAGAAAATCTCAGCATCGGGAAACTATTAGCATTTAACTCAATGAATGGTAATTTCTTGGGTTTAATTGGTACTGTTATCAGCTTTGTTGAAGAATTTACTCATGCTAAAACCGCTATACAACGCTTGACAGAAGTTATTGATGCTACTCCAGAAAATGAAAATGATGGCAAAAAACCTTTTGCTAAAATTCCTGAAGATGCGGATATTGTTTGTACAAATATTAATTTTCACTATGCAGGTAGAATTGATCTTTTAGAAGACTTTTCTTTAACAATTCCAGGTGGTCAAGTTATTGCTTTAATTGGTAAATCTGGATGTGGTAAGAGTACCCTTGCTAAATTAATCGCTGGATTATATCAAATCCAATCTGGAAATATCCGCATTGGACTTTATAACCTCCAAGACCTTTCTTTAGAAAGTCTCCGTCAACAGGTGGTACTTGTTCCTCAAGATGCTCATTTTTGGAGTCGTTCTATTATTGAAAATTTTCGTTTAGGAGCGCCCTATGTTACTTTTGAGCAAATTGTGAGGGCTTGTCAAATTTCTGGTGCAGATGAATTTATCAGTAAATTACCAGAAAAATATCAAACTATTTTAGGTGAATTTGGCGCAAATCTTTCCGGTGGTCAACGTCAAAGATTAGCCATAGCTAGAGCTATTATTACAGAGCCAGCAGTTTTGATTTTAGATGAATCCACAGCTGGGCTTGATCCCGTAAGCGAAGCGCAAGTTTTAGAGAAATTATTTAAACATCGTGCGGGTAAAACCACAATTTTAATTACTCATCGTCCTCAAGTAATTAATCGTGCTAGTTGGATCGTTTTGCTGGATCAAGGAAGATTAAAACTCGAAGGTTATTTGGAGGAATTAAAATCTAAACCTGGAGATCATTTAGATTTTCTAAGTTTCTAATTAGTAATAATAATCAGGTAATTATGCTCTACACTCATAATCAAAAACTTATCTCTTCAGTAGACAATGATCACTCTCTTCCGCCTATTAGTCGTTGGACATCATTAGCAGGAATGTTTCTTGTCGGAACTGTTGCTACTGGCATTACTCTCTCTTCATGGGTTAAGTATAATGTCACAGTCAAAGCTGATGCTACTGTCCGTCCTATAGGAGAAATTCGATTAGTACAACCAGAAATGGAAGGAACTATTAAAAATATCTTGGTTAAGGAAAATCAAGTTGTAAAAATTGGTGATGTCATTGCTAGTCTTGATACCGAACAATTACTGATTAAAAAAAGCCAGATTCAAGATAATATTCAACAAAGTAACTTGCAAACAAGGCAAATTGATGCCCAAATTCGGATTTTAAATAATCAGATTTCAGCAGAAAAACAAGTTATAGAAAAAGTAATTGCTTCGGCTAAAGCTGATTTATTACGTAACCAGCGAGAATATCAAGAACTGCAAATTAATACCCAAAGTGAATTTCTTTCAGCTATAGCTAGTCTGCAAAAATCTCAGACGGATTTACAAAAAGCTAAAGCTAATTTAGAATTTGCAAAAATAGATCGAGATCGCTATGAGCAATTATCACAAATAGGCGCAATTGGCAGACGAGAATTTGAGCAGAAACAATTAGTTGTGAAGCAGTCACAGTTAACACTAGAAGCTGAAAAAATATCTTTTGCAATAGCCAAAATTAAAGTCAAATCAGCAAAAGCTTCTGTAAACCCAACTCCAGCAATGGTGATTATGGCACAAGAACGTATTGCCCAAGAAATAGCTAAAGGTAATGCAAATATAGCCATTTTGAAAAAAGAACAACAAGCATTAATCGAGCGAAGAGTTCAATTAAAAGCACAGATTCAACAATTGCAAAAAGAACTACAACAAGTTGAAAATCAACTGAGAAAAAGCACAATTCTTGCTACTAGTAACGGTATTATTCTCAAACTAAATTTACGTAATCCTGGTCAAGTAGTACGTGCTAGTGAATCTATTGCTGAGATTGTTCCTAATCATGATTCTCTAGTTATTAAAGCTATAATTCCTACTGCTGAAATTAAAAAAGTTGCTGTTGATCAGAAAGTCAATTTGCGGATTGATGCCTGTCCCTATCCTGATTATGGCACACTCAAAGGTGTAGTTAAAACTATTTCTCCAGACGTAATCACAAACCAAAAGAATACAAGTATAGCAGCGTCTAGTAGTTATTTTGAAGCAACTATTCAACCAGAAACCCTTCAATTTGGTAATAGTAATCATCAATGTTATCTCCAATCAGGAATGCAAGTAAAAGCTGACATTATTTCTCAAGAAGAAACTGCTTTGAAATTTATGCTTAGAAAAGCAAGATTGATTACTGATTTATAAGTGAATACAATGATGATCAGCTAAAAAATGTCAATTTACAGCAGGGAACCGAGAATAGGAAACAGGCTTAAAAGTCTCTTGTTATATGGCTTCACTCCTAAATCTTATACCTTATTTACCTACAATCTGCTATAAAAGCTTTTTTCAGTCATAATCATTGTTAAGTTTATGACATCCGCAGAAAAAATAACCCCAGCATTAAAATGGTGGTTCTATAGACAATCCATAAAACTATTTCTGGAAGCCGAAAAAATCCGGGACAGTTTATTACAAGAATCTTTCACTATTCGTCGTAGCTTAGAGGTATTAAAAATAGATCATCTGAATTTATCAACTCATCAGATTTCCGAACACATCAAAAAAATCGAAAATTTTCATCATTCTTTAGTTCAATTGAGCGATCGCTTATGTCCAGTGTATATTCAAGACAGTTTACCACTTTCAATTCAGTCCTTATTAGATCCCTGGTTGACCTCTAATCCTCATGTATATTTTCACATTGATATGCCAATATCCTGGCGAAATGAACCTGTTGAATGTAGTTTCCTTATTTTAAGGGCTTTAGAAGAATTACTGACAATTACTTTGCCACAATTCTCCACCGCTATTTCTATTCATATCAGTTTAAAAGAAAAAGAAAATGCAAGAGAATTAACCGTGCATATTACCTATCCTGATATATCTAGCATGATTTTTTATTCCAATCTGCCAGAATTAAAATATCTCAGTGATAGTGTTCAGTTTTTAATTCCTGGTAAGTGTTTTTACAAAAGTAGAAATATGAGAATAGCTTGGTATTTTTGTTGGTAAGTATTGTTATAACAGGGAATAAGATTGCAGGTTTTTTATCTCTGTAGCGCAGCTTGGTGTCAACCATATTTTCTAATTATTGTCTGTTTTCAACCAACTGATAACCGCTATATTTAGCAAACATTTAGCGATAAACAGACAATTTTTTAGTAAAAATCTATGAATGAAAAATATACAGAGGGAGGGTGACATACCTCATAGCGATTAAATTATCAGAAATACAATTTGATATATAGTATATTGCAGATCAATAAGGTACAAATTTTTATGATAAAGCCTTGCACCAAAAGGGTTTTACTGCTGAAAGCTACTGTAAATCAATTAATAGCATGAAATAAAAAATAAATTACCTACTGTGTCATCATTCATTATTAACTATGGAACAAGTTTTATCAGCTAATAAATCGCTGAAAATTCTAGTAATTGATGACCACGAATCTGTTTTAAGTGGAACAGTTGATATTCTGCATAAAAACTATCCTGATGCTGAACTTATAACGGCTGTAAATGCTACAAATGCTATTGAACAACTGAGTCGTTTACAGCCAGATTTGATAGTTATGGATCTTTCAATTCCCGATAAACATGGACTGACAGCCAGACCTAATAACGGTATTCAACTTCTGAAAACTGTGATGAAAAAATATCCCAACTTAAATATAGTTGTCCAAAGCGCCCATGTGAGAACATTGATCCGTATTCGTTTAGATATTGATAATCATAAAGGAGGCTTTACCATTGCTGATAAAAGTCTTTCCACCCTGGAAATGTTAACAAGAGTTGACTGGTCATTACAAGGATTAACTCATACAAAAGATATTAAAGGAATCCACTCAGGATTAGAAGTAAAACCAGAGTGGTTAAAGGTATTACATCTAGCATTTGAAAAAGGATTACAAGATAAAGCCATCGCTGAGGAAATGTGTGTATCTGAGCGCATGGTACGTCATTATTGGAATAAGCTACAAGATGCTTTAAACGTTTACCCAGAAGAAGGTAAAAATATCCGTATTCAAACAGAAATGCGAGCTAGAGAAGAAGGCTTGATTGACTAACATAGCAAGTGATAGGTGATAGATTTGAAAACATATTCAGTTAAAAATCATGTCATTATTGGTATTGCTATTTCTAACCTAGTGAGTGCTGGTTATATTCTCTTAACTTGGAGTGGTTTTACGCCCAGATTTTCAGCAATTTTTGTTCTGGTTTTAAATGCTCTAGCAATCACAGCTTTATATCAATATGATCAAGCTGTAAAATCTGGGCTGAAAGCTAGACAAGCGATGCTGGAAATCATCTTTGAAACAATTCATAATGGACCATTACAAAACCTGGACAGGATTTTAAAATTGGTCAGAGAACAAAATTTATCCAATAAAAAATTAATACCTGAATTAGAACAAGAGCTAGACAAACTCAACCAAGAGTTACAGGGAATTTATGAATTTTGGCAACAAGAAACTCTCACTCAAGAAGCAAATCTTTACTTAGGCAACAACATAGTTATCAGTTTACAAGATCCCCTGCATGAAGTTCTTTATCAAGTTTATAGCTATACATTAGAGCGAGATTTTCCCTGTTTTAAAACCATTAAAATAAAAATTCGGACTTTTGAGCCTGTACCTGAACAGGGTTTAACAATTGACCACAAGCGAGGAATTTGCAGATTTCTAGAAGAAGCTTTGTGTAACGTGGGTAAATATGCCACAGAAGTCACCTGTCTGGAAGTTACCTGCTCATCATCTGCTGGTTGGTATACCCTGCGTATTATAGATAACGGTTTGGGCATTAACACATCCAGAGAAGGCCGAGGAACAAAACAGTTTAAAAATTTAGCAACACAGATTCAAGGCAAATTTCAACGACTTCCCCTTTCTCCCAAAGGAACTATTTGTGAGTTATCCTGGCCTGGATGCCTTGTGAGTTATGATATGTAAATCATTCTCTATTTGGCATCTAGCTCTTTCTTTAGTGGCTGATTGCCAACAAGATTTTGCTCAACAACTGTGTCACTATAAAAAAAATAAATCTTCATACTGAGCGAGAAGAAGGCTAAAAAACGCTGTGCAGATAACATTTTTAGGGACGAGTTCCGGTGTACCTACAAGATCACGTAATGTTTCCAGTGTCGCACTGAGACTACCACAAAGGGCAGAATTGTGGTTGTTTGACTGTGGTGAAGGTACACAGCACCAACTTTTGCGGAGTGACCTGAAAATGAGCCAACTCTCCCGCATTTTTATCACCCATCTGCACGGGGATCATATTTTTGGTTTAATGGGACTTTTGGCTAGTTGTGGTTTAGCAGGTAATGTAGAACGAGTGGATATTTATGGACCATCTGGATTAAATGAGTACATACAAGCTGCGTCACGTTACTCTCACACCCATTTCTCATACCCCATTAAGGTACATACCGTCCATCCCGGCATAATTTACGAAGATCATGAGTTTATAGTTAGCTGTGGTCTTCTGCATCACCGCATCACAGCTTTCGGCTATCGTGTAACAGAAAAAGATAGAACCGGACGCTTTGATGTCGAAAAAGCTAAAGCTTTACAAATTCCTTCTGGCCCTATTTATGGCAAACTTAAGCGCGGTGAAACTGTCACCCTGGAAGATGGAAGAGTAATTGATGGTAGTAAATTATGTGGTCCGACGGAAATTGGTCGCAAGTTTGCCTATTGCACAGATACTGTTTATTGTGATGGTGCGGTGCAGTTGGCTCAGGATGCAGATGTATTGATTCATGAGGCTACATTTGCCCATCAAGATGCGGATATGGCTTTTCAAAGATTGCACTCTACCAGCACAATGGCAGCACAAACTGCTTATGCCGCTGGTGTACATAAATTAATTATGACTCATTTTAGTCCCCGTTATACTCCAGGTAATGCGATTGAGTTAAAAGATTTACTTCAGGAAGCCCGTGCTATTTTTCCTAAAACTATTATGGCTAGTGATTTTATGGTTTATGACATACCGAGAAGACGGGAAGTAAATTGATAATTGATAATTGATAATTGATAATTGATA
>NZ_LUFH02000117.1 GCF_001586785.1 Sphaerospermopsis aphanizomenoides BCCUSP55
TAAACGACGCTCAAGAGTCAGCCTATCGGCAGATAGGTAGATTTGAGTAGGTTTTATATAACGGAGAATAACCAATATGCAGTTAATTCTGCCTTGGTACTTATTTCCTCCTTAATTCCTAAACAGAAGAATTTCCGCTTTCTGTCACCTGTCACCTGTCACCTGTCACCTGTCGTTATATTGTAAAATTATTTAAAATATGTTAAGTCTTTAGCAATATAATTAATTGCAAACAATGATTCAAAAATTACTTGGCATCATTGTCAAAATTATACGGTTATACTGAGTAACTTGGGAATAGAGAAAATAAGATGCCTAAAACATCCATTAAGATTGACAAAAATTATAGAAAAAAATAGTCTGGTTTACTGGAGTCAGGCAGCAAAACATCATAGAATCCAGCACAATTTATCACAGTTGTCATCAAAAAATAGAGCCAATAGGGGGTATAGAGACGCGTGGGTCTTTTTAGGAACTTTCGCTCATCATGGGATATGGGTATCGACCTCGGTACAGCTAATACCCTAGTTTATGTATCTGGTAAAGGAATTGTACTTCAAGAACCGTCAGTAGTTGCCATTGATCAAAATGAAAAAGTAGCTCTGGCAGTAGGAGAAGATGCCAAAAAAATGCTCGGTCGCACTCCGGGCAATGTTATAGCAGTCCGTCCTCTGCGTGATGGTGTGATTGCCGATTTTGACACTGCTGAACTCATGTTAAAAAGCTTTATTCAGCGAGTCAACGAAGGCAGATCCCTAATTTTACCCAGGATTGTAATTGGCATTCCCAGCGGTGTTACAGGGGTAGAAAGAAGAGCGGTAATGGATGCAGCTACTCAAGCAGGGGCTAGAGAAGTATATTTAATTGATGAACCTGTAGCGGCAGCGATTGGTGCAGGTTTACCAGTAGCTGAACCCACTGGTAACATGATCATTGATATTGGTGGTGGAACAACAGAAGTAGCTGTACTCAGTCTTCAGGGAACAGTAATTAGCGAGTCAGTACGTATTGCGGGAGATGAGTTGACAGAATCAATTATCCAGTACATGAAAAAACTTCATAACCTGGTAATTGGAGAAAGGACTGCTGAAGATATTAAAATTCGCATTGGCTCGGCTTATCCAACCAACGATGATAATGATGCTATTATGGAAGTCCGGGGTTTACACTTGCTTTCTGGCTTACCGAGAACAGTCACTATTAAAGGTCCAGAAATTCGAGAAAGTATGTTAGAACCACTATCAATAATTATAGAAGCTGTTAAACGGACATTGGAACGTACTCCTCCAGAATTGGCAGCAGATATTATTGATAGGGGCATCATGTTAGCTGGTGGTGGCGCGTTACTTAAAGGTATAGATACTCTCATTAGTCATGAGACGGGTATTGTCACCCACATTGCAGCAGATCCTCTCAGTTGTGTTGTCTTGGGAACGGGTCGTGTGTTAGAAAACTTCAAGCAGCTAGAACGAGTATTCAGTGGACGTTCTCGCAATATGTAAGCAAATGCGTAAATAAGATGATGGATTCTGTATCTGGGAAATATGGCATCCATTATCTCGTTAAAGCAGTCAGCAGTCAGATTTGGAAAACTCCCATTTGATAGTGCAGCTTGGCATCAGTAATTAATGATCTGAGTCTTGAAAATTGTCATAATTAACCTGACAGACGTTATATCTCCAATAATTTATCAAATATATACAGGTATAAATGTTTACTACACGCCGTTGGTGGGAACATAAAGCATTACAAATAGGTTTGTTAGCTTTAGTTGTTGGTGGTGCTTGGACACTGCGACAAACTCAAGCCACGCTGGTGATGGAACTATATCAAGGTGTTACCCGTCCTTTGCAGGCGTTACAGCCAGGGATAAGTCCTGAAGATAGGGTTCGTGATGCCCGGTTGTTAGAATTACAAACGCGCATAGTTGATTTAGAAAGTCAAAATCAAAAACTACAAAGTTTATTGGGTTACGTAGAAAAAGAACCACAAACAGCGCGTCCAATTATAGCGAGGGTAGTAGGACGTAGTGCTGACCACTGGTGGCAACAAGTGACTTTAAATATTGGTCAAAATGCTGGTATTAAGGAAGGCTTTGTTGTCAAGGCTGATGGTGGCTTGGTAGGTTTAGTAGAAACTGTCACTCCTAATACCAGTCGTGTTTTATTAGTTAGTGATCTGAAAAGTCAAGTAGGTGTGACTATTAGCCGGACATCTGCTAAAGGCGTTTTGCGGGGTGATTCTTCAGTAGAAGGAGTGCTAGAGTTTTATGAAAAAGTTCCTAATGTTAAGGTAGGAGATTTAATTTCCACTTCTACCTATAGTCAGAAGTTTCCTGCTGGTGTGCCAGTGGGAAGAATTAAGTCTCTAGATTTAAAGAAACTTCCCGCATCAGTAGCCAAAGTTGAACTATTCCCACCGATTCGTTATCTGGATTGGGTAACTGTATATCCTGGACCAGAAAATATAGATCCGGCAAAATCTCACCTGGAAAATCAACAGCCATAAAAGCTTCTCTGTTATTCTTGAAAATTTTGTAAAACAATGAAAATTCCTGGATTTACTGGCAACAAAAACAAGATAGCCACCAAGCCAGACCGAAAATCCAAATTCTTGATGCCGCAGATGACGCTTTGGCATCCCCGTTTCCGTCAACTGTTGGATTGGGTAGTGACATCTGGATCGGTGCTGTTATGTTTGCTAATGTTGCCAACTCGATTGCCAGGTATGGAATTATTAGGTATTGGGCCTAATTGGTTACTAATTTGGGTGGTAGCTTGGAGTGTGAAACGCTCTGTATTTGAGGGTGTGTTGGCAGGAATTGTGATAGGGTTGCTGCAAGATGCTATGACAGCCCCTGACCCTACCCATGTTCTCAGTTTAGGAATAGTAGGAATGCTGACTAGTTTAATTCAGAAGCAGCGTTTTATTCAAGAAGATTTTATATCCATAGCTTTAATTGTCTTTGGGATGGCAGTTATAGCAGATACTATTTTTGCTGTGCAATTATCTTTAATGGGTGGTAATTGCGGCGAAGAATGCTTTCGTAAAGTTGAGGACATTTGGACGTATTACCAGCGTGTTGCCTTAGCTTCTGCTATTCTCAGTAGTCTCTGGGCTCCTGTCGTTTATTATCCCCTCAATCGCTGGTGGCAGCAGATGAAATTAATTAATAATTCGTAATTCGTAATTCTTAGGTTTTATATAGCGGATGTTAACCCCAATAACAGTATCCTCAAATATGGTAGGTAGTGAGTTTGACACTCTGATGATGCAACGGTGTTTGCAACTAGCTCGGCGTGCTTTGGGTCGCACTTCACCAAATCCATTAGTGGGGGCGGTGGTCGTTAAGGATGGGGAGGTTGTGGGAGAAGGGTTTCATCCCCGTGCTGGTGAACCTCATGCAGAAGTTTTTGCTCTGAGAGCAGCAGGAGAAAAAGCTCGTGGAGCTACTATCTATGTGAGTTTAGAACCTTGTAATCACTATGGACGTACTCCTCCTTGTTCTGAAGGGTTGATTGCGGCTGGTGTCTCTAAGGTGGTGGTGGGCATGGTTGACCCTAACCCCTTGGTGGCTGGGGGCGGGATTGCGCGGTTACGGGCTGCGGGAATTGAAGTGCTGGTGGGGGTGGAAGAAGCTGCTTGTCAGCAATTAAATGAAGGTTTTATCCATCGGATTCTCCACAAACGACCTTTGGGAATTTTGAAATATGCTATGACTTTGGATGGCAAAATTGCTACGAGTTCTGGTCATAGTGCTTGGATCACAAATTTAGATGCTCGTAGTGAGGTACATCAACTCCGGGCAGCTTGTGATGCTGTAATTGTGGGTGGAAATACGGTCAGACAGGATAATCCTTTCTTAACTAGTCATGAGCAGGGAAGCCCTAATCCTCTGCGAGTGGTAATGAGTCGTAGCTTGAATTTTCCAGAAAATTCGCGTTTATGGGAGGTTGCTGAGGCTCAAACTTTGGTGTTGACGGAGGTAGGCAGTTCACGAGATTTTCAAAAGATGTTAGTGAAAAAGGGTGTGGAAGTGCTGGAATTACCGTCACTCACTCCTGATCATGTGATGGCTCATCTCTATGAACGGGGTTTTTGTAGTGTGCTGTGGGAATGTGGTGGTACCTTAGCTGCCAGTGCGATCGCTCAAGGTGCAGTGCAGAAAATTCTGGCTTTTATCGCCCCCAAAATCATTGGTGGTATTCATGCGCCCACACCAGTAGGTGACTTGGGTTTTACCACCATGACTGAGGCTCTGCCTTTGGAAAGAGTTCGTTGGCGTGTGGTCGGTTCTGACTGTTTGGTAGAAGGTTATTTGCCACAAAAAAGTCAATAATTCAGTTGTCAGTTAACAGTAATCACTTTTTTGCTGTCACCTGTCACCTGTCACCTGTCAACTGTCACCTGTCACCTGTCACCTGTCAACTGTCACCTGTCACCTGTCACCTGTCACCTAGTTACGACTGCTGACGTTCATAGGCGATATCACGGATGAGACTGAGCCGAGCGCGAATGTAGTCGCAAAGAAAATCGGTTTCATTGGGATCTAACAAGGCTTGCTTTGTGGTTTGTTTAACTAACCACTGCACCAAGCTAGCATCGTCGAGCTGCAAAAGAGTTACCGTTTGGGCGGCTTCAACGATAGACCAAAGCTGACGCATAATCGTAGGAGTCATCAGACCTCTATTGCATTATTAGCTTAGTTGTTTCCAGATTACACAATTTCGATATTACTTGAGGAAATAAATCCACAAGTTGAGACAAGTATTATCAAAAACTTAATAAACAGATTTATATCTTGATAAAGATTAAGAATGATTAATTACCAGCCATGAAGTTAACAAAAATTCACTTAAATGCGAGCAGCTTTGTAGTCATCGGTGAGTCACATAGATATGTGTTGAATTATAGCAGAGTTTTTCTCTTTGGTTTAATGATTGACAGATGATTTTTATGATGTATTATGCCACTTTCTATCTGATTTGGACAGAATTGGCAAGAGTGAAATTACTATTAAATCAAACTTCATTGAAATATAAAGTATTGAATTTTACTTAATATTTAAATGATTATATTGATAATGTTGATCTGTAAGAGTTAAAATGTAGCCATAATGATGGTTTCAAGAATCGCAATTGTAGGTAGCTGATCTCATAACAAATTTTATTGATCACATCACGGATCCAATGATCATTATTATTAGAGAATTGAGATTAAAATATCGCTGGTAAAATTATTTCTTGCGGCGGTTTTCTACGAATAAGTGCAATGGTTAAGCCTGACAACAGCTTGAACACCCTTGAGGAAATTTGCTTACCTTCAGAGCAAATTGAAGTTAGTATTATCGCGGCTTATTGCTACAACAGCCCGTTTGGTAAACTTCTACCTGATGCCTTTTACATTCATATTTTGGCACTGCATACCCTGGATATACACCTTCAAGAATATGAAAACCGCGCTCGCAGTGCTGCACCTCAAGCAGAGAAAGCAACATTAGTTAAATTTAGCACTACTAAACCCAAGATTTCCTACTTATTTTATCCTGATTTTGATACTGATCCTCATCCAGCTTTACAAAGCAGTCTTCAAGTTGATGTAGAAACTCTCACTGTTAATTTTCGAGATTATACAGATACAGAAAATCCGCCTATTCTCCATCGTAAAGAAACTTTTGTAACTCCTGATTATCCGCTTTATGAAGAGTTTGCAGCTTTAACCCGCGCTCAAGAAGCATTAGGTTTGCTAGATAATACTAGAGGTATTGGTACAAAGTTGGGTTGGGAAAAGCGGTTAAAAGCTTATGGTGTAGAAATACAGGGACACAGCTTAATTCAAAAACCAATAAATGTTATTTCAGCTAATTTAATCCCGAAAATAGAAAGACATAAAGCAGCTATTGTTCGTCATGATTTATCCCGTCCTGTGCGGTTAGCTTTAGATGCTGGTTTGTTTAGTCCAGAAACTACGTTTTTTGATTATGGTTGTGGACATGGTGGAGATGTGAACCGAATTGCAGAACAGGGTTATATTAGTTCGGGTTGGGACCCTTATTACTCACCAGAAACTCCCTGTACATCTGCGGATGTTGTCAATATCGGTTTTGTAATTAATGTCATTGAGAATCAAAGTGAACGACGGGAAGCGTTGATTAAAGCTTGGGAGTTGACACAAAAAGTTTTGTTGGTATCGGCTCAGGTTTTAATTGCTGATAGTCGAAGAGGTGTGGTGGCCTATGGTGATGGGATTATTACTAATCGGAACACATTTCAGAAATATTATGACCAGGAAGAATTAAAAATTTACATTGATCAAGTGCTGGGAGTTGATGCTATTCCTGTGGCTTTGGGTGTGTATTTTGTGTTTCGAGATGATGCTGAAACGGAGTTATTTCGGGCTTCTCGGTTTCGTTCTCGCGCTACTACTCCTAGAGTTAAGGCTGGTGTGAAAAGGTTTGAAGAATTTCGGGAATTGTTAACTCCTTTGATGGATTTTATCACTGAACGGGGACGAATTCCTAGTAAGGGTGAAATAGCCCAAGAAGCAGAAATTTGTGCGGAGTTTGGGAGTTTAAGACGTGCTTTTCATGTCATTATACAGGCAACTGACTCAGAAGAATGGGAAGCGATCGCAGATAAACGTCGTCAAGATTTGTTGGTTTATTTAGCATTATGTAATTTTAGTCGTCGTCCCAGATTAAGACAATTAGCACCAGCAGTACAAGAAGATATAGTTGGTTTATATAGTAGTTATAAACAAGCTTGTCTGGATGCTGACCAAATGTTACGCAGTTTGGGAAATACAGAACTGATTATTAAACGTTGTCAAGAAAGTAAAGTAGGTAAAAAATTACCTAATTCTCTCTGGGTTCATATTTCTGCACTGCAAGCTCTTGATCCTTTATTACGTCTTTATGAAGGTTGTGCTAGCCGGACTATTGGGCGGTTAGAAGAAGCAAATGTGATTAAATTTCATTTGAAAACGCCGAGAATTTCCTATTTATATTATCCTGATTTTGATCATAATCCCCATCCTAGACTATATAGAGCGATGGAAATTGATTTACGAGATTTGCACGTAACTTATCGAGATTTTGATGGTGATAATGATCCGTTAATTTTACATCAAATAGATAGTTTGGTAACTCCTGATTATCCCCAATATGAGAAATTTGCTAAGTTAACTCTTCAAGAAGAAGATTGGGGACTGTTGGAAAATTGGCGTAGTATTAGTCATCTTTCTGGGTGGAATAAATGTTTAGAAGAACACTGTGCGTTACTGCAAGGTTATAAATTAGTTTGGCGTAAAGATGCTGATCCATATAAAGTAAAAGCACTGAAAGCTGCTGTAGAAACTCGAAGAAAACAGCGTCATAAAGAGGAAGTAAAAATTAAAGACGATTCTGATTAATCATAGATAAACTGGGGAAGGTTTAGATTATTAGACTTGTTGGGCTAAGTTAACCCAATGTTCAATTCCTTTTTTTGTGGGTATTCCTGATTGATTGAATGTCCAGATGTCTCGTTTATGCTGGTGTCCATAACTAATATGAATTGGTCTTTCGTTTCCGTAAAAGTAGAGGGAATCAAAAGGTAATTTAGTTTGTAAAATCCATTCTACAAGTTCTTGACTCGGTGAATCTACAATCAGAAAATCACAAGCTGCACCTAATCTGTCACAGTAGTATTTACCGTTTTTATTGATTTCATGACTGATGTGTTGATCTAAATTTGGTGCAACACGACCATTTTTTTGACCTGTTACTGGGTCTTTTTTTTCGAGATATTTTTTTAAATCGGCTGAACAAAAACCATAGGTGAGATGAAATTTATCTATTCCGTAATTATCAATAACCGGGTCAATGATATATTTATTTAAGTCTTGTAAGGCGGGAATTACTTCTTTGCTGTTTTGGGGATATGGGTTGATGTGTTGGGAATATTTATGATATGTCTGGGTGCAGGTGCAAAATTCTTCTAATGTGAGATATTTGCCGAGTTTTAATTCTTTATATAAAAACATCGCAGGTTAGGATAGTTTATTAGTATTTTAAGGCATGGTAAGGTAGTGATTTTAACCGTAGATGAAATACCACCTCATGATGTTAAACAAAAAGTGTAATTAGCTAACTACAGAAGTAGAATTTGGTATGAAATCTAAAATACAAAAGCTAAAGCATCAAGCATATATTTACCTTTTTCACGTCCAACCTCTAGATAAATTTCTAGTAATTCTTCATAAGCCGTTTCTCCACCTATGATTTTCCAAAAATCATTACCAATAATGACAGCCTCATTAAAAGGTGTATAATTTACAGTACATGACCATTTGTAATCAGCTTTTGATGCACCATAAGGATTATAAGGCATAGCATAATAAGCTTGAACTTGAGGACGATTTTTACCCCGCAATAAGTGAAATCTCAGCAACCTTTGTGTAACTTCTAAACATTGTCCTTTATTTGGTTTTGGACCCTTAATTTCAAAAAATAATTCTATCCCATCTTTAGTTAAAATATATAAGTCAGTGCGAACAGTTTTAACTTCTAAATCATCACTGCGTCTAACATTCAAAACCGCTGTTATCATCTGTTCTAAAGATGGCTTACCTTGCTTATTTGTTGCAGCAGATTCATATTTTTCCTTTTGACGTTCAGCTTCCGCAAAAGCAGCAATACTTATCTCAGCTTGAATATCATAACCTCGACGTGCATCTTGATGATGTTCTAGTGCAATTAAACGAGCGCATTCTTCAAAAGAATTACCTAACTTTGTACTCAGACCTCTCTCAAATTGGTTAATGCGTATTAATTCTGGCGGGATGAGTGCAGCTTGAAAAGGCTTTAATTCCCCATTAGATGAATATCTAGATAAATACTCTGTTGCATTATCTGGTTTTAAAATTTTACGTCCTTTATATTCATCTATAAGACCCTCAATAAAACCTTCTAGATATCCTTTTATTGCTGCGCGAGTTGCATTATTAATAGCTATCATTTTTGAAGAAATGTTTAAAGAATAATATTGAGCAAAGATTTAGCCAACTGGTAGACTACAGGGATAGATACAGCATTACCGAATTGATGCTTTGCCTTAGTTTCATTATCTGCAATTTGGAAACTTTCGGGAAATCCTTGTAATATTGCGTAATCTTTAGCGGTTAATGGTCTATATTTTTTGTTAAAATAGACTTCTTGAATAAACTTTTGTTTATATATTTTTGGTTCATCACATTCTATAGATATAGTAGCTATATAATCTCTCGTTCCCGTTGCGGTTAAAGTACCAATAGCATCAGCATGAGGTAAATAGATTTTAGAAATTCCCTTAATTCCTGATGAAATTTTAGAATTTACAAACTCATATCCTGTATCTTCTACAAAACGCAGAATTTTTTTTTCTACCAAAATATCTATTTCTTCAAGTTGTAACCCAGTAATTAAAGATTGTAATACCTCAATTTTTAAAGGATTACCATCTTTCTCACCATAAATTTTCTTGCGGCGATTTTTTAAAATAGTTTTACAAATAAACTTTTCTCTTTCAGTTGTTTCTCTTAAGTCCCAAGAATGAACAGTAGTATGTCCATCTCTAACATCAGAAAATAAAAAGAAATCATTTAATTCATCTGTTTTTTGAAATCTACCTCTAGAACCAGGAATTTTGCCATCTGTAAATAACAACTCTGGGGTAAATTTCTTTTTAGAAAAATTGCTTTTTTGAATATCAGGGATGACATCATACAATTTTAAATGTTTATTAACAGGTTCAGGAAATGTAAAACACCAACAATTATTTATATCATTTCTAATACCTACAATAAAGATTCTATCTCTATCTTGAGGTAAACCAAAATCATAAGAATTAAGAACCTGATATTTAACTACGTAGCCAGATGATGTTAAATTATCAAGTATGTATTCTAAACTTGATTTGTTTCTCGGTTCAGTTAAACCTTTAACATTTTCAAATATAAACGCTTTAGGTTGATTAGCTTTTACAACTCTAAAAACATCAATCCATAACTTACCTCTGGGGTCATCTAAACCTTTTAATTTACCTGCTATTGACCAAGGTTGACAAGGAACACCACCAACAATGACATCTATATCAAAAGTTAGCTGGTTTAAATTAGTTACATCTCCTAAATATAGTTCATCGCCATTATTATCACGAATAAAATTATTTTTATAAACTTTGATTGCTTCTTTGTCAATTTCTGAATATCCTAAACAAATTCCTCCTAGCTCTTCCAGAGGAATTCTAAAGCCCCCAATGCCGGAAAATAGATCAATAAAGGTAAATTCAGTAGTGGTTTTTATAGTTGTTATCGGTTGAAATAATTCTAATTGTTGAGAATTAAAAGTAGATTTCATATTAATGTAATAGAAAAGATGTTATTTTACTTTATTAATAGTTTATCAAAAAAACGGCTAAAATTGTTCAACTAACTACTGCTTTTCCTCTGGATTGATTTCCCTGCATTAAATTAAACAGATAATCACCCAGTTCTTTAGCAAGTAAAACAGGTACTGCATTACCAATTTGTTTATATTTAGAAGTTACTGAACCATAAAAAATCCAATCATCAGGAAAAGTTTGAATTTTTGCTGATTCACGCACAGTTAAAGGACGAAGTTCTACAGGATGACACATATCTGTAGCTTTTTGATGGGGACAAGTTGTGATAGTTGGTGAAGGTTTATCCCAAGATAATCTTCTGTAAAATCCTACTTTTCCACCACCAGAATTATAAGCACCTCCCATTGCTTCTTTTTGCAATTCTTCTGGTAAATATCTCCAATTTTGTCCGGCTTCTAATAATCTTAAAAACTTCAGACGACTTTCAGGATAAGCAATGAATTCTGGTTCATTATCAACTAAATCTATTAACGCATCTTTTAAAGTCCGCCATTGAGGTAGATTTTTATTATATATACCATCTTTGCTATTTTTAGCTAAAGGAAATGTAACAGCTTCACTATCTCTAGAACCAATAAAAATTACACGCAATCTATTTTGAGGAACACCATAATCTGCTGCTTCTAATAGGTTGTATACTACGTTGTATCCTAATTCTTTCATTTCTGCTAAAACTACCTTCAAAGCCGAACCAGCTATTTCATCAGGTTCTAAAGGTGGGTAATTTTTTCCTCGTTGGTTTATTGGCCTGTGACGAAGAGAAGCTGAAAGTAAACCTCTGACATTTTCCATCAAAAAAAAGCGGGGTTGGACTTCTTTAACAATGCGGATAAAGTCCATAAATAAACTACCGCGAGGGTCTATAACTGAACCACGTTTTCCTGCGGTGCTAAATGGTTGACATGGGGGACCACCAGTTACTAGGTCTACTTCACCTGGAAGTAAAGCGCGACCTAAATTTAAAACTCTTCCTCCTTCTTCTAGCAAGTCTTGAGAACTGACTTTTTCTATTTCTCTAGGAATAGCACTTTCTTGGAGATAAGGTCTATTTATAGCAATTGTTTTGCTTGCATCCCGATCTTTTTCTACTACACTTACTGTATGAAATCCGGCTTGTTCTAAACCTAAGTCTAAGCCATAAGCACCTGTAAATAGAGAAATAGAAATAGGTTGATTATTTATCATGTTTGTGATTAAAAGCCTATCGCAATGAAGGGTATTATATAATATACATTATAGATGCGTTTTGTGGTTATATTAGAATATAAGTTATTACAAAAATTAAAATTTATTAGTGGCAAAAATCCCTCAAAAAACACAAATATAAAATATGTCAACTGCCATAAGTAAGTAGAAAGAATAATCTAGATAAGTACCCAAACAAAATTAATTTAGCATATTGATTGAAAACCACAATGCCTATATTCCTTACCTGTTCCCTGTTAAGAGTTCCCTGTTCTCTCTCCTAACTATAAAATTTATTTTGCACGACTACTTAACACCAAAAAATCGCTCAATTGCGAGATAATAATTAGCTATTGAATCTGACAATGTCGAAAATGGAGAATAGGAGACTCGAACCCCTGACCTCTGCGGTGCGATCGCAGCACTCTACCAACTGAGCTAATTCCCCTTATCAATGCTGAAGTTACAAACTCTAGCATACATATCCTATTTTAACACTTAGCCATAGTAGATTTCACTTCTTTTTGCAAAAAACTTCCTGTACCCGTTCCAATTCTAAATCAGTCAAATAATCAACAGTCCAGTTAGCCTGACGGTGAAGTATTTGAAAAGGGTAAGTATTCGCTACTCCCACTACTTGCATTTGTGCGCGTTTAGCAGCTTGAATACCAGCAGGAGTATCTTCAATAGCTAGACACTCCGATGATTGCAAATTTAACTCTGGATAAGCTTGGTTAATTTTGTCTACAGCCAGCAAATATCCCTCCGGTTGAGGCTTACTGGTAGTGATATCATCCCCTGCGACAATAATCTGAAAATATTCAGCCAGTTTGGCACGTTCTAGCACCAAGTCTATTTCCTGACGGAGAGCGCCACTAACTAAACCCAGTTGAAGATTTTGCGATCGCACCTGAAAAATTAGGTCTTCTATCCCAGAATACAAAGGTAGCTTTTCCAACTTTTCCAGTTCTGACACATAAGCTTGAGCTTTGCGGTTGAGCAACTGACTTAAATACTCTTGAGTCACCACTCTACCACGGTTTTTGAGCAAATCTTGAAAACAAGCGCGATCGCTCCTTCCTAAACAGGTTTGACGTTCATGCAACTTTTGCGGCTGCATATTTTCTTGCAACAGAATCTCATCTATCAATTTGAGGTGAATTGGCTCATCCTTAATGATGACACCATTGAAATCGAATAAAACCGCCTTTAAACTCATGCCAATACGCCAAAACTTGAATAATTAAGATCCTCACCCATAATTATTATGTATTTTGGTGTACATTACCAGTCCAGATTCTCAACTTCTGCGAAAATATCAGATATTTGAATTTTTGATGATCAAAAGTTGACAGTTAAAAAGCAAATGTATTATACTTGTAGCATAAAACTTATAGGAGCTAAAACTATGAATTTAAACATACCCACAAAATTAAATTTTTGGAAATTTTGAATTGATATTATGCCCTACGAACAATTAGAAATTAACACCCCATCACCCGTTTTATCTTGGGCAAATCATCCTTTAGCCTCAGATGAAACCAAAATGGCCAAGAATGTTGCATCTTTGCCATTTGTATTTAAGCACGTTGCCTTAATGCCCGATGTTCACTTAGGAAAAGGCGCTTTAGTTGGTTCAGTTATTGCGACCAAAGATGCCATTATTCCTGCGGCTGTGGGCGTAGATATTGGTTGCGGTATGTGTGCCATCAAAACACCATTTACTGCTGAACAATTAGAAGGCAAATTAAAGAAAATTCGCCTAGATATTGAAGCAGCAATTCCCACTGGATTCAATGAAAATAAAGATGTAGAAAAAGCTGTAACCAACTGGCAAAAATGGCGCGATTTTTCAGACTTGCATCGTGGAGTGCAAGATTTAGAAAGTAAAGCCATGAAACAAATGGGTTCTTTGGGGGGAGGAAACCATTTTATAGAGATTTGTCTCGATACAGAGAACCAAGTTTGGCTGATGTTACATTCCGGTTCAAGAAACATCGGAAATAAATTAGCACAATGCCATATTGACACAGCCAAACAACTAGCAAAAATGGCAGGTGAGAAATTACCTGATCCAGATTTAGCTTATTTCATCACAGGTACACCAGAATTTCAAGCCTATTGGCGCGATTTACAATGGGCGCAAAATTATGCCCATTTTAACCGTGATGTGATGATGGCTAGATTTAAAAAAATCATCGAAAAACATCTAACTGGAGGAAAAGCTACCAAATCTTTATTAGAGGTAAATTGTCATCACAACTACGCTGAAAAAGAAGTTCATTTTGGCGAAGAAGTGTATGTAACTCGTAAAGGTGCAGTTCGCGCTCAAACAGAAGATTATGGCATTATTCCTGGTTCAATGGGAGCAAAATCTTTCATTGTCAAAGGTAAAGGAAATGCCCATAGTTTTTGCAGTTGCAGTCACGGTGCCGGGCGTTTAATGTCAAGAAATAAAGCCAAAAACGTCTATACTCTTGATGATTTAATTGCCCAAACAGAGGGTGTAGAATGCCGTAAAGATACGGGAGTTCTAGATGAAATTCCTGGTGCTTATAAACCCATCGAACAGGTAATGGAAAACCAAGCTGATTTAGTGGAAGTTGTAGCCACAATCAAACAAGTTCTGTGCGTTAAAGGTTAAATTAGGGTGGGCAATGCCCGCCTTAAAAATTAAAAATTAATAATTAAAAATTAAAAATTAATAATTAAAAATTAATAATTAAAAATTAATAATTAATAATATAGCCGTAGACAGAGTAGTTAGTAAGTACCCAAGCAAAATTAATTGTACATATTGATTGAAAACAAAAATGTCTGTATTCCTTACCTATTCCCTATTCCCTCTTCCCTATTCCCTCTCCTAACTATAAAATTTATTTTGCACGACTACTTACATCAATTGCTCATGAAACTCCCAGTACAAGAGAGTTTTACCACTGACTACTGACTACTGACTCCTGACTCCTGCCTCCTGCTATAAAATAACCCCCTCCTTGTTTCCAGGGAGAGGGTTGAAGGTTAAATTAACAAAACTTAATATCCGCCTTCTTCTTCGTATTCTGGCTGTCTTTCCTTCACCTTCTTAGGAATATTCACAGGTTTGGGTGCGTCGTCCCAAGCATCACCTTCTACATCATCATAATCATCATAATCATCGGTGTAGGTCTTGGTGTAAGGCTGAGGTTCGTATTTTGGAGGTGCTTGATACCTATCCCTACCTGTAGCTTCACTCCAGTTATCTTCTTCGTCTTCTTCGTACTGAATTGATTCGTAAGCACGGGCTTGTATAACTCGACGCTGTGGTCTTTCTTCTTCCACATAGTCCTCAGTCCATTCTTCCTCTTCCCGTGCTACTGGTTCAGGAGTACGAAGTTTGGTCTTAGGAGGCTGTAATGGTACTCCACTAGGTAGCTGATTGGCTGGAGAAACTGTCCGGGGTGCAGAATAGCCATATTCTTCTTCTGCGTCTCTTTCCCAAGGTGCTTTCCCAATACCCAGCCGTTCTAAAACGCCAACTGTTAACTGATTGACTCTTTCTTCTGCACCTTCAAAGACAATCAAGCGACTTGGACCAGTGCTAACAACTTCATCTATTGAGATTTCATAGGTACTCAAAAATTGGTCTGGTATTTGGGGTAGTCCCAAGGAGGCTATAACTATAGAGTAAATTTTTCCCGTTTCTCCATTAAACTTAAAGCCTCTTACCTTACCTAATACTTCCCCTGTTTCAGTGATGACTTCCCAGTTCATCAAACTGCTGAGGGCTTCAACTTCAATATCTTCAATCACATCTTCGTTATCAACGAGGATAACATCACCAATTTGGTTGATACTGTTGAGATACATTTGGCGGGGAAGACCAGAAATAGAGATCAGGCTGTCTCGTAAACCAAGCGCCACAACCTCTCTTTGGTCAATATCAACCCAGACTTGACTGACAATGCCTAGCCGCTTGCCATTGTCACGGGTGATTACCTGGGTGTTTAATATATCGGAACGTCTAATAACTTGTTCAGAGGTCATTCTATAGGTCGTCCTGATCTCGAATCCGGTTTATCTATACACTATTTTTAACAGAAACTCAAGGGAATTGGTCAGTTGTCAGTTGTCAGTTGTCAGTTGTCAGTTGTTATTTCTATCCACTGTCACCTGTTCCCTGTCACCTGTCACCTAGCTTAATACCCAATACTTGAGTATAAGCGCCTCTGGCTTGAGTTACGCCAATTGTGCGTTCGGCCGATTCTATCATCGGAAGACGCAAACTCACAACAATAAACTGTGCCTGTTGTGCTTGTTGTTTAATCATTCTAGCTAATCGTTCCACGTTTGCCCCATCTAAAAACATATCTACTTCGTTAAAGGCGTAAAATGTTGATTGATGGTAGCTTTGCACAGAGAAATAGGACTTACGCAAGATGCGACTGAAAACCTTACTCTTGAGTAGGAGTAACATGAATTACCCCTACTTTCGTTCTTTTTTAGCCAGGTGGTTATAATAAGTTTAAATGCTCAAATTGCGAACATTATCGGAAATCAGCGACGCTAACGCAGGGAGCTAATTAATCATGTATCAAATAGATCCTCCATTATCTCCTCAAGAAGCATTGCCAACCATGTATGATTTACCTAGTGAAAATCAGGAGGAGCCAGGATTGCCAGATGAATTTCACCTATTACAACCTGAATTACTACGCAGTACCTTTCGTCCACCCACCTATACTGAAGATAATATATTTATAGGAACTGATTTAAATTTATACTATGATTCCCGCCATACCCAATGGTATAAACGCCCAGATTGGTTTGCAGTATTAGGGGTATCTCGATTTTACCAAGAAACAGAACTCCGATTAAGCTACGTCACTTGGCAGGAGGGAGTAAATCCTTTTGTCGCTATAGAATTGATATCACCAGGTACGGAAGCTGAGGATTTAGGTAGAAGTTTAAGGGAAGTTAATAAGCCTCCTAATAAATGGTCAGTTTATGAACAAATCCTGAGAATCCCCTATTATTTTGTTTATAACCGTTATACAGATGAGTTTAATTGTTTTGGGTTGGTAATGAGTCGTTATCAACCTTTGTCAATAAATGGACTAGGGGTATGGTTAGAAGAAGCAGAACTGGGTTTAGGCTTATGGCATGGAGAATATCAAGGATTAACCAGATCGTGGCTACGTTGGTATGATCGAGATAATAACTGGTTGCCTACACCTGTAGAACAGGAAAAGCAGCGTGCAGAACAAGAAAAGCAACGTGCAGATTTAGCCGAAGCAGAATTAGCTAAATTAAGACAGTTACTAGCAGAAAAAGGAGTTAATTTGTAGTATTTCTGTAATAATTGCTGGAGTATGGCTTACGCCAAGCTGCGCTATCAGGGTGAAGAATAAAGAACTATTTTCTTTGATCTTCCCTGTTCTCTGCTATATCAAGTTTTCTGTATCATGAATTCTTACGCATTTCCTGTCAACCAAATATCAATATTTAAGTTGTAACCAAGTAAGTAAAATGCAACCTACACAAGCAAATTACGAAATTTATGAACAAGATTATCCTGAATGGTTAGATATTACCCTTAACCAACTGCAAAATCGGGATTTAGAAAATATTGACTGGGAACATTTAATTGAGGAAATTACTGCGTTGGGAAACGAACAAAGACGTAAAGTAGAGAGTTATTTACTCAGACTTTTAATTCATCTACTATTGTATAATTATTGGAGCGCAGAAAAAGATTGGTCAGGGAAGGGTTGGGAAAAAGAAATTGATAACTTTAGGCTGGAATTAGATTTATTATTGGAATCTAAAGTTCTTTATAATCATTGTACAAAAGTATTAGACAAAATCTACATCAAAGCTAGAAATAATGCAATTCGTAAATCTGAATTATCTCCAGAAATTTTCCCTGAAAACTGTCCTTATTCTTTAACAGAAATTCTCAATCCTGAATGGTTGCCATCATCAAAATAAATCTAATTTTGCAGTTCTCTAATAGACATCTCCGAAAACTATCAAAGCCGCTTTGTGACTAGCTTACAAACTGCAAAAGAAAGG
>NZ_LUFH02000118.1 GCF_001586785.1 Sphaerospermopsis aphanizomenoides BCCUSP55
GTCCCCAGTCCCCAGTCCCCAGTCCCCAATCACCAATCACCAACCAACTGACGATAGAATTGATGAGTAAGACATTCATTATTAAGCCAAGAGAATCATGCCCTCTGATATTGCTGTAGACAAGAAAAAGTTAAAAAATCCACCTTTGAAGCTTCATTATTTAGGCGATCGCGTCCTGCGTCAACCCGCAAAGCGCGTCACTAAGATAGATGATGAACTTCGCCAACTGGTGCGGGAAATGCTGCAAACTATGTACAGCGAAGATGGTATTGGTTTGGCTGCACCCCAAGTCGGAATTAACAAACAACTTATTGTCATCGACTGCGAACCAGACAAACCAGAAGCCCCTCCACTGGTATTAATCAATCCCGTCATTAAACAGGTTAGCAGTGAGCTTTGTGTTGCTCAAGAAGGTTGTTTAAGCATCCCTAAAGTTTATTTGGATGTCAAACGCCCTCAAGTAGTAGAAATTGCCTATAAAGATGAATATGGCCGTCCTAAGACTTTAAAAGCTGGTGACTTACTAGGAAGATGTATCTTACACGAAATGGATCACCTCAACGGAGTGGTATTTGTAGACCGTGTAGAAAATTCCTTGACTTTGGCACAGGAGCTATCTAAAAATGGCTTCTCGTATCAAGCAGTTAAACCAGTAGCATAGGTGGTCTTGTTGTGTATTTAACTCCAAAAAGCGGTTTATTTTTAGGCAGTTCTTGTGTAACAGCGATCGCTGCTGTTGGTTCGGTATTTGAACTCAGTTCTGGACAACCAGATTTCGGTGTCCAAACCACTGCCATTATCTTAGCTTTAAGCATTCCCCTGACTGTCTTATTTTTTATGGCAGCGGTCAAGGATGCGCGAGCTAACATTAAATAAGCATCAGGTAAATCAAAAAGGTAAAAGGTTCTTTTTCTCTTTTACCTTTCATTTTTTGTGATTGCTATACAAATAAACAATATCGTTGCAAAACTGATAATTTCCCTATTGTGGGAAGTAGCGTTTTTTATTTTCTCGTGATATGATGAATATGCAGATTCTAATAATGGAGTATAGAGACTCAAAAATTGTTGCAACCACTCCATTATACTAAATATAGTACCGCGCCCCACCAAAAAAGTCAACAAATATACCATAAATAATGGCGTAGCGGGTAGTAAAAATTCCAAATGCTATCAACATCTACTCAACTATTTCGACTTTCCCAAGGACATCTCAGTTTACTTGCAGCTTGTCCTCGTAAATTTCAGCATACCTATTTAGAACAACTGATCACACCCTCAGACCCCCAACAGACAGAAAATCAGACTTTAGGTAGTCGCTTTCACCTGCTCATGCAGCAGCAAGAAATGGGTTTACCGATTAATAGCTTTCTCCAAACAGATGCTCAACTGCAAAAATGGATGACATCTTTGGCTCAGAATGCACCAGAAATATTATCACCTGACACTAATATCCACACTTTTCGGGAAAGTGAACATTATCGCACTTTGCAAATTCAAGATTACGTACTCACAGTCATCTATGATTTATTAATAGCAGACAACGAAAAAGCACAGATTTTTGATTGGAAAACCTATCCCCAACCACCAAAGAGAAGCACATTAGCAAAAAATTGGCAAACCCGACTTTATATGTATGTTATGGCAGAAACCAGCACATATTCGCTGGAAAATATATCTATGACTTACTGGTTTGTCCAGGCTAAAGGTAAAACTAAAAATATTCAATTTAGCTATGATACTAAACAACACGCACATATAGGCAATCAACTCAATCAATTGTTAAATAAATTAACAAATTGGTTAGACAATTACCAAAATGGTCAACCATTTCCGCAAGTAGGAGAATCTAAAACCTGTGATTGTTGCCAGTTTGCTAAACGGTGCGATCGCTTCTCTAACGGGAGGTATAGCTCAAACAGCCTAGAAGCAGCAGTAACTAATTATATACCTAATCTTGATATCATTGAAGAAGTATCACTATAGCAAAGAACAGGAAAAAAAAGACCTGCTCTGGCCTCTTGTAAGAGTGCCTTTTGTCCCTGAAAACTGACAATTAACAACTGACAACAGCTACATAACATCTTTATTACAATTGAGGAGTTAGATGGAAATGATGAACTCATGGTTTCGTTTTTGGTGGTATTGGTTAGTGATTGCTATCACCCTGGGACTAGCTATGGTCGGTCTTGGCTTAGTGGTCATCCCAGATTTTATCAATTCAGTCCTGCAGGAAATATTTTTTTCCACATCTCAAGCACAAGCTTCCTTCAATGAAGTTGCAAATTCTTACGTTAAATTTTTCTTTGGTGTACTTGGTGGAGTAATGATTGCTTGGAGTGTGGCTCTTTTATTCATCCTAGCAGGGCCATTTCGTCGTGGACAAAAAGAGGCATGGTACGCTGTCACAGTATCAATACTTATTTGGGTGATCGTGGATAGTTCAGCTTCTATAGCAACAGGATATTGGCAAAATGCGGTTTCTAATACAATATTTTTGGTGTTTTTGGGCGCTCCTTTAGTTGCCACATACCGCGATTTTTTCAAATCCTAAGAGAGTCTGAAAACTTTTTCGTGAAGTATTGAACTCTTGTAAATAAACCACCAATCCCCCTTGTTAAGGGGGACTTTGGGGAATTTATATAGCGAAAATTAACTGCAATAATTATGAAAACCTTTGATGAAACCGACAATATCTATGTGCGAGAACTAGGAATTGATGATATTGCTCCTGTTTATCATTTAGGCGAAGAATTATTTACCAGCGATTTATATCCTTATTTATATCGTACCTGGGATGAATGGGAAGTAATTGGACTTTACAACACAGATCCAGAATATTGCCTAGTGGCTGAAACAGAGAGTGAACTAGCAGGATTTATTTTAGGAACTATTATTAGTAAATCCTCTTGGACTTATGGTTATATATTGTGGTTGGGTGTCAATCCCAAATTTCAACGTCAGGGAGTAGCAGATAAATTAGTTGATAAAGTCGTAGCGCGAATGATAGAAGATGGGGCGCGGTTTATGTTAGTAGATACAGATCCTACCAATATACCAGCAGTGAAGTTTTTTAATCGCAAAGGCTTTGGTAACATCCGGCAGCATATTTTCTTATCTATGAATTTAAGTAAACATCCCTATTATGGCAGATTGATAGATTATGAACATCAAAAAGCCGAAAGGGCTGGTTATAGGCGCACTCGTCCTACGATTCGTTCCCGTAAATCAGAAGGAATTCCTACGGAAGTAATTATTAATCCTTTAGCGAATGAATCACCAATAGATTTGATTATCAATGATGAATGAGTGTTGTCAGTGGTAAAAGGATAAATTTTTGGATTTTTAATTTTTAATTTTTAATTTTTAATTAAATGCAGTGGATTTTAGCAGAAACCGAACAACCTCCTGAGAGTTTTATCCAAGCGGTTAAACAGTACACACCTTTATCAAGTGGAAGTTTTGCGGCTCAATTACTGTGGCAACGGGGGATAAAAGATCCTGAAACATTAGCAGCATTTGTGAATTTTCAGGCTTATCAACCAGCAAGTCCATTTGAGTTTGGTAGAGAAATGGATTTAGCAATCCAACGCTTAAAAAAAGCAGCTACATTTGGAGAAAAAGTATCAATTTGGGGAGATTTTGATGCTGATGGTATTACATCTACTGCTGTATTATGGGATGGTTTGGGACAGTTTTTTCTTCAACATCAACAATTAATATATTACATACCTAATCGTTTAAAAGAATCTCATGGACTGAATTTAGCAGGAATTGATAATTTAGCTCAACAAGGTTGTACATTAATTGTTACTTGTGACACGGGAAGTACAAATATTGATGAAATTATTTATGCCCAGAAATTAGGTATAGATGTGATTATTACTGACCATCATACTTTACCTGTTCAACGTCCGCCAGTTGTGGCAATTATCAATCCTCGTTATTTACCAAAAGAACATTCTTTATTTCATCTTTCTGGGGTAGCAGTTGCTTATAAATTGGTGGAAGCATTATATGAGACTTTACCAGATGTACCGGAAAATCCTTTAACTGATTTATTAGATTTAGTAGCGGTGGGATTAATTGCTGATTTAGTACAATTGAGTGGTGATTGTCGCTATTTAGCACAGTTGGGAATTCAACAACTGCAAGCAGATTATAAAAAACCAGTTGCAGAAAGAAGAAGACCAGGAGTAGGAAGATTATTAGAATTATGTCAAAGAAGTGGCGATCGCCCCACAGATATTTCCTTTGGTTTGGGACCCCGCATTAACGCCGTTAGTCGCATTCACGGTGATGCTAGTTTCTGCGTAGAACTATTAACAAGTCGAGATATTCAACGTTGTCATCAACTCGCAGAAGAAACAGAATTAGCTAATACTCGTCGCAAGTCTTTACAAAAAGATGTGCAGAATCAAGTATTACAAAAACTTTCTCAATTAGATTTATCAACTACTAGTGTCATCGTTTTAGAAGATCCACAATGGGCTTCAGGTGTGTTAGGTTTAGTTGCAGGTCAAGTTGCCCAGGAAACAGGCCGTCCAACTATTTTATTGAGTACAGAAAGTGGAGATTCTGAACCGAAATTAGCACGAGGTTCTGCGCGTTCAATTAATTCCGTCGATTTATATCAATTAGTTAAAGAACAAGCACATTTATTACATCGTTTTGGTGGACATCCGTTTGCAGCGGGATTGAGTTTATTGGTGGAAAATATTCCCTTATTTACAGATGCAATTAATCAAAAATTACGGCAATCTTTAGGAGGAATAAATCTTGTACCTACCGTCCAAGCTGATTTGGTGGTGACAGTTGCAGATTTGGGTAAGGATTTATTTTTAGAACTTAAACTTTTAGAACCTTGTGGCATGGGAAACCCAGTTCCCAAATTACTAATTAAAAATTGTTGGTTTGAAAATGCTTGGCATCGAAATCAAGAAGATTTAAAAGGAAAGAAAATCCAATATATTAAAACCGAGTTTAATATTCGGGATGATTCTACTAATAACCCTTTTCCTGGTATTTGGTGGGGACATTATAAAGAAGAATTGCCTATAGGTAGATGTGATTGTATAGCGGAAATAGACTACAATAGCTTTAAAAAACGCTATGAAATTAGATTAATTGCCGTGCGTCTCTGTGCTGAATCAGAATTCAAAACTCAGAATTCAGCAGTGATTTTAGATTGGCGAAATCAGGATTATTCCGAACTCAGTCAGAAAAAAGAAATATTGATAATTGCAGATTGTCCCAGAAGTTGGGATGAGTTAAAAGCTTGGTTGAGAAGGTCACTTTATAGTCAACAGCAACTAGTTTTAGCTTGGTCAAAAACCCAACAAATAATGCCGAAAGACATTTGGTTAATGTTGGTAGGAATTGCTAAATATTTGCATCGCACTAATGAACAAGTTAGTCGGGTGCAACTTTTAAATAAATTGGGTATCAGCGATCAAAGCTTACATTTAGGATTTCAAGCTTTAAAATATCTAGGTTTCACAGTGCAATATCAAGACCGTTATTTTCAAATCTCTTGGGATGCAGTTATTAGAAATGAAATTAAGGCTGATAATGCGATTACTAAATTTTTAGCAGCAGTACAAGAAGAACAATTTCAACAAGAATATTTTACCACAGTTCCAGTAGCTATGATTCAAGCAATAGCTGTTAATGGTGTGCAGAATATGTGACAATACTCAAAATCAATTCAGTAGAGCTTCATATTAATCATAATCTTCAATATCGGCTTCTACTTTAGCGATTAGCTTGTTCAATTTTCCTGAATCTAAATCGGTTTCAATTTGTTTATCCCACATCTCATCCAAATACTCTTAAGGAAAATGGGGAATAAGAAGATGAATAACCCCATTAACAATCACCAATCACCAATTACCAATTAGCAATTACCCATCTTCAGACAAGATAACTAGTATTAGGAACAATGGGAAACATCGCATACTCATACCAAGCAGTCCAAATAAAACTACGAATCCATCGCTGACGTTTTTCTAGACTTAATTCGTATGCAAAAGCACCAGAAGAAACATCAATTGAAGATAAATGAGAGTTGCAACCACAGCCATGTTGATAGGTAAAACCATATTTAGAGGCTATACTTTGCACCTTCATTTGCATAGCAAATACTTTACCTGCGTGTAGTATGGCATCCCAGGAACGCTTATGTTCAATATCACGCTGATCGAATCTCAAAGCCCTTTCTTCAAACACATGATCTCGATAAATTGGGGCTAAATGCACATGATAAAAACTAGCTGGTAATTCATAACTAAATTCATGGAAAAGTTCTAATCCAATCCGCGCTACTTTGACTTCATTGGTATATTCAGCACCTTTTGATTCTAAATTATGCAGAACTTCTTCAAAATTCGGATAATTGTGAACCATAAAGTCATGGCCATAGAACTCTAGAGTTTCCCAGGCCAGTTGCTTCATGATCTCAGAAAATGCAGGTCTTAAATGAAATAAACGTGGGCTTTCGTTAAATAAATCAACATCCCCATATTGCAATTTATATTGAAATAACTGCGCCATCTCAACATAAATTTTTGGCTCACTAAGTTTGACATTTGCCCTTCCTTGAGCGATATCTTGCCACACAGAAGGTAGTTGAGATATGGTAACTGCATTTTCACCCACAATGACTGTAAGATTTGGTGCTTCTTGAAGTTGCATAGATAATTTCCACAAAGATATTAATCATCTAATTTACTCCAAGAAATGCCATTTTATCTCTTGTCAAGAAAATTTGATATTTGACAGATTGTCTTTTGACATTTGGCATATTTTGGGAAAGGAAAATGTAGTGGATTTTATGCAGCTTTCAAGAAACAAGAATTTATTGGCTGAAAATTTGATAATTGTTATAAATTTATTCTCCCTCTTCAGTAGTTACTACCTTACCCCGGAAAACAAAGTAATTGTAAATGTTGTAAAACAACATAATGGGAATCAAAAACCCAATGAAAGTAATCATGAACACCATTGCACTGGGAGAAGATGCTGCTTGATAAATGGTAATAGTGGGAGGAATAATGTAGGGAAAGGCAATAAATCCTAAACCGATAAATGTCAGTAAAAAGATTAAAGCTGTATAGACAAAAGCAGCAACTTCCTGTTTACGGTTAAGACTTTGTAGCAGCAACCAAATCAGCAATATACCCAACAAAGGAATCAGGGCAAAAATATAAACTTCTGGTTGATGAAATAGCCTCGCTCTAGCATTTTCATAGACAATTGGTGTCGTTATGGTAATTAAACTTGCCCCGATGAAAGTTGTCCAAGCTGCTAATTTGGCAGTGCTAAAATGGGTTTCCTGTAATTTACCTTCGGTTTTCAGAATTAGGTAAGTTGAACCAATCAACACATAACCTTGTACAAGGGTCAATGCTGTTAGTAATGATTGCCAACTTAACCAATCCCATATTCCACCAATAAAATGCCCAGCCGCATCAACTTTGATTCCTGCTAATACACCACCCAAAGCAAATCCTTGAAATAAAGCAGCAATAAAACTGCCGATTCCAAAGGCAAAATTCCAGAAACTTTTATTATCAGAATGTTCCCGAAATTCAAAAGCAACAGCCCGCAAAATTAACCCCACAACCATCACCATCAGAGGCAGATAAAGAGCATTTAAAATTGTTCCATAAGCTAAAGGAAAAGCTCCAAATAATGCACCTGCCATTAAAACTAACCAGGTTTCGTTAGCATCCCAAACGTTGCCTAAACTGGTCATTAATAAACTACGGCGTTTCTCATCGGAAGAAGTCAAAGAGAGGATACCAACACCTAAATCAAAGCCATCTAAAAGCACATACAGGAACAGAAAAAGCCCCAGAATAACAAACCAAACTTGTGGTAGAAAGTGCAATAAAGCTTCCATAAAAATTCTTTTTATTATGGTGTTTCTAGAGGACGGCTATCAGGAATATGACTTACAGCTTCAGTGGCAATTACTGTTTTAATTTCACTTCCTGGTATGGGTAAATTCAAATCTGGTCCTTTGCGAATAATGCGGCTACCAAAATACATAGCTGAGACGAACAACACACTGTAAAGAAGGGTAATAACTGAGAGTGAAAATAAAACTTCACCGGGTAGTAAATGAGAAGCTGCATCAGCAGTACGAATTTGCCCGTATACCGTCCAAGGTTGTCTTCCCACACAACGGACAATCCAACCTGTTTCAATTGCTAAATAGCCCAAAGGTGCAGATAAAATCCAAGCCCTTAACAACCATTTTTGCTGAGTTATATTTTGATTACTCAGTTTACCTCTTAGCCATTGAATAATACTGCACAGCATTAATCCAACTAAGAAAAAGCCGATTCCTGCCATAATGCGGAAAGAATAGAAAATTAACCCTACCATTGGGGGTCTATTTTTTGCTGGCCATTCTTTCAGTCCTAAAACTGGTTGAGAAAGTGTAGGTTTGAGTTCTAAGATGTAACTTAAACCATTGGGAATAGAAATTTCTAAATCATTTTTTTCAGCTTTTTCATTAGGAATTGCTAAGATATTCCATTTTGCAGATGCACCTGCGGGGACTGTTTCCCATTGTGCTTCAATTGCGGCTAATTTTGTGGGTTGATAGTGATAAACTTGGTCGCCACTAGCATGACCAATTAACACTTGTAAAGGAGCTACAAAAATTGCGATCGCTAAAGCTATTTTCAAAGATTTGCTAAAAAATTCTTGCTGGCGATTATTAAGAATGTACCAAGCACTAATACCGCCAATCACAAATAAGGAAGTCTCCAAAGTTGCAAAAAACATATGGAGAAAACTATTCACCATGAAAGGATTCAAAATGGCTTGAAAATAGTCATTAACAATAAACTTCCCATTCACCATTTCTCCACCGGCAGGAGTCTGAAACCATGAATTAGCCACTAAAATCCAGAATGTGGAAAGATTCGCCCCAAAAGCCACGAGAATAGTCGCTAAGTAGTGAATTACGGGAGGAACTCGATCCCAACCAAACATCATAATTCCTAAAAAAGAAGCCTCTAACATAAATGCCATTGAGCCTTCAAATCCCAGAATACTACCTAAAAAATCTCCTACCGCTTCGGATAATGGGGCCCAGTTAGTCCCAAACTGAAAACCCATTGGTAAACCTGATGCAACTCCAATACCAAAGTTAAGTAAATACAGTTTTGACCAAAAACGAGCGTGATGATAATAAGTAGGATTTTTGGTTTTTAACCATAGTCCTTCCACGACGATTAAGTAGATAGACATACCTGTAGTAAGGACAGGCCAAATCATGTGGAAAATCGCTGTAAATGCAAATTGCATCCGCGATAATGCCACGGTATTAGATAAAATTTCCATACTCTTGGCAGGAGTTAGTACAAAGAGGATAAATACGTACTCAGAATATACACTAATATGGGTTTATACGTTATTACTTCCAAAAGTTTTAAGCTTTGCAAAGTCTGACTGATGAAGAGTTTATTAAAAACCCTGCTTTTAGTAATCCATATCCAGAGATAAAGTAACAGGACTTACGCACAAAATTTATCATCAGGGCTGGGTGTAGGGTGTGGGGTGTAGGGTGTAGGGGTTTTTTTCTTTGATGAACTTATCCTCCGAAAACCTTATTTTTTCGTTTTTTTGCGTAAGTTCTAAGTAAAATAAAAATTATCAATATTTAAGGTTTTATATTTAAATGCTATTACGGCTTTAATTGGAACTCCTGCTTTTACTTGGATAATTCTGCGGCGTAATTCTAAGCAAGCTTTTTAAACGCAGAGGTACACAGAGGTAGGCGCAGAGGTACGCAGAGTGTTTATATGGCTGTATCTACACATTATTCGGTGTGTGAGGTAATTAAATTTTTGAATTCTTAAAGTTGTAATTCCACAAACAATTACCCTATTTATTTCTAATTTACTTATTTTCAATTCAATATATATTTAATATCCGTTGTCGAACTCGTTCTATGATTATTTCTTCTTCAGCAGATAGTCCATCAAATAACATCTCATATATAAGTGGTACACCTAAATCTAATTCTTCTAAAAGTGTACGCTGGCTAAATACATCCTCTGGTGTTCCTTCTAACATCAATTTTCCTTGGGTTTTTCATAGGACTTACTCCACACCCAGCCCGGATGGTAGATTTTGTGCATAAGTCCTGTTTCAATTTGGTATGGGGAGTTTATTTGCCCAACTGTCCCTGATGTTCACAGTGAAAACCACGTTGTTCCCAAGAAAGTATATCGACATCTATAAGTTTTGTTACTTGTGAACATTGGGGCTGAATGAATTGACTGAAAATCGCCCAAAATAAACTACGTATAATATCTAAAACAGTTTTTAACAAAAATTCCCGATTACCAGGAATACCAATTTCCTCCACAACTTCTGGTTCTACCCAAATTCCATGAGCGCCTAAGATAATTTGTGCCATCAACTTGGCTCGCAAAACATGAGAACCGGAGGTAATTAATTTGACCTTGCGTACTCCCCAACTCTGCAAAATTGGCACACCATAATAAAAATTTTCAAAGGTAGAATTAGCGCAATTTTCTAACCATACTTTTTGTAACTCTTGTAAATCTGCTACTTCTCGCTGAAAAATGAGCAAAATACATGGATCTGGAGAACCATGAGAAATTAAAATTGGCGTTTGGGGATATTTTTGTACTAGTTGGGCAACATAAATCTCCCGACGAATACTACCTCCCAGTACAAAAAATGCATCTACTGGCTGTGGTGATGCAAAAACTAAGGTTATAGTAGTGAAAGTCAGCCAACCCAGCAGGATCAAAAACAACCCAAACATAATATTTTGTAACAACCGCCACAATTTTCTCAATCTACCCTTCAAGGAAATAGATAAATTGATAGTGAATCTGTGCTTCATAAACATAGAAGATTACAGCTTTGTTATCTACTATTAAAAAGTCCTGCCATCTAGTCAACAAAGTGCTATCTTAGGGAAAGAATTTAAGGTTTAAAGATGACGCAGTGACTAGTATCACAACCTCACTGTGGCTACTTTGACAGGAAAACCAGGAAAACTAAGGCATCATTAAGGCATCATTTTGAATTAAAAGACAGTCAATTACGCATCCTTATATACAGGAATAAAACGATGGACTAAGCATAACTGAAAATTAGGGTATAAAAACTTAAAAATCTCAGGAAAACCTGATTGCTAAACTGTCAACAATACAAATATTCCAGCTGATATACATGAACCAATCTGCGAAACGTTACTCACCGCTCCAAGCAGCCTTGATTGGTGGAGCGATCGCTACAACTGCTACTATATCTGTATTTGGTCAAGCTTGGACAAAGTGTGTTCATGCTGCTTTACAAGATAGTCCCAAGGCGTTAGTTGACCAAGTATGGCAACTGGTGAATCGTGAATATGTTGATGGCAAATTTAATCAACAAGATTGGCAAGCAACCAGGCAGAGCCTATTAAGCAAAGACTATACTTCCAATGAACAAGCTTATGTAGCCATTCGCTCTGCCCTGCAAACATTAGGTGATCCCTACACGCGGTTTATGGATCCCAAACAATTTACAGCCTTGACTACTCAAACTTCTGGGGAAGTATCCGGTATCGGTATTCGCATGGAAGTAAATGAAACAACCAAGCGATTAACCGTCGTTGAGGCTATAGAAAATTCTCCGGCGCTCAAAGCAGGTGTGAAGTCAGGAGATGAGATTTTAGCCATTGATGGTAAACCCACTGTCAAGATGAAAGTGGATGAGGCATCTAATTTAATTCGCGGTAAAGTTGGTACTGCTATTACTTTACGACTAGCACGACCTGGCAAAAATGAGTTTGATCTGAAGTTGACAAGAGCAACTATCGAAGTACCGACGGTAAATTATACCCTGAAACAAGAAGGTGGCCGTCGAGTAGGTTATATTCGATTGCGAGAGTTTAGCGCCCACGCTGCTGATCAAATGCGTCGAGCTATTCGCAACTTAAACAACCAAAAAGTTGACTCTTATGTATTAGATTTACGCGGCAACCCTGGTGGTTTGTTGCAAGCAAGCATTGAAATAGCGCGGATGTGGATAGATAATGGCGGCATTGTCAAAACTGTAGACCGTGTGGGAGGTAGTGAAGAAACTAAAGCCAATCGCACAGCTTTGACCAATAGACCCTTAGCTGTACTTGTAGATGGTAATTCCGCTAGTGCTAGTGAAATTCTCACAGGCGCACTCAAGGATAACAAACGGGCTGTAGTTGTAGGTAGTCAAACTTTTGGTAAAGCCTTGGTGCAGTCAGTACATGAACTGAATGATGGTTCTGGGTTAGCAGTAACTATTGCTCACTATTACACCCCTAAAGGTACGGATATCAATCATAAGGGGATTACACCCGATATTCAGCTAGATTTGACGGAGGCTCAAGAACGTCAGTTAGCTGCTAATCCAAATTTAATTGGGACATTGAATGACCCACAATATGCCCGTGCTATTACTGCTCTCTCTAATACAAAATTTGCCCAACCTCTTACACCCCCTCAAAATTCTCAACCTCTCAGCATTAGGGCCGATGATTTGAAGCTTTAACAAGAAAGAATTCAGGAGTCAGGAGTCAGGAGTCAGGAGTCAGAATTGAATTCTGTGCGACTGGCGAATGAATAAACGGGTTTAATCCCCTCACTGATTGCATTCTGTAGCTTGCTTCCCGCAGGGTATTCTGAGTTCTTATTTAAGTTTTAAACTTTTTTTGCAGGTGTTCATGTATTTTGTGTGATTGATGCAAATCCCACTCTTATCATCAAGGGTGGGATTTGATTGGGAATATTTAGAGAATTTTAGATTATGAATCATCAGCCAGTTGATGCGAATACCGCCCAAAGCTTTTTTCCCAAGGTTTCGGTAGTGATTCCTATTTATAATGGTGAGGTAGATTTACCAGATTTGCTGAATTGTCTATTGTTGCAAACTTACCCAAAAGAGCAGGTAGAGTATTTATTAGTAGATAATAATAGCAGCGATCGCACTCTTTCCATTTTACAAACAACAGCGGAAAATTCCCCTATCACCATCCGTCCTTTAAGTGAAAATAATATTCAAAGTTCCTATGCCGCCCGTAATACAGGTATAAAAGCTGCTAATGGGGAAATTATCGCCTTTACCGATGCAGATTGTCGTCCCCAACCCCAATGGTTAAGTACATTAATTCCACATTTTATTAATTCAGAAATAGTAATTGTTGCTGGTGAAATTGTAGCATTACCAGGTAAAAGTTTATTAGAACAATTTGCAGATAAACAAGAAACATTATCCCAAAAACATACCCTAGCCCACAAATTTTGTCCCTATGGACAAACCGCAAATTTAGCAATTCGTCGTCAAGTTTTCCAAACTTCAGGTTTATTTCGTCCCTATCTTACCACTGGTGGAGATGCAGATATATGTTGGCGAATTCTGAAAGCTAATCTGGGTAAATTAGAATTTGCACCAGAGGCTATTGTCCAACACCGTCACCGCCTGACAATGAAAGAATTAGCTAATCAATGGAGACGCTATGGACGTTCCAATCGCTATTTACATGAATTGCATGGTGTAGAATTAATGCGAGAAAGGAAAACAAAAGAATACGCTTATATTTTACTGCGTTGGTTATTAAAAGAAGTACCAAAAACAAGTGTTAAAAATATTATTGGTCAAGCTAGTTTTGTGGATTTGTTAAATACTCCCATTAGTTTATTTACTGGTAGAGCAAGAAGTATTGGGCAAAGAGAAGCAAAGTTACCAGAAAATGCCCAAATGATTGAATGGTTATAAGATGATCGGGTTAAAAATGTCAACCTGTAAAACCTTGGCAGAAACTAGATTTTTTCGGCTGGTTTCTGCCTGGTAATAAGGATAAAATGTATTCTATAATACACTTTTTAAAATATAGATATGTAAATATTTACCAACTTACACGGTAAACCTCTAGTAACATTGGTAAAACTCTACTGAGTATCTATTTTTATGAAGGAAAAGTTCTCAAAAGCCCTTTTTTCAGTAAAAAGAAGAAAATTAATACTATCAATTGCTACAGCATTGACTACTATGCTGATAGCAATTGGCTTACCAACCCTAACTTCAATCCCAGTAGTAGCGCAGTCAAATACCAACCTACTTGTATCTGCTGCTGCCAGTTTGAAAGAGGTATTAGAAGAAATTAAGCCTCTTTACCAACAAAGTCAGCCAAACGTCAACATTAGTTATAACTTTGGCGCTTCCGGTGCGTTGCAACAACAAATTGAACAGGGTGCGCCGGCGGATATTTTCATATCTGCGGCAAAAAGACAAGTTGATGCTTTAGAACAAAAAAATCTTTTAGTTCCCGGTACTCGTAACATCATTGCCAAAAACCGTCTGGTTTTGGTTGTACCTAAGAATGTTGCGGGTGTGAGTAGTTTCTATAATCTCAAAGATGCAAAAATCAAAAAAATAGCTATTGGTGAACCAAGAAGCGTACCCGCAGGGCAATATGCACAACAAGTTTTGGAAAAATTGAAAATATGGGAATCGGTCAAACCGAAACTCGTTTATGCTAATAATGTCCGTCAAGTTTTAGCATCTGTAGAAAGTGGCAATGCTGATGCAGGTTTAGTTTATGTGACTGATGCCAAAATTGCCAAAAATATCAAAGTTGTAGTTGCTGCTGATGAAAAATATCATTCTCCTATTATTTATCCGTTAGCAGTTATTAAACGCAGTAAAAATGTTGATGCAGCTAAGAAATTTGCTCAATTTTTATCTAGTGATCAAGTCAAAGCTATATTCAAGAAATATGGGTTTATCAATTGATAATTGACAATTGATAATTGACAGTTGTTTAAGTAAGTCGGTGTGAAAAAACAGAGGTATGTAACAAGATGTAAACTTGCTAAAAGTCCCTTCCCTCTTGCCTTTTGCCTCTTGCCTCTTGCCTTGCCATAATGACAATTTTCAACGCCAACCTACTTAATTCAAAGTGAATTCGATAAACCTCACCCTAATCCTCTCACTTATAGGGAGAGGTAATTGTCAATTGTCCATTGTTGAAAAATATTTTCCAAACCCCATTCAAACAACATAAAAATAGCAACTAAAATCACAAAATATCCAAAATATTTTTCTAGATTTTGCCCTTGAATCAAATTGGTTAGATAAGCTCCAATTAACATTCCTGTACCAGCAGCTAAGGTGAAAGTTACCATTAAATTTATATCTACAGAAACAGAACCTAAATAACCAGCAAATCCTGTCACAGATTTCAAAGCTATAATCACTAAAGATGTCCCAACTGCTTCCTTAATTGGTGTATTACCCATAAGTACCAGTGCGGGAATAATCATAAATCCTCCACCAATACCAACTAATCCAGAAAGTAAACCCACACCTAAACCTTCTGCGAGAATAATTGGCCAAAGAGGAAATTTATCTACATATTTACTACTTAAATTTAATTCTGTCTCCGATTTATTACTAGCATTTTTAATCATTAAATAGGCTGCTAGGAACATTGTAGAAACGAACAAGATGAGTTGAAAAGTGGGTGTGATAATGGGAAGAGTCGCTATTCGCGCACCGATGTAAGCACCTACCATTGCACCAGGAGCAAATAAAGCTGCTGTTTTCATGTTGACATTACCTTGTTGCCAGTGGGGAATAATACCAATGAGACTGACAATACCAACAATGACTAAACTCATAACGATCGCAGATTTGAGCGGTACTCCTAGCACATAAGCTAAAATGGGAACAGCTAGAATCGAACCACCACCGCCGATTAAACCTAAACTAATACCAACACACACAGCACAAAAATGGCCGAGAATCGAGATTAACATTGCACAGGTTTATTTTTCAATATTTAGATTAGAAGTTAAATTTCTCTAATCGGTTGTACTAATGATAACCCCAGAGCTTGTAATCCCCATCGCTCAAACCAAGGAACAGCTACACCACAACGCATTTTAGTCAGGAAAAACCACTCAAAAGCCGTTTTACTCCAACTTACCCAACGTCCCTCTATAGCTACTGCTCTTCTGCGTTGTCCAGTCATGGGATTTGGTAAAACTTGGTCTGCTAAAAAGGCAATTCCCGTATCGCCAAAATCTGCTAAACAAAGTGCTTCTAAGGTGGGAGTCACCAAAGGAGCAGAAATTACCCCCAATTGCACAGCAATATTATGAGCCACAGCCATTCCCATTGCTTCCGTCATTTGTCCTGTTTTTGGCACACCAATGGGAATAGGAGTAATTTCCGGTGGTTTGAGTTGAGTAGTCACACCCACACTATAAATAGAGGAAAATTGAGGATGTTGATAAGTGGGTAGTACAGGTAAAAAGCCCTTTTTATCACTTAAATCAGGTGCTTCTCGTAAAAAACGCGCTCCCCGAAATGGCGGTAGTAGCATTGCATAAGCATAAGGTAGAGTGCAACCATCAGCCAGCAAAATTTTTTCTGATTCAATTTGGCTAATAGCTGCATTTTCAAATACTTCAATTTCTCTTTGGTGAAGTAATTTTTTCACTAATTCCGCCGAATTGGCCATACCGCTAATTCCCAAATGTCCCACATAAGGTTCTGGGGTAACAAAGGTAATAGGGACTTGATTTCTCAACCCCTTGCGTCGTAATACCCAATCTGCTAATAATGCAAACTCGTAAGCAGGCCCAAAACAACCTGCACCTGGTATTGCTCCCACTACCAAAAGACCGGGATTTTGGAGAAACTGTTGCCAAGCCGCAGCAGCTTTGAGTGCGTGAGCAGGATTACACACCGACTGCACATATCCAGCTTCTTCATCTAAACCAGGTATGACATCTAAAGCTAATTCTGCACCTGTCGCAATTACAGCATAGTCATAAGTAATTACTCGTTCCCCTACAACCACTTGTTTTAACTCTGGTAAAATTTGGCTGACTCCTCCTAATACCCATTCAATACCTCTTTTTACTACTAATTTTTCTACGTCTAATTGCACCTTTTCTAATGGTTTTAAACCCAAACCCACCCAAGGGAGAGAAGGAATAAAAGTAAATTTGGGGGTATTAGAAATTAATGTAATTTGATGTTCTTTGGGTAATATTCGTCGCAGTTCATAAGCTGTGGGTAATCCTCCTATTCCTGCACCAATGACGACAATTCGAGCCATAATACCCCCGTTGATTAAATATAGCTATTGCCACAGAGGACTTCCACAACAGCTAAGAAGTTTACTTAATTCTGCTCTCCTGGTCATCTGCGACTGAATATCCCGCAAATTTTGCTTATTAGGCTATTATGGCATATAACTATCAAGTAAGATAGTAGTATATTTGGCATTAATAATGGTGAAAATTGTCAGTATTGTCCGTAATCTTCGCGAGAATGTACTGATCATAAGCAATTTTCAGGTAAACCACAAAACAAAGTTTAAAACCCTTGTAGAGTAATTGTATGCAACTTCTCTACTGTGGTCTAACTAGATGAAAACTGCTGTACACTGAAAACATTAAAATAGGGTAAATCACGTAAACAAATCTAAGTGCTGGCTTTTGAACTGGATAGTATTTCTACTGAGAAATTCAGTCAAAAACTTCAGTTTTTATGACGATGCAAAGTATTTTAAGAAATATTAATTTAATTCTGCTTGGCCTAAACAATTACCTGTGGGAAAAGTCACAGGAACATTTACATTTAAAGATGTTGAATAATCACCCCTACCTAAGAGGATGTTTGAAAAGTATTAGATGAAACCAGTAATCTAGAAAAACCTAACCCCCCTACCCCCCTACCCCCCTACCCTAC
>NZ_LUFH02000119.1 GCF_001586785.1 Sphaerospermopsis aphanizomenoides BCCUSP55
ACGAGAAAGTGACTCATAGGTGGGGCGGGGTGGAGTGCGGCGGGCGGCTTGGTCTGCCATCAGGTCTACTTCCACATCCAAGGAACTACCATCGGCTTGGGTTTCTACCTTATGTACAGCAATATCTAAACCCAAAGATTGCAATTCTCGCATTAATACTTTGAAGGATTCTGGTGTACCAGGACGAGGAATTGCCTTACCTTTGACAATGGCGTTCAATGCCTCATTTCTACCTTGCATATCATCGGACTTGACAGTTAACAATTCCTGCAAGGTATAAGCTGCACCAAAAGCTTCCAGGGCCCACACTTCCATTTCTCCGAATCTTTGACCACCTTGTTGCGCTTTACCACCCAAGGGTTGCTGTGTAACCAGGGAGTAAGGACCAGTTGACCGGGCGTGAATTTTGTCATCCACCAAATGCACCAGTTTGAGCATATAAGCTACACCCACTGTCACCGGACGGTCAAAGGGTTCCCCAGTACGTCCGTCATAGACCATGATTTTGCCCGGATCATCGGGGTTATATACCCAGTTTTTACTGGTTTCATCTCTGGCCTCTTGCAATTTGCCGTGGACAATGCGGCGGGAAGATTCTTCCCCATACATTTCGTCAAAGGGAGTAATTTTAAACCTGACTCCCAAATTGTGACCCGCCCAACCTAATAAACATTCAAATACTTGACCTACGTTCATCCGGCTAGGTACACCCAAGGGGTTGAGGACAATATCCACTGGTGAACCATCAGGCAGGTAGGGCATATCTTCGGCGGGGAGAATGCGGGAAATAATTCCCTTGTTGCCATGTCTCCCTGCCATTTTGTCCCCGACTTGGATTTTGCGTTTTTGGGCGACATACACCCGTACTACCATGTTCGCCCCTGGTGGCAGTTCATCACCTTGTTCTCTGGTGAACAACCGCACATCCACAACTCGGCCTTTTTCACCGTTGGGAACACGCAAGGAGTTGTCCCGCACATCTCGCGCTTTTTCACCAAATATTGCCCGCAGCAGTTTTTCTTCTGGTGGTTGGTCAGATTCACCTTTGGGTGTCACTTTTCCCACGAGAATGTCACCAGCTTCTACCCAAGCTCCAATTCTAATTATTCCCTGTTCATCCAACTGTCGCAGGGCATCTTCCCCCACGTTGGGAATTTCTCTAGTAATTTCTTCTGGTCCCAGCTTGGTTTGTCTAGCTTCAATTTCGTATTTTTCAATGTGAATGGAGGTGTAGATATCATCCTGCACCAACCGTTCAGAAATCAAAATCGCGTCTTCGTAGTTGTAGCCTTCCCAGGGCATATAAGCCACAACGATGTTTTGTCCTAGGGCCAATTCTCCCCCCTCGGTGGAAGAACCATCGGCTAAGACTTGTCCGGCTACGACTTTTTCACCAATGCGGACTAGGGGTTTTTGATTGAGACAGGTGTCTTGGTTGGAGCGTTGATATTTAGACAGGACGTATCTAATTTCTTTGTCTGTTGTCTGTTGTCCGTTCTCGTTTGTCCGGGTTTTTCCGGCTATCAAGTGTCCAGTGACTCCGGAAACATCTCCACGTACTCGGACGCGAATCTCGGAGGCATCTACATAAACCACATCTCCATCTGTACGAGAAACAATTACCATCCCGGAGTCTCTCGCACCCTGAGCTTCTAAGCCTGTTCCCACTAGGGGACGTTCGGGCTTGAGTAGAGGTACGGCTTGACGTTGCATATTAGAACCCATCAGCGCCCGGTTAGCGTCGTCATGTTCCAAGAAGGGAATCATGCTAGTTGCCACGGAGACTATTTGTACTGGGGATACTGCTACGTAGTCTACTTGTTCTGGTGTGGTTGTTGCCCAGTCTTGCCGATAGCGGACTGGTACTTGTGGTCCTTTGATGTAGCCGTTTTCATCCAGAGGAATATCGCCTGTAGCTGTCCGCAGATCGTCTTCTTCGTCTGCTGTCATGTAAATGGGTGGTACGTCAAATCGTACTTTGCCATTTTCTACAGGTCTAAAGGGAGTTTCTAGAAATCCGTATTGGTTAACACGGGCATGGGTAGCTAATGAACCAATCAACCCTGCGTTTGGTCCTTCTGGTGTCTCGATGGGGCAGATCCGTCCGTAGTGGCTGGGGTGGATATCTCGCACAGCAAAGCCAGCCCGTTCTCTGGTCAGACCACCAGGACCCAAGGCACTCAGACGGCGTTTGTGGGTCAGTTCAGCTAAAGGATTGGTTTGATCCATGAACTGACTTAGTTGGCTAGAACCAAAGAATTCTTTGATTGCTGCTACTAAGGGTTTGGGGTTAACTAAGGATGCTGGTGTCAGAACTTCGGCATCTGATACTGTCATCCGTTCTCTAATAATCCGTTCTAAACGGTTGAGACCTACTCTGACTTGGTTTTGCAGCAATTCACCAACGCTTCTAACTCGGCGATTTCCGAGGTGGTCAATGTCGTCTATGCTGCCGATATCGTATTCTAGGTTAATCAGGTAATCGACTGCGGCTAAAATGTCCCCAGGTGTGAGGACGCGCATGGTGTCAGGAACGGAGAGGCGAAGTTTTTTGTTGAGTTTGTAGCGACCAACACGACCTAGGTCATAGCGTTTGGGATCAAAGAAGCGAGAGTCTAGGAGTTGTTGTCCACCTAAGACCGTTGGTGGTTCACCTGGACGCAGTTTGCGGTATAACTCCATTAGGGCTTCTTCTTCAGAAAATTGCCCTTCTTTTTCGATGGTTTTTTGGAAGTATTCTGGGTGGCGTAGGGCATCAAAAATTTCGTTATCTGATAGTCCTAGGGCTTTAAGTAATACTTGGGCTGAGAGTTTGCGGGTTTTATCTATACGTACCCACACTAAATCGTTACGGTCTGTTTCAAATTTCAGCCATGCTCCCCGGTTGGGAATTAAGCTGGCAGAATAGGTACGTCTTCCGTTTTTATCAAGTTCTGATTTGTAATAAACTCCTGGCGATCGCACTATTTGATTGACGATAACGCGCTCGGCTCCGTTAATAATAAACGTACCCCGATCTGTCATTAAAGGCAGATCGCCTATAAATACTTCTTGTTCTTTAATATCCCCTGTTTCTTTGTTTAATAACCGTGTGGGGACATACATCTGCACGGCGTAGGTGCTATCCCGCCGTTTGGATTCTTCGACGCTGTACTTTGGTTCTTTAAGCTTGTAGTTATGACCTAAAAAGTGCAGTTCTAGTTTGCCTGTGTAGTCTGTAATTGGACTAAAGGAGTTCAACTCTTCTATTAGACCTTCTTCCAAAAACCAGCGAAAGCTTGAACGCTGGATTTCAATCAAGTCGGGTAATAGAAAGGCGGGTTCCATATATGTTTCGTTAGTCATGCCTCTACCTTTGTCAACCTGGTTAAACTTTCACTTGGACACTGCTTTGTTAATTTTCCCGATTCAGCGCGAGTGTATACCATCTGTAGGGAAACTTATCCTGACACCACCTGTTATTAACTGGTGGAGGCTTTCCGCCGCGATTAAATCTGGAGTGGGTGCTTTTGACAAGGGGGTAATCGCCCTTGATGTGTAGTCAAGATGGCTAAAATCCAGTCAGGGATTTGATTCAACAGGTATAGACGCTTTATATATTCCTGATTTTGATTTGTTTTCCTCACTTCCCCTCCAAAACAGCGCGTTTATTAATCTATGCACATCCACACGCTTTGTATCTTCACAACACCTCATCTATACTTAAAGTAAGTCCCAAAAATGAAGAATCCGCGCCAGTGGGATCAGGATCAGGATGGATTTATTTTGTTGAATTTTGGTCACAAGGCTCTTATGTTTAAGAATTTTCTATAGGTTTGATTTCACAGAGATACATTGTTATGGAAAATTCCATATAACTGCTAGGCTGCCAGGGTTTGTTATGTATTGAGAGCATCTGCTTGTGGAGGTAGTTTAGATGTCCGTGAATTTTTGGTTTTTATATGGAGAAAAAGTACAAATTCCCTATCAGCTAGATAGATTTTGTCCCAATTTGCAATTAACGAATTTTAGAAGCTAGTTAAAAATTCCTTCCTTTATCATTATGACGCAGGTCAATTGTTTTTGAGGGAATAATATTAGCACATTTTTGTCATCCTCAGTCTGATTTTAGTAAATAATTAGGTCTACTTGAGGGAATAGTCAGAAATTAGGTACTAGGGAAGTGCTTTTGGTGATGGGTGACTATGAACGCAAGTTGGCACTTCAAGCTGGCTTTGCGTTCGTGTAGTATCTTGTGTAGAGGAGCTATACTAGTAGCAGCAGGAATTAATTTTTCCTCCTACACCCTAAGCTGGATAACTTGCTGGTGGTGTTTTTGATTCCCTCAATAATGACAGACCAAATAATTGGCAAGCATTTTCTGTGGTTTGATGGGCGATCGCTTCTAATGTTTCTCCCCGTATTTTGGCTAATTGCTCTGCTACATAAGTAACGTAAGCAGGTTCGTTGCGTTTTTCGCCTCGTTTGGGTGTGGGTGACAGAAAAGGACAATCTGTTTCTATCAATAACCTCTCGCTATTTACCATTGCAGCTGAAGCTTGGATGGTTTTGGCGTTTTTAAAGGTGACTGTTCCACTAAAACTTATATAGAAGCCTAAATCCAGAAACCATTGAGTTTCTTCTGGTGTTCCTCCCCAACAGTGCATCACACCCCGCGCTCTGTCTCCTTGGCTAGATCGCCATTTTTGCAGTATTTTTCTTACCTCTGGTGCTGCATCCCGACAATGGATAATCACTGGCAGGTTAAGTTCCGAGGCGATCGCTAGTTGTGCTTCAAATACCATGTACTGTTGTTCATGGTTGCTGGCTTTGTAAAAGTCTAATCCCATTTCCCCAATTGCTACGACTTGGGAATCTGAACTAGCCAAAGTTTTGATTTTCTCTGCTGTTTGCTGATTCCATTGATCTGCATCTAGGGGATGCAGTCCAACGGCAAAACTAATTTCGGGAAATTTGTGTGCCAGTGCTTGAATACTAGCAAACTCTTCCGGGTGAACACAGGAATGCACTAAACGTACTATTCCTGCTTCTTGCCAACGTGATCGCACTGCTGCTAAATCTGACTGAAAAAGCTCAAAGTTGAGATGTACGTGGGTATCTACTAGCTGCATGATGGAGTCAGGAGTCATTATTGGGGATTAGGCAAGTCATTAATCTCTTAGCTAATGACTAATGACTAATGACTGATGACTACTATGCTGTTTGAGCAAGTGGTTTGAGCTTATGAGCTAATCTTGATTTTTTCCTAGCTCCGTTATTGGGATGAAGTACACCCCGCTTCACGGCTTTGTCAATTTTGCTGTAAGCTTCGGACATCCGCACCTCTAACTCTTGCTTTGATTCTGGAGTAGGGTTAGCTGCATAGACTTCAACAGCAGCAAAGTATTTTTTCATCAGCGTCTTTACTGCTGATTTGTATGCTTTATTACGCAGTCGGTTACGTTCTGCGATTTGGGCGCGTTTAAGAGCAGACTTTGTATTCGCCACTGTCAGTTCCAAAAAAAACTATATAATTATGTACACACACTACTAGATTTACTAATATAGCATCCCAATAGCCAATGTTATTATTTCTGAAAAAAAATTAATTGACAAGGGGGAAGAAGAGGTGACAGGTGACAGGTAATAGATTATTCTCCTCTGCACCCCTAAACCCTAAACCCCAAATAACCCCCCTGGGATCTTGGAAAATCAGCACATTTGGGTATGTTTTCCCAGTAATAAATGGGTTAGAATAGCTTACTTGAATAAATAACCCTCCAATAAAAAGGAAAAAATTATCCTGGGAGTATCAAAAAAATCCAGGTTAAGCTAGAAAAGAGAATTAGGGAAAGCTGTATATCCTGGTGGATAAAAAGCCAAACTAATTTTCGAGCGGGAACATTCTAAATTTTGGCATTGTCCTTACTCCATGCTGCGAATTATTACTCAGCAGGCAGACGTTATATCCGAACTACAACGTATCTGCGAACGTTCTCAACGCGCCGAAGGCGAACGCACACTGGATGAACAGCTACTTCATAAAGAAGCAACAGTGCGAGAAGTATTGCAAGCAGTGAAGCGCCAAGGCGATAAAGCTGTACTGCATTACACAGCCGAATTTGACCATCAAATCCTGCAACCAGAAGAACTAAGGGTGACAGGTTCAGAACTGGATGCAGCTTACCAACAGGTATCGAAGGATTTGTTGGCAGCTATTCAGTTAGCTTGTCGCCAAATTGAAGCGTTTCATCGTCAGCGAGTACCAAAAAGCTGGGTACATTTTGGTGATGATGAAGTGGTACTGGGTAAACGCTATACTCCTGTAGATCGGGCAGGTTTATACGTTCCTGGAGGTCGTGCTTCCTATCCCAGTACAGTGCTGATGAATGCGATTCCAGCCAAAGTGGCAGGTGTACCCCGGATAGTGATGGTGACACCAGCACGGGGTGGAAAAGCAATTAACTCAGCAGTCTTAGTAGCTGCACAAGAAGCAGGTATAGAAGAAATTTATCGCATTGGGGGCGCTCAAGCGATCGCAGCTTTAGCCTATGGTACAGAAACTATTCCCAAAGTAAATGTGATTACTGGTCCTGGTAATATTTATGTCACCCTGGCGAAGAAGCTAGTTTATGGCACAGTGGGTATTGATTCTTTGGCAGGTCCTAGCGAAGTGCTGATTATTGCCGATGAAACAGCAAATCCCGTTCATGTAGCGGCGGACTTATTAGCCCAAGCTGAACATGATCCCATGGCGGCGGCGGTTTTGCTAACAACAGATGCTGGTTTGGCGAAAAAAGTCCAGGTAGCTGTAGACAGACAACTGGTAGATCACCCACGACGGATAGATACAGAAAAAGCGATCGCTCACTATGGCTTAATTGTGGTTGTTGAATCTCTAGAAGCAGCAGCAGAACTTTCCAATGAATTTGCTCCTGAACACCTAGAATTAGAAGTCAAAGATCCTTGGTCTTTAATTTCCCATATTCGCCATGCGGGAGCGATTTTCCTTGGTTATTCAACACCAGAAGCTGTAGGTGACTATCTGGCAGGTCCTAATCATACCTTGCCTACATCCGGTGCTGCTCGTTATGCCTCCGCATTAGGTGTAGAAACTTTCCTTAAACACTCTAGTATTATTCAATACTCACCAACTGCACTCAACAAGGTAGCTGGTGCAATTGATGCACTGGCCACAGCTGAAGGTTTACCTTCCCATGCTGACTCAGTTAGAAAGCGAATTGAAGATCAAGAGTAATTTTTAGGATGCTTATTTTCACAGATTGCGGTTGACAAAAACTACTCCATAAGTAATAATGACAGGTTTGTGACTTTAGCAAACTAAAAATCACATTTGAAAAATTGTTGGTATTAGTACCGATTTAGTTTTCGATGTGATTATTTAAGGGGTGGTAAACGGTCTACTCTTGAGGAGACAAAAGCGGTGTTAAAAACTATTTTAGTAGCTCTGGACGGCTCGGAAATTGCTGAACGAGTAATTGAGACTTTAAATGATTTGGTGTTATCACCAGATACCAAAGTTATTCTTTGTCATGTATTTCCCACGCCAGAGTCAGAAATAGAATTACCCGCTGATCGTCCTCAGCCAGATTCACCAAGGCTTGCTGATTTCCATATTGAAAAGCAGATGCAAACCTACCAGGAACAATTGCCAGTTAAAAGCGAGTTAGAACTAGTAAGTGGTGATCCTGCTGATGAAATTATTCGACTAGCTAATATTTACAAAGCCGACTTAATTGTGATTGGTAGTCGTGGTTTAACTGGAATGAAAAAAATAGTCTTGGGTTCAGTGAGTACCCAAGTGATGGAAGAAGCTAATTGTTCAGTATTAGTGGTAAAACCGGGTAAGTAGGGGCTGCTGAAAAGTCTTGTTGTGATGATACGTGACAGGTGACAGGTGACAGTTTTAAGAGTTGGATGGGAACGATTTTTCCTTTGAGTAAGAATTAAATGCAAGGTTTTTAAGTTCCCACCATTAAGCATTGCTAAATTTCTGCAATCATCGTGGATATTAGAAACTTATCTGCGTTTATCTGCGTTAAATTAAGGTTTTCTGAATAAACTCTAATATTTCCTGTCTCTTCTTGCTGAAATAGCTCGAAAACCACAAAATAGGTTTTTTGTCAATACCCCAAATCATAACCCGCAAACATCAGCATCAAATTTTTGTAATTCTCCTGTCAGGAAAGATTGATAATTTGCTCAAATTTTTTGCAGATGTTCACTGTCGCGAATTCTGAAATACTTAATAAATAAAGGCTTTTAATCTACTGCTGTAAACGCCGTCTTAAAAATAGACATAATAAGGGAGAATACAAATTCTCATAAATCATAGCAGATCGCTAAAAGTATTGCAATACCGTGGATAAATAAAAATAATTCTCAATTAATTATTAAGAAATATAAAGGGAGAAACTTTGAAAGTTATAAAATCCTAAACTATTTTAATTTTTCCATAACTGAAATTTATCTAAAAGCCAAGAGAGAGCGATCGCTATAGATATGTATTCTTAATTTAGTCATCAAAAATAATGTATCCGCTTTTAATTGGACTTAATGCTCAAAATTGTAATTGCTAACTGGGTGAGTCAGGTGTCAAAAACCCGTTGATGTTCGACCCACCCCACAAAAAACCTCAGCGCACCTCTGCGCCACCTCCGCGTCCCTCTGCGTTAAAAAACTCTCCTACCCTCTTTTACTCCTTAAAAACTCCCGCAAACTCAATAAACTCAAAGTCTGACCCAAATTCAAAGGTAAAATCGACACACCCTCCAAACGAGACTGCACCCAACCATCGCCCCAATACCACTCATGAAAACCGTCAATTCCGCCACAAAGAAGTAAACGCAAACAATTATTTTTCGCCACATCGACGTGATGATGAATTTGAACTAGTCCGGTAGAAGTAGTAAAATCAAATCCCGAAGTTAGTTTTTCCGGCATTCCAGGGGAAAAACTTTGTCCTAGTAGCCATTTTTCCAGTTGGGCTGGAATTAATAGACTATCGTGAATAGCATCAGCGGATGCTTCGATTTCGATTCTGAGTTGGCTTTGTTGAAAAGTACCTAACATGGGTAATTCGTAATTTGTAATTCGTAATTCGTAATTAATTATTTTCGCTCATCTTTTCCTTTGTCCCACCGGTTAACCGTCCAGCCCCTGAAGAACTTACAATATAAAAGTCATCTTGTTAAAAATTGTAAAGGATTCATGGCGGATAAATTAATTCGGGCGACAGCTGCGGATGGGGGTATTCGGGCGGTGGGTGTGATTACTACACGCTTAACGGAAGAAGCACGAGTACGTCATAAGCTTTCCTATGTGGCCACAGCAGCACTGGGAAGGACAATGTCAGCAGGGTTATTAATGGCTTCGAGTATGAAGCGTGTTGGTTCTAGGGTCAATGTTCGCATCAAGGGCGACGGACCATTGGGTGGTCTATTAGTAGATGCAGGATTAGATGGAACTGTACGCGGATATGTCAATAACCCATCTGTAGAATTGCCTCCTAATGCTAAAGGGAAGCTAGATGTTGGCGGTGCAGTGGGTAGTGGATATCTCTATGTGATTCGGGATGTGGGCTATGGCTATCCTTACTCTAGTACAGTTGAACTTGTTTCTGGGGAAATTGGCGATGATGTGGCTCATTACTTAGTCAATTCGGAACAAACTCCTTCCGCTTTGGTTTTAGGGGTGTTTGTGGGCGCTAGTGGAGTGACAGCCGCTGGAGGGATCTTGATACAAGTTTTGCCTAAAGCGGCTAGAGATGAAGCTTTAGTTGCCACATTGGAGTCGCGGGTTTCGGCTTTATCAGGTTTCACTCCATTGTTGCAAGCAGGGAAGACGCTAACGGAGATTTTTGGTGATTTACTGGGAGATATGGGGCTGAATATTTTTCCCGAAAGTCAGATGCTGCGCTTCCACTGTGGTTGCTCCTTTGACAAGGTGCTAGGAGCGTTGAAAATGCTGGGAGAAGCAGAACTACAAGATATGATTATTAAAGATAATGGTGCAGAAGCAACTTGTGATTTTTGCGGCAGTGTTTATCAAGCAAGTAGTGATAACCTAGCCCAACTAATAGCTGATTTACAGACGGAAGCTGCTGTTTCAGAATAAGTATGAAAGACGACTAAACCTCAAAAAAAGAAATGGTATGTGTGGAGATAGAATATGAAAAAAATAGCTTTTTAATCACGACAAAGAAAGTTACTATGGCAAAAATGGAATTATTAGTCTAAGAAAGACTGCTATTCAACTACTTTGGTGTGAGAGATGACAGATCGGGATATTTCAGACAGTTGGTCTCCAGCCAGAGCCAAAAAGCCAGATCAAAATACAAGATTATCCCGAACTCCAGAAGTCGGGACTACTCAACCATCTGGTGTCCCAGCTACTGGTTCTAACTTTAAATCAGTGACGCAACAACAAGAGAACGATACAGAAGGATTACCTATAAAAAACCATTTAGAAAAAACTTTTAATCTCAGTAAGATAACTGAGAGAATGCCCAGTTGGATGAAAAGCTGGGTGCTGTGGTCAATATTATTAACGTTGATTCCCAGTGGGGTTGGATTTATATCCATGTCAATGCTACTGAAGTTGCCATCAGCACCAAATTGCCCGAAAATATTTTGGCCTTTAGCTAGTGCGTCGGTACGTTTACACTGTGCTTCCTTGGCAGCTTCTAAACAGACGTTGAACGATTTGTTGCAAGCGATCGCACTGGTGAAAGAATTACCACCAAATCATCCACTCAGGGGACAAATTAATAGTTTTTTAGAGGAGTGGTCAAGGGATATTTTACAGTTAGCTGATCAGAGTTTCCAATCGGGGAATTTGGAGGAAGCGATCGCTACTGCTAGGCAAGTTCCTGAAGACCTAGAAGCTCGGAAAATAGTAGAAGAGCAAATTACCAAATGGCAGTCTATTTGGTCAAAGGCAGAAGCAATCTACGACGAATCAATAAAAGAACTGGGACAAAGGCATTGGCAATCAGCTTTTATGCTGTCATCCAAACTGCTGCGGATCAATAATCAATATTGGGCAACTACCAAGTACGATGAGTTAAACCGCATTATTGTTACAGCAAGGGAAGACGGCGATAAACTCTACAAGGCTGAAGGTTTAGCAGACAGTCGCTCAGTTGATAAAGTTTTAGAAGCTATTAAGTTAGCTGAGTCTATTAAGTCAGATAGTTATTTATATCAAAAAGCGCAGGAATTGATTCCTGTGTTTGGACGCAAGATCCTTAAATTGGCTCAAGCCAAGATGGATCAGCGGGATGCAGATACAGCGTTAGAAATTGTGCGTCAAATACCACCCATTGCGGAATTACAAGCGGAAATTGATGATTTTGTGGTTTTGGGTGAAGCACAGAGGAGTGCTTGGATAGGTACAGTTTCTGGGTTAGAGGCTGCCATTTCCCAAGCCCAACAGATAGATGCTTCCAGAGAAGTCTATGAGAAAGCACAAGAACTGATTACGCGGTGGCAATTAGAAATTCAAGATGTTTCCCGGTTAGAAAAAGCGCGAAGTCTGGCTAGTCAAGGGACGATTAATGAGTTAACGGCGGCAATTTCCGAAGCGCAGATGATTCCCGATAGCAATCCCCGCGCTGACGAAGCACGACAGGAGATGAATCGTTGGCGTGGACAAGTGGAGTCAATTGAAGACAGACCTTATTTAGAACGCGCTGACCAAATAGCTCTATTAGAAGATATTAACTCCTTACAATCAGCGATCGCAGAAGCAAGTCAAATTCGCTCCGGTCGTGCATTATATCCAGAAGCACGGAGAAAAATTCGTACTTGGACTGCCAAAATTCAACGCATTCAAGACCAACCTTATCTAGATCAGGCACGGATTATAGCTGATAGTGGTGATTTAAACACTGCTATTAGAGAAGCTCAAAAAATTGCTTCTTCTGGAAGGGCGCTGGCTAGTGAAGCACAAATAGCCGTCGATACTTGGCAAGAACAAATCCGTGCGAAAGAAAACTGGAGAAAAGCCAGAGAAGTGGCAATTACTGGCACACCAGAAGCTTTGGCTGAGGCTATTAGGTTAGCTGACCGGGTTTCCAACCGTAATGTTTTACGCATGGATGCGAATGTGGCTATTGACCAATGGAGTCAGCAGTTGTTACAAATGGCACGCTCCCAAAGTGAGTTTGACGTTGCCAAAAGCATTGAAACTGCTAGGTTAATTCCCCGTGGTAGTTCTGCTTACAGAGACGCACAACAACAAATTAGAACTTGGAAACAATTTCTCATGCCTCGGACATTACCTACGCCATCGGCTGAACCATCACCGGAAGCTGAACAATCTCCAGTATCAACTAGTGATGGGTTGTAATTGGTGATTAAATTTTGGATTTTGGATTTTGGATTGTTTTGAGCCTCTGCAATCTAAAATCTAAAATCTAAAGCAAGTTTCTGAGTTCTCGCAGCATTTGACTGGTTCCGTTGTCAATGGCTTTTTGCACCAGTTGGGGAATAAGTTCTCTGATAGGTAAGTTGGGAAAGATGGAACTAAAAACAGATTCTACGTAATTGCTGCTTTGAAGAACGTAAATATTTAAATTCTGGTTGCTATAAATCCATACTTCGGGAACGCCCAGGGCTATGTAGGCATTAAGGGTAGTTTTTGAAGTAACATCAGATTCAATGGCTAGGTCTGGGGGAGGATAAATACTTAAGTCCATTTGGGTACATCCTTGGACATGATTGGCGTTTTGGATATAGAAGCAGGTATCTGGTTCAATTCCAGCAATGTCTGGACGTTTAAAGGTAGTAGATCCGAAGTCCTCCCAGTTACGTCCTTGGATTTCTAGTATTGTGGTGATGATGTAAGCAATGATACGATGGGGACGCTCATGTAATGCTAGGGGGGACATGATTTCTAAAGTTCCTCGGTAGTAGGCAATGCGGGTGTGACGTTTTTCACCTAAGTCGGCCAGAAGTCGCTCAAAATCTTGCCAAGACAAGTTATGAATGGCGATTTGGCTACCGGGAGCGAGTTCTATAGCTTGAATGGGTATAGTTACTGTCATTTTTTGTTGTTCTGAGCTTGAATTTGCCTAACCACCGTCAAAGCTGAATAACTCACCCCGGCTGTCCCTTCTCCTGGATGAGTTGAATCACCAACTAACCACAAATTATTAATAGGTGTACGGTTAGCAAAACCAAAGGGTCCAAAGGTAGGAATTCTTTGACCAATACCACCCACAATTCCCTTTTCTCTTCCAGTATAATAAGCAAAAGTTCTCGGTGTGGCTGCTTCTACATAAATAATAGTTTCTGGTTTTAAATAGAAATATTGAGCAAGTTTAGATATTGCATCTTCGGTGAATTTTTGTTTTAACTCTTGATAATCTTGAGTATGCCACCAGGGAGTAAAATCAACAAAAGATGAAGCGATAATTGTGGCTTTTCCTGCTGGTGCGCGGCCGTCTCCAGGATGACTTACAGATACAAACAAAGAATTATTTTCACCGATTGGTCCGTTAATATCATATAAAAATTGGAGATGGGGCGGACATTCATAAGGAATTGCACTGGCATCTACGCCTAGATAAACTACAAATGCACCGGAAGCCGCTGGTAGTTTTTCTACTCTTTGTTTATATCCATAAGGGGCTTTTTCTCCTAATAATTCTACTAAGTTCTGCACGGTGACGTTAGCAATTACATGATCTGCTTTCTCGGTGAAAATTTCTCCTGTTTTCTGATTTCTGATCACTACAGCGTTAGCTTGGCCATTTTCAACGTTGATTTTTTCGACGGTGTGACGCATTAATAATTTACCGCCATCTCTTTCTAAAGATTCAACCAAGCGATCGCTCAATACCTGCATACTACCTTGAAGATGATACAATCCTTGGGGAGATTGGGATACACTCAAGGCTGTCGCTGCATAAAGTAAGGCTGTTTCTTCGGCTTTAACTTGGGAATATAACTTCAGTTGTAAATCTAAAAATGTTCTCAGTCTTTGATCATTTCCCAAACCATATAATCTTAAAGCATCTCCCACTGTCATAAAAGTAAAAGGTGCAGTAATAAAGGTACTCGGACGGACAGCTTTTGTTAACTGCCACAAGTCCCATAAATTCCGGGGTGGTAAAACGGGATCTCGTCCTTGAAATTCCCAACTAGCATTAAATAAAGTTGTTAATAATTGCCAAAACGGTTCACTACCTGGGAATTGTCTTTGACGTTCTTCTTGCCATTTTTCAGGGTCACGCCAAACATTAATAGGTGTGGACTCTCCCGGTAGAAAAACTGCACAAGCCGGGTCACAAGGCGTTGCTGCTGGTAAATCTATATTTAATTCTGAGAAAATGCGGTGATGTATCCCCCCTGGTTCTAAACCTGCGACTTGGGTTGCACCCACATCAAAGGTAAATCCTTGACGTTTAAAGGTGGAAGCACAACCACCGGGAACTAAAGCTTGGTCAAGTATTAAGACGTTATAACCTCTATGTGCTAAGAGTGCTGCGGCGGTTAGTCCACCTATTCCCGCACCGATGACGATGACGCGAGATTGTTTGTTGCTGAGGGATAGGCTAGGCATAGATACTTAATTTTACAAATCTTAATATTACTACTCATAATTTTAAATTAAATCGGGCAGTATGGGAGTTGGGAAAGAATTGTCTGGGCAAGCATTTATACTGATATTTAGTAATACAATAGTTGTGTTGTAATAAAAATAGCCTCAATTAAAAATGAGTAAAAGTTTTGAAATCCAAGAATTAGCGATCGCAATTACCGCTAAAAATCTTAATCCCACAGTAATTACTCCTGATTTCTTGAAATATACCGGGATTGTTCCCGCTGAGTGGGAATTAGCCAGACAACCAGTTTATACCAATGGTGTATTGCAGATTTTTTTCACTAACGGAGTAGGAATTGTTGCCCAGCCTAATAGTGTCACTGTGGTGGAGGCTATAGGAGGAAAAAAACCGGAGGAAATTCAAGTACAAAATATTACCCAACAGTTAGTAGAAAAACTATCACAGGTCGAGTATCAGCGCATAGGAGTTAATCCCAGAGGATTTATTATCTTTAATTCAGATGAAGAAGTTTATCAATATATAAACGGTAAACTTTTATCACCTGGTTCATGGCAAGAATTTGAAGGTGCAAAGGTAAGTGCTGCGTTACAGTTAAGCTATCCATTAAAACGGGGACTACTGAATTTAAATATTAATCAGGCAAATGTACAGTTTCCTGATAAAGTAGCAGCAGCAATTTTGTTTTCTGGTAATTTCAACTATTCCTTATTAGGAAATACTCCCACAGAAAAACTTCAGGATTTACAACAAATAGTTAATAGCTGGCAAGATTCATTAAATACTTTCCAAAAATTGTTGGTAGAGAAATTTTTACCATCAGATGAAGCACCCAGAAATATTTCTGTTTTTCCACCAATGGCAAAAAGTTGATCATAATGTAGTGGTGTAGTTTTTGTGGGGTGGGCATCTTGCCCGCGTGAAAATAATGAATATTTAGGCAGCAATATTTTAAAAAAAAAGATCAATAATTAGATTTTATTCAATAAAATAATCATCAACATTAACATCTAAAACATCAGATTTTGTAAAAGGACATGATTCAGGAAAAGTAGTTAAAGGAAGTTGAGTTTCCACAGCAGCAGCTTTACAAGCTTCTTGGTAACATTCATCAAATACAGCATCGAAGTGACGTTTGAGACTAGGACTATTTTTATTAGTGTCCGCATAAGATTGAAACTAATATCACTGCAAATACAGTTTTTCCCAATCTTCAAGTTGTAGATTTTCAACTCTTTGAAATTCTCTAGTATTATGAGTTACTAAAATAAGATTGTTAGCTAATGCAATAGCAGCAATTTGAAAATCATAAGCACCAATAGGAGTACCTAGTTTTGACAATTGAGAACGAATTTCACCATAAATTTTAGCTGCTTTTCCATCAAAAGGTAAGCTGATATATTGAGAGAAAAATAACTCATATAAAGCTAAATTTTGATCTTTTTTTACACTACGACAAGCTCCATAGTATAATTCTGCTTTGACAACATCACACAAACAAATATTTTCACGATGAGTAGTTTTAAATTTATTAATTACATTTTCACTACGTCCTGTTAAATATTGAATGCAGGTATTAGTATCCAGGAAGGAAATCATCATTCAATAAACCAAATTCTTTGATCACAATCAACTAAATTTTCTCTAACCAAAACTTCACCTTCCCATGTGCCAGCAGTTTTATCAAAAAAATCAGCAGGATATCCTAATTCTTCTGGTGTTGGTATTTTTTCTTCAGAAGCATCACTAATAATAATCACTAATTCTTGATTAGCTAATTGTTGGGGAAGTTGTAAAAATAATTTACCTTCTGCATCAACTTTTGATTTAAGTTTTATTTGCATATAATTAGCTCCTTAATATCTTTTATTATTATACTACTAATTTTTTGAAGATTATTTTATTGAACAGTATCAAGAGGCAGCTAGTAAAATGTCCAGGATTTAAGGATTTACAGGATTTTTATGATGGCATTTCCTATTTGTGCTTATCAGACGGGTTATTAACATCCTTAACCAACAATCTGGAGAATAAGCAATTGTTAATTAAGTATAAGCACTGTATTTTTACGCTGTTACCTGTGCTAGTTTAAATGCAAGTAACTCGTCACATCTACCCACAACTATGGACTACTCAAGCCTCAGCACTGCTGCTGATATCATGAACGCCTTTCAGCAATGTCAAAACGCAGGGGAACAAATTTATTTATTTGAGGGGTTAGCGACAAGTGATGCAACACCTGTCGGGGAAATTCTATAAATTTTGGAAGAAATTAAATTAGAAAAGGTGGTAGCTTTAACTATTCAGGCTTTTGGCAAGATTACTGATGGAGATATCAGGGAAAGATTGAAGCAAAGTGATGATTTGTTAACGATGTTAAGTCAGCAAGCACAGTCAGGACAAACAGATTTAATTCGCTGGTCTGCTGCGACTACTATTGTAAATATTGGGTTTGATTTTATTGTTGTATCTCAACATCTGACGGTAGAACCTAAGAATATTGCTGAGAAAATAGTACAGAGTAAAATTAAAAAGTTTTCTGATCGTAACTTAGTAGATAGCGTTGATTATGATGATTTTTTAAATTTCTGGATTTTTGGTGATTATTATAAATTACGAGAAATTACTACTGATTATAATTTTTGGGATTTATATCAAGAATGGGAATCAGAAAAAAGTAAAGGATGGAAGGAACAACGAAATGTTGCAAAAATAGAACTGCTTAATAAATATTATGTTTGTTGGGATGTTATGAATCGCCTTGATTTAAGAGGTATAAAAGATGCTAATGCTGCTTTAGCTAGGGCTGAATCTATGGGAGACAATGCCACAGAATCAGATGAGAATGAGGTATTTGAAGGTATTGCTTGTGTGATAAGTGCTGATATCTTGGAAAGAGAAATAAACCCAGATAAAGGAGATATTTTCATTAAGACTCAGCTTCATGGTTTACAAAGTAATGATGTAACAACAAGGCAAGAATCAGCCAATATACTTTTATTTTTATGCAATCAATATCCTAATTTATGTGATAATTTTTTTGATAGTCTGGAGACAGAAAAATATATTTTAATTACTGCAATTTCTCTTTTTCAAAATATTATAAAATTTTCTCTATCGAGTAGTAGTATTGAAG
>NZ_LUFH02000011.1 GCF_001586785.1 Sphaerospermopsis aphanizomenoides BCCUSP55
ACAGGGAACAGGGAACAGGGAACAGATATTTTTCTTCTGCCTCCTGCCTCCTGCCTCCTGCCTCCTGCCTCCTGCCTCCTGCCTCCTGCCTTCTGCCTTCTGCCTCCTGCCTTAAATTAACCAACCTTTTAAACGTTTTGCGATGTGGGGACGGCGTAATTTTCGCATGGCTTTACTTTGAATTTGACGTACTCGTTCACGGGAAAGGTTAAACATATTACCAACTTCTTCCAGGGTGCAGGGTTCGCTGGTTGTCAGTCCATAGCGCAAAGAAATTACATCTTTTTCCCGTGGGGTGAGGACATCACCTAGGACTTCCCAAATCTCCTGACGCATCATGTTTTCGTTCATTTTTGCTTCTGGAGATTGGTTATCTTCGTCTTCTAGTAAGTCCATCAATTCGGTGTCTTCTTCTTTACCAACACGGTGGTTGAGTGAAAGTGCTTGACGACGCAGTTGTTGGAGTTGACGCAGTTGTTGGACGCTTATTTCTAAACTAGCGGCCATTTCGGCTTCCGAGGGGTTGCGAGCTAATTTTTGCTTGAGTTCCCGTTGAGCTTTTTTAAGTTTGTTAAGTTTTTCAACAATATGTATTGGTAAGCGAATAGTGCGGGCATCATTAGCGATCGCTCGTGTAATTGCCTGTCGAATCCACCAATAAGCATAGGTTGAGAACTTATATCCTTTATCTGGGTCAAACTTTTCTGTTGCTCGGTTTAAACCCATTGCTCCTTCCTGAATTAAATCCAGAAAAGGAACTCCCCGATTAAGATATCGTTTAGCAATAGAAACTACTAACCGTAAATTGGAGCGAATCATTTTCCGCTTCGCTACTCTTCCTTGATACAAGCGACTTTCCAGTTGTTTTTCTGTCATGTCAAACTTGGCTGCTACTTCGCTTTTGCTCGGTTGCTGTCCCAGTTCTGCTGCTAAAGCTGCTTGTAAGTCTTTTACTTCTTCTAAAAATCTAACCCGCCGTGCTAACTCTACTTCTTCATCTGGTTTGAGGAGAGGATAACGCGCCATTTCTTTAAAAAACGCGCCTACAGCATCGTCATGTTCGGTTTTATTGTATCCCGAAGGACGAGCCGCTGCCATTTCATCCCCATCTCGTTCCTCTGACTCCACATTTTCTATGATAGAAGAGTCTTCAAATACTACTGCATCCAAACTATCAAGTGATGGTTCTTCATGGTCAGCAGCAGTCTCTAGTATTTCCATTGTTCCCAATTCAGCAAGATTCATAGTTTCCTTTCGGGATAATTGCTTTGTTTGGTACATAATTTAGTGATAGCTGCTCGCTTGAGGATTGGTAGTTTCCGTAAGAGACAAATACACCCATTTACTTAGCAAAATACAATCTTTCTGAAAATTCCTGAGTCGGAATAAAAATTTGTATCTGCTTGTCATATTTTGGTTACTTTTAGATACAACTTATATGGTCTTTGCACCCAAAATACCATCTTTTCCCGCTACTAGCAGACATATTCCTTATTTTTTTCTTAATCACCAAATATGTCAAACCCCTTCCAACCTTCTCCACATTAACAAATATAAAAATTCTATCTAGACTGTCTCAATTTTAAATCTTCATATATTTTCCTGAATTTTTGTTTGATTTTGAGGATAAAAGTAAATGCTCGCCAAATAATACAAATTACAAAAATGTTAACTTAAAATCCGGATAATATTTATTGTATAAAAGCATCTCACATTGAAAAACTATTGAATATCTATCAATGGGTGGAAAAAGACTACTCCCTATTTAGTAGATAAAAAATCCATTGATCAACATTGAATATACTTTCATTTGTGTAGTTAGCATCAAATATTTATTGCACGTATTGTGGAAAATATTTTGTCTAGTAGATTACACAAATAAAAACTTATCAAGTATGAGAAGTAATAAAAGTATTGCTAAATACAGTTTACCTGTAGTAAAGTAAGAATTTAACCTTAAGTAAGTTGGCATGAATTTTCTCCAGCTAGGTGAGCGAATATCTATTAAAAAAGACAAAAGTTATGTATATTAAGGACGTAAATTTATCTGCTGTGGCTGTAGCTGAACCTGGTGGATCATACCAGTTGAAAACTACTTTTTATCGCTGGATTGAAGTATTAGCAGATTTTCCCATCAACCCTACAGAATATGAATCAGAAGAAAACCTATATGTATATCACTTACCAGAAGGGTTAGAAGTAAAACCAGGGGATATTGTGACTGTTCCATTTGGCGCTAATTTGTTTGGAGGGATAGTTATTCGTTTGTTAGCGCAACCTCCAGAAAAATTGTCACAAGAAAAAATTCGGGATGTAGAAGATGTAATCCAGAGAGGTTTTTTCCCAGAAACTTACTGGAAGTTGATGGAAAAGGTGTCCCATTACTATTATACGAAACTGATTCAAGTGGTACGTACTGCTTTACCACCAGGCTTACTGAGGCAATCACAGCGTCGTATCCGCCTAACGTTAGCTGGTGCTGCTGTTCCTACTCAAAATACTAACTTAATGTTAATTGACCCGATGTTTGGTACGCCACTGATGCGTGCATACAAACATCCAGATTCTTACCGTGTTAAATTTTATCTATTCAATTCAATACCAAAAGATAGATTAATTAAAACTCTGACCTTATTAAGCTTTCAAAATTCGGTAGGAAAAGTAAAACACAAAGATAGTAATAAGATTTTACAATTACTGCAACAGCAGATAAATGGTGACTATAGTTTTTTTTACCTACGTAGTCAATTACGTCAATCCCAACAATTTAACTATAGAATACGTGAACTAATTCAGCAAGGTTTAGTAGAAAGCTATTTAGAACCGCCACGTTTAGTTAAACCGAAATTAGAAAAAGTAGTTACACTGATTGGGCAAAGTTATGAACTTAACTTAGGAAAGAAACAACAAGAAATTATTGATGTTTTACGACGACAAGGGGGTGAAATGTGGCAAAGTGAATTATTACAAACTTGTAGCACCAGTACCTCTGTTTTAAAAGCCTTAGAACAAAAAGGTTGCATTGTTATTGAAGAACGGGAAATATTACGGAGAGAACAGAATCCCTTGGTAGCAGGGGATCAAGCCAAATCCTTAACTCAAGCCCAAACTCATGCCCTAGAAACCATCAAATCATTAAATGGATTTGCTCAAATTTTATTACATGGGGTGACAGGTTCAGGAAAAACCGAAGTTTACTTACAAGCGATCGCACCCTTACTTAACCAAGGTAAATCAGCCCTCGTTTTAGTTCCTGAAATTGGACTTACACCCCAACTCACAGATAGATTTCGCGCCCGCTTTGGTAACAAAGTCCAAGTTTATCACAGCGCCCTTTCCGACGGTGAACGTTACGACACCTGGCGACAGATGTTCACAGGCGAACCCCAAGTAGTCATCGGGACACGCAGCGCCATTTTTTCCCCATTACCGCACCTGGGTTTAATTATCCTCGACGAAGAACACGACAGCAGCTTTAAACAAGACTCACCCATCCCCACCTACCACGCCCGCACAGTCGCCCAATGGCGTGCAGAATTAGAAAATTGTCCTTTAATTTTAGGTTCTGCTACTCCTTCCTTAGAAAGCTGGGTTTCTGTAAAAGTAGAGAACACCTCCCCAACTCCCCAACTCCCCACCTTCCAATATCTTTCCCTTCCCGAACGCATCAACTCCCGTCCCTTACCACCAGTAGAAATTGTAGATATGCGGCGAGAGTTACAGGAGGGAAATCGTTCTATGTTTAGTAGATCCCTTCAAGAAGCCCTAGAACAGCTAAAAGAGAGAAAACAACAGGGAATTTTATTTATCCATCGTCGTGGACATAGCACCTTTGTTTCTTGTCGCAGTTGTGGTTATGTGCTGGAATGTCCAAACTGTGATGTTTCCCTAGCCTATCACCATGTAGAAGAAGGCGCACCACAGTTATTAAGATGTCATTATTGTAATTATGGTCAAGCACACCCGAAATACTGTCCTCAATGCAGTTCCCCTTACCTGAAATTTTTTGGGAGTGGAACGCAAAGAGTAGCGCAAGAACTAAACCGCCAATTTCCTCACCTTAAATTAATTCGTTTTGATAGCGACACCACCCGCAACAAAGGCGCACACCGTAATTTACTCACTCAATTTGCAAACGGTGAAGCAGATTTATTAGTGGGTACACAAATGCTCACCAAAGGTTTAGACTTACCCCAAGTTACCCTTGTGGGTGTAGTTGCGGCGGATGGGTTACTGCATTTATCAGATTATCGTGCTAGTGAACGAGCTTTTCAAACCTTAACCCAAGTTGCTGGCCGTGCGGGAAGAGGTGAAGATCCGGGAAGGGTAATTATGCAAACTTACACCCCAGAACATCCAGTGATTGAAGCAGTTAAAACCCATGATTATCACTCTTTCTGTGATGCAGAATTAGCACAACGTCAAGCACTGAATTATCCCCCTTATGGCAGATTAATTTTATTGCGGTTGAGTTGTTTAGATCCGATTCAAGTTCAGAATACAGCCCAAATTATTGCTACAAATTTTAGTGATCAAGAAGGATTGGAAATATTAGGACCAGCACCAGCTAGTATTTTACGAGTAGCTAATCGTTATCGTTGGCAAATATTACTGAAATTTACTGCTGATGCACTGCCAAATTTACCAGATTGGGAAGAAATCAGAAAACTTTGTCCTTACTCGGTTAGCTTAACAATTGATGTTGATCCCATCAATATTATGTGATTGAGTAGTCATGCTTGAAACCCTTGTAGAGACGTTTCATGGAACTTCTCTCCAATCTTTTTCACCAGATTTCTAATAGTTCCAAAAAACTTTAGCCCTGTAGCATTTCTAACAACTGTGCTTCACTTAACTGCGTAATTCCCAAAGATTGCGCCTTTTCTAACTTAGAACCCGCATCTGCACCGACAACCAAAAAATCTGTTTTCTTACTCACAGAATCTGTGACTTTACCACCAGCTTTTTGAATTAGTGCTTTTGCTTCGTCGCGTTTTAAACTGGGTAATGTACCTGTGACAACGAAAGTTTTACCAGCAATTTTAGGATTAATTTCACTTACTGATTTTGGTGTTTCAGTGTTAGCTAATTGGATGCCAATGACTTGCAAACGAGAAATCAAAGTTTGATTGGCATCAATATGAAACCACTGATAAACTGATTGAGCAATTTCCGCACCGATACCATAAACACCTTCAATATCGGATTGTTTTGCAGCTGCTAATTTTTCCACTGTGGTAAATTTCTCTGTTAATAATTGAGCGTTCACGCTGCCCACATGACGAATTCCTAAACCGTATAATACCCTAGACCAAGGTTGATTTTTTGATTGAGCGATCGCACTTACTAACTTTTGTGCAGATTTTTGTCCCATGCGTTCTAATTCACATAACTTTGCTTCTGTCAAGTCGTATAAATCGCCAACAGAATGCACCAAACCTTTATCTACCAATTGATGCACCAGTTTTTCACCCATGCCTTTAATATCCAGCGCATCTCGACTTACCCAGTGTTCAATTCCTCCTTTGAGAATAGCTGGACAGGAGGCATTTACACATCTAGTAACCGCTTCTCCTGATTCTCTCACCACCGGTTGACCACATACGGGACAATGGGTAGGCATAATAAAAGGTTCAGTGTCAGCAGGACGGAGTTCTTTTATTACTCTTACTACTTCCGGTATAATTTCTCCAGCTTTGCGAACAATAACGGTATCACCAATGCGAATATCTAATTGCTGAATGCGATCGCTGTTATGTAAGGTAGCTCTAGAAACCGTAGTACCTGCTAATTGTACGGGGCGCATTTCTGCCAACGGCGTTAAAGCTCCTGTTCTGCCCACATTGACAGTGATATTTTCTACACGGGTTGGTGCTTCCTCGGCTGCATATTTGAGAGCGATCGCCCATCTTGGAAACTTCTGTGTAAACCCCAGTTGTTCTTGCAGTTTAAACGTATTTAATTTTACTACTACCCCATCCGTCATATAGGGAGAATTCAACCGTTCAGTATCCCAATATTGGTAATATTCGGCAACTTCATCAAGAGAATGGCAGAGTTTATGGTTGGTATCAACGCGGAAACCAAGCCTTTGCAACAACTCTAAAGCTTCCCATTGGGTATTAGCAATACTCGCATCATCTAAACCCGGAATATGCAAAGTATAAGCAAAAAAATCTAACTGACGTTGTGCCACAATGCGTGGGTCTAATTGTCTGAGTGTACCAGCTACCGCATTCCGAGGATTAGCAAATAACTGTTCACCAGCTTGTTGCCTTTTCTCATTAATTTGTTTAAATACTTCTAAAGGTAAAAATACCTCTCCCCGTACTTCCACCTTTTCAATTTCTGCCAACCCGTCAAAATTCAAACGTAGAGGAATAGAGCGAATAGTCCGCACATTTTGGGTAATATCTTCACCCATCACCCCATCACCCCTAGTCGCACCCCTGACCAGAATACCATTTTGGTAAGTTAGCGCCAAAGCCGCACCATCAATTTTCAACTCTGCCACATAGTCTACTTCTGCTGGAAAATACTGAGATGGCAAGTGTCGCTGCCAACGTTGATCCCAACTTTGCAACTCCTCCACATTAAAAGCGTTTTCCAAACTATACAGAGGTATGTTGTGTCTTACCGAAGTAAAATGGGTTGCAGGTCGTTCACCTACGCGCTGAGTTGGACTATCAGGAGTAATTAATTCTGGATATTTAATTTCTAATTCTTGTAATTCACGATACAGCCTATCATAAACTGTATCTTCCATTATTGGTGCGTCTAATACATAATAAGCATAGCTGGCTTGCTGCAATAAACGCCGTAATTCTTCTACACGCTTTGCTTCAGGATGAAGTTGGATCATGAGAAATATGACAAAAGATAATCAAAAAAATAATGCAAGAGGTCTAATATAGTAGACTTTTTTTAATCTTTAGGATAAAGTTTTACTCATGACTTTAGTTTTTGCTATTGTTCCTCATTAAAATTTGGTTTTCTTCCCCTTCCTTTTTGATTATATAATAATAACAATCTTTTATCTTCCCAATCGTTCATCCAGTTATATATAGTCACCCTGCTCACTTGAAAAATTTCTATAGCTTTTCTCAGTCTCACGAGGTAAACCCTAATTTATTTACTGTTCCCTGTTCCCTGCGATGCACTGAGCTTGCCGAAGTGTTCCTTGTTCCCTAACACTAAAAAACTCTGTACCTCACTAGCTTGGGAAATGCTATATCAATTCAGGAATTGTCACTTCTTCATAGCTTAATAAAATACAATGCGCTCTTTGTCTAACTTGATAATGTACACTTTCTTTATATAGGAATCCGGTTTGGTTTCTGAATTTATTTGTTAAGGCAGGGAATAGGGAATAGGGAATAGGGTTTGAGAGGATTAAGGTGTACGGAGTTTTGTTCAAAAATCAAATAGGAGTCCTATATATTTTCTCTAGTAATTTGGCTGTGTCAAAGTTCAAATCTCTAATAAATCGCCTCTTTTTCTCTTACTCAATGTCTTGCGACTCTACGTATAAACACATAGAATATCAAAATATGTGCGATAAAGATACCTGATTATTATGGTATTTTATCGCTAAATCAAAGGTTTTGGTATTATACGGAGTAATAAAATTCCATCAATTTTTATTGGTGCAAGATGTGAGCTTAGTTACTATCAATAATTTATTTTACCAATTTATTATTATAATGTATAAATAATTTTGCATGGGTACTTATAATCTAATGTAGATAAAACGTCAAGTTTTTAGTAAAAATTTTAACATCAAGAAATAGAAATTCAAATAATATTACTTAATATCCTCACAAGTTCCTCACAATTGTGATTTAGCATGATCAGGTATAGGAAAGTGCTATTCAGAGAAATCTGAATCTAAATAAGGTTTGCTGAAAAAGTCTTTCCGTTGAGGTAGGGAATAGGGAATAGTTTTAGCTGTCTGTCATCCCTAAATTTTTTGATTTCTCAGTACCAAAATCCACTCTTTTGATGGTACACCCTTCAAAAACCTTGCACCTACTTTCCTGTTTATCAGCCTCCAACCTTTGATTTATCTAGATTTTTCCCTTATTCGGCAAGCCCTAAATACCAAAAATCATTAGGTTTAGGGTAATCTATCGTCGTCAGAAATATTAATTGTGTTTCTCTATAGTGTTTACAGAAAAATTACTGTAACTTTAGTATGGAAAATTTCATAATTTTGTCGTTAGAGACATCGGGATTAGTGGTTTTATCATTTTGGGACAGATTTCTGAAGTCGCAGCAATTTCACATTAATTGGCTGATTCCAAAGGAGGATAAAATGTCAACCCTAGATGAAGATTTAGAAAAATATGCAAATGAAGCCTGGAATCATCACGATATAAAAGCAGGATTCAAGTTACTTGCAGAGCTTGGTGGAATTGTGGGTCTAGGTATATTTGGATATACTATTCTCACTTCTTGGATTCCTGGTCTTAATGCTCTTGGAATTCCTATTAGTACAGCAATGGCCTGTCGTTTACTAGCAACAGCTGGACAACAGTATTGCAATCTTTCTGAAGAAGAAAGGGCAGTAGTAAGGAAAGCAGTAAGATTTATAAGTTCCCTGTCTTAAATAGTAACCCACTTTCTTTACTCAATCAAAAATTACAGCAATTAAATAAGAATTAGAGGTAACACAATGAAATCACTTATTGACCACTATCCAGAAATGGAAACGAGGCTTCGTCAAGAAATAAAAAAAGCAAATACATCGGAAGAAATTGTACAAATTATTCAGAAGGAAATCAGAATAATTGCCCATCATGATAGTGACTATATTCTTAGTTTAACTGATTCTCAAAGAACGTTAGCATGGGAAAGATTAGAATCTTTAAGCAAGTCTTTTAATATGTTGACAGCAATTAAAGTATCTCCAATTGATGGAGAGGAAAATTATCAAAGACATGGGCAAAAACGCCATTCTGGTAAAAACCATCAGGATATGAATAATATTGCCATTGGTGCCGTTAGTGGGGCTGTTGCAGGAACTGTTGCAGGAATTCCTATTGTTGGCACTGCTGTAGGTATTGCTGTGGGTGCTGGAGTAGGTTTGGCTTCTAACTTAATGCCAAAAGATGACAAAACAGAAAAAACTGAGTCAACAGTGGAAAATAAAGTACCATTATTACGGATAAATCTTGATGTCATACTATCTAATTTATATCAGGGTTTTCAAGAGATTGATCAGGCAGTTACTCGTTGTTTAGAAGAACGCAGAAAACAACCTGATAAACCAAGTTTAGATAAATTGACTGACGTTTTAGAAGTTTTACAAGATTTAATGGGAGAAGAATTAGATGAACAAAATAAAATCCCTACTTTAGTCAGTAAACAATTAAAACGTATTCCCTCTGTCTTGAGACATTATGGTATGGAAGCACGGGTTTATGAACCAAAAGGTGAACCATCTAGTCGGGATTACGAACTGTTTGAGTTTGAGCCAAGTTTAGAGCCTGATTTACAAGAGTATGTCACCATGAAACCAGCTTTTATTAAAGGTGATGAAGTAATTTTACAAGGGCGAGTAATTGAACCTCAAACATAAAGATTTACTAATTCAATATACCTCTTTAAAGGAGCAAAAAGATGAGTAACCATATAATTTTCCACGCAGCAAAAGAAGGCTACGAAAATCTACAGTTATTCGGTGATGAACCTAAAGCAAGGGAATTATCTAACGTAATTAAGCAACACGCTCTGCTTGGTACAGCAGCAGGTATAATTCCAGTACCAGGTGCTGATATTGCCGCCTTAGTAGCTAATACTTGGACTATGTATGTTCGTATTAACAATGTAGTTGGTGTATCCTTTGGTGACAATGTGCTGAAATCTATTGCTAGTGGAATTATCGCCAACTTAGCATCATTAATTCCTGGAATTGCATTAGCTATTGGAACTGGAAGTTTGCTGAAATTTATTCCTGGAATCGGAACCGCAGGCGGAATTGTAGTTGCTGCTGCGGCAAATGTCGCTGTAATGTATGTGGCAGGAAATGTATATCTCAAATCATTAGAAATATTGATTCATAGTGATAAGCCGCTTACTGAGGAGAATATTAAGATGGCCGCCGAGCAGATATCAAAAGACAAAGATTTTGTGGAAAAAGCCTATGCAGAGGGAAAAGAAGTTGCTAAAAATCGGTGATTAATACTTCTATGAAAGCAAGTTATGACATTTATCAACATTTCGATTTTTATCATATTTGTCATAACCAATGGTTGGATCTCTATACCAGTTAACCTTCAGTATCACATTGCTACCTGATTGTTAACTGGTAAATGATACACAAAACAATCAACACACCAAAAAAGTAGAGGACATTACTATGAGTAATAACAAGGTTGAAATTATCGGATTTGATTTAGGACATGGAGAAACGGCCTTGGCCAAAATAGTAGGAGAAAAGGTAGATGAGTCACCAAAGAAACTACTACTTCATAAAATAGAATGTCAACCGACAATGATAGCTTATCATCCTGAACAGGGAGTTTTATTTGGTAAACCAGCTTTAAATTTGAAAGCTACTAATTTTCAAATTGCTTTCAAAAAACGTCCAACTTCTGACCCCAATTATCAGAAAGTTATGAAAGATTATGTTAAGGCAATTTATGAGCATCTCTTACAAACTGAGCAACTTCAAAAAGATGACCAAAATCATTTTTTTATAGGCTGCCCGTCAGAGTGGACTGATACAGAAATAGCTCAATACCAAAAACTGTTAGAATCTTCTGATTTACCTAAAGTTAGCGTAATCAAAGAATCTTTTGCTGCACTAATGCAGGCAAGAATGAGTAATCTTGTCACAGGTGCAGAGATCAAAGGTAATGTATTAGTTATTGATGTAGGATCATCAACTACAGATTGTACGCTTGTGAAAGTAGGAACTCATGAAAAAGATGGTGATTTTGGCATTGACTTAGGTGCTACTTTAATTGATAAAGCTATTCTCAATTATAGTCTTAGTGAAAATGAAGACGGAAAAGATATTGAGATTGTCTTTCAACAATTCCCTTTTTTCAGACATAGCTGTGAATTTAAGTGTCGTCAGGCTAAAGAAGAATATTTTTGTATTCCAGGAAATTATCTAGATTACGATTCTAAAGTAGACGGGAATATAAAAATCCAGAAAGTGGGTATTTTTGAGCCAATTGTATATAAGGAAATTATCGAGATAATTGTTACAGAACCTTTGAATAATTGGCTGCAAAAATCTAAAGATATTATACCTGCTTTAAAAGGTGTTGACTTGCAAAAAAGCTGGCGAGATAATTTCCATGATTTTTTAACTGACACAAAACAAAAATTAGAAAACAAAGGAGTTAAGGTAAATACAATTATCCTCACTGGAAGTGCTACCAAAATGGACTTTATTCCTGAAATTGTCCATAAAATTTTTACTAATTGCAAGTGTATAAAAGATACTGAACCCGGTATTTGTATTGCGATGGGTCTTGCCCGTTGGGGAAAACGTAGTATTAATACAATTCACTTTACAGAGGAAGTTGAGCAATTTTTGCAGAATGAACTACCAAAAATTTTCAAAGATAAAGTAGATTCTTTGCGTAGTACATTAACGGAAAACTTAGTAGAAGGGTTATCTTCCCAAATAATTAGATCAACCTTGTTGGGTTGGCGTGATCGCCGGGGTATTTACACTATTAATGATCTCGAATCAGAAATTATCTCAAGAACAAAAACTTGGCTAGAAGGAACTGGAGGACGAGAAATTATCAAACAATCAATTAATACTTGGATTAAGAATGATATTGTTCCACCTATACAACAAAAAACAGATCCTATCTGTAGAAAATATGGTTTAGCTCTCGATCAACTTGTACCTTCTGCATTAACCTACAATCCCAATGCTAACATAAATTCAGAAAATCTCAATATTGCTGATCCTACTTTAATTACAGCAATAGTCAACTGGATTATTGGTATTATTGTCACAGTAATAACATTATTTCTAGCTACAACAGTAATCGGTTTAATCATTGGCTTATTTATTATGTTTGGACTGCAAGGATGGGCTGAAGAGAAGATTAGAGCTTGGGATATACCTAAATTAGCGCGTGACAGGGTTTCTGATAATAAAATTTCAGAAATGACCATTGAAATCAAAGGAAAATTGCAAGAAGAAGTTGCCAAAAATATCGCTGAAGATCAGGAATTTATGAATAAAATTCTTAATCCAGTTAAAGATTGGTTGAGCAAGGAAGTGAGAAAACAAGCAGACTCTGTAAAAATCCTAATCTCTTAATTTAATCTCAACCATAGTAATAGGAGATAATTTATATGGAATCATCAGATATTGTTCGTCCTCAAGATTTAAAACAGCTAGATATCAAAATCGCTGCTGCTAATGTAATGTCCCAGTCTCTTCTCTTTAGTTTAGGAAGACAATATCTGGACGTTCAGTTAACAGATGCTAAATACATTCAACCCCTGCCCCCTAAAGGTATTTTAATGGGAGATCCCTATTTTCTCAAAGTAGAACAAGTGGGAAGTTCTCTAACAACTTCACTGTCTCAACCTTTCACAGCTTTACAAACTGCTCTTTCCGCTTGTCATAATCCTGAAAAATATCATCTAGTTTTTATTATCTCTAGTGATGGTACTCAAAATCAGGTTTATCTAGGAATTTGTAGTAAGGATAGTTTAGATAGTTCATCAGAAGATTTTATTGGTAATATTGGCAAATTCTTACAGGGAAATTGGCAAGGAACAAAATTTCGGTGTCTTGATACTGATACTCAAGAAGTAAAAAGTCATATTGTTCAACCTCTGAATAAATTTCATTACGCTCAAGCAATAACCGGAATACCCTCTCTTAAACCTGGTGATCATCCTGGATATCCCCAAAGTTTAGATCGTCTTTTAAGTGGGATGCGAGGATCGCCTTTCATGTATATGGTAATTGCTGAACCCATGAGTGAAGCTCAGGTTAATGGTATTATCTATGGACTTAGGGAACTCATGGGGCGTGTCCATTCCTTCAGTAAGATTAACTTTAATGAGACTTTTACTCAAGGCATTTCTCTAAATAGAGGACGCACTGATAGCACAAGTGAATCTATTGCTGAGACATTCAGTACAAGTTATGAGGAAGTAGATAACTCAGGCTTAAATATGGCTGTACTTACAGCAATGAGAAGTTTAGGTTTAGGAATAGTATTTCCCCCAATGGCTTTGATGTCCCTTTTGGTGGCTGATGTAGCTTTAGATATTGCTCCTTTACTCAGCAGAACCTATCAACAAACTCAAGGAAAAACCACCACTAAAACAACAGGAGTGAGTATTTCTGAAAATCAGGGTTTTAATTTAAGTTCAGCACAGGCTTTTGGAGAAGAATATATTAATGCTCATGCTCAAGCAGCAGAAGCACAGATTAAAAAATATCTGGAACGTTTTGAACAATCCCGCGCTTTAGGTTGCTGGAATGTAGGAGCTTATTTATTAGCAGAAAAACCCGATATTCTCCAACAAGCTAGTACCCAATTGCGATCGCTTCTCAGTGGAGAAAACAGTGTTTTTGAACCGATTCGCATTCACGATTTAAAACGAGTCTGGAATAAAACTAAAAATTCTTTACAGAACTTTGATCACCCAGATTTAGCACTGGTTAATCCTAACAACCAACAGCAAAAACTAGATCATCCACTAGGAAAAGCATTTAACGGTTTAACCACACCTCTAAATACTCAGGAATTAGCATTATTAGTCAATTTACCCCGCCATGAAGTACCAGGGGTAAAAGTTATGCCCACAGCAACTTTTAGTCTTAATCCCCCTGTGGTAGAAGGTAAAGCTATCCTATTGGGTAACGTCTTAGAAGGAGGTGAACCCACACCCCTAAAATATAGTATCGCTCTATCAACTCTAGCCAAACACTGCTTAGTCACAGGAATCACCGGCTCAGGTAAATCTACCACCTGTCGGAAAATGTTAACTGAATTAAATCAGCAACAAATACCCTTCCTAATTATTGAACCAGCGAAAGAAGAATATGTAGAATGGGCAATGGAATACAACCAATCCTTACCTCCAAATAGCCCAAACCGCATTGCTATTTATATGCCTGGAATACAAACTTGGCGAGGTAACAAATTAGAAAATAAACTCACTCTTAACCCCTTTGATATTGTTTGGCTGTCTCAAGAAACCACACCACAAATTTTATCCCATATAGACCGTCTCAAATCCATTCTTACTGCTGCTTTCCCCATGCAGGAAATTCTACCCATCTTGCTCGAAGATGTCCTATTTTATGCCTATACTCGTCCGCAAAATTGGTTAGGTGATGATCCGCCTCCTTACGGTACACCTCGGCCTACACTGAGTCAGTTACTTGATCAAATTTCATTAGTAATTAAAGGCAAAGGATATGAAGATAGAATTACAGCCAACTTAACAGCAGCATTAACTACTCGTGTTCAAAGTCTCAGACGAGGCTGGAAAAAACAGCTATTTGATCAACCCCAGTCTACAAATTGTCCACAAATATTTGACCGTCCAGCCGTTATCAACTTAGCACATTTGGGGGACGATGCAGACAAAGCCTTTGCAATGGCAATACTGCTGCAATTTCTTTATGAATATCGTCAAGCTCAAAATGAATTACTGACACTAGAACAGCATAAAAATAATAGCTTACGTCATGTAACAGTGATTGAAGAAGCCCATCGTATTTTACTAAAAGTTTCATCAGGTTCAATAGAACAAGCAAATCCCCAGGCTAAAGTAGCTGAAATGTTCGCTAACATTCTCTCAGAAATCCGCGCCTATGGTCAAGGTTTAATGATTGTAGATCAAGTACCAAATCGCTTAGTACCTGATGCTATCAAAAATACTAATTTAAAGATTGTTCATCGCTTAGTTGCTGCCGATGATCGAGATGCCATGAGTGCTTGTATGGCACTAACAACAGACCAAAGTATGATTATTAATCGCTTGCGTCCTGGACAAGCTATTGTCTGTGGAGAACAAGATGATATGGCCGCTTGGGTACAAATTTTGAAATAGTCATCACTTAATACCTCACATCTACAAAGAGATAGATATCTAGGTTCTAAAATTCTTCAAAATAAAAAGGAGAAATTACTTATGAATGAACATCAGAAAACAAAGTGTCATCAGATTATTCATGGAGCAGCACTTTCAGGAGCAGGATTAGCTGCTGGAATGGCACAAGTACCAGGTGCCGATGTTCCGCTTTTAATGGGTATCGAAATTACAATGACCATATCATTAGGATCAGTATTTGGAATTAGTCTGACTGAATCTGCTGCCAAATCTATAGTCCTTGCCCAGATTGCTACCATAGCTGGTAGAGGAGTATCTCAAGCTCTTGTTGGTTGGATACCTTTATTTGGTAATGCTATAAATGCAGGAACAGCAGCCGGAGTTATTGAAGCAATGGGTTGGGCAATAGCGAATGATTTTGCTAATCAGTCTAATAGAGACAGGGAGTAAGTTCAATAGTCGAAAATCGCTCTCTAAATTTACAATACTGATGAAAACTGACAACTTCCCATTTACAAAGGAAGGCAAATTTATGACATCAAACTTGAAGTTTAAGAAATTTTCTGATAATTTGACTAATTCATTAACTGATATCTATCGTATCGGTAACTTGAGTTTAGTGTTCATGCTTGGAGGCGTTATTGTTACAATAGTTGGACACTTTGTTAATGATTGGTTATTTAGTCTTGGTATTTGCTTAATTATTGGCTGTTTAGGCTTCTTTATCTACGCTCAAATCCAAGGTTTTCAGGAAATATCTCGACTAATTGAAAAAAATAAAACCTCTATTGATTTAGCTCAGGAGACTGCTATTGAATTAACAAAAACTGTTAATCTTATGGAATCATTTACCATCAGTCATATCAAAGCATTAGATAAAACTACAGATATGGTTGTACCTCTAGTAACTACCTTACCAATAGTAGGCAGAAAACTAGATAATATGGGCATTTCCAAACTACAAAATGTTTCCAAACATCTAGTAGAGATGATGCTAAAACTTGAAAATATTACTCAAGACATGGAAAAATCTTTAGTAAATGCAGATGCTCAAAAACTTGCAGTTTATACTCAAAAATTGCGAAAAATTAGTCAGAAAATTAGAACTAATAGTGATCAAAATTAATAAAGAATGAGGTGAATATATGAAAGTTTTAGAAATTGTCAACCTGCAAAGACAACCATTAGGTCGAATCTTATGGGAAGCACCAGATAAGCTCACTTTAGAAGTTGTAGATGCTCGATTTGAGGCCAAATTACACAATCTCATAGAAATAGGAAAAAGGGATGGTTTTCCACTGCGAACTGGCAAAAAAGTACAAGAATCAGGTAATTCTATGATTGTAGATGAGCGAATTACAGTTAAACCAGAAGATGAAAAATTCTTAGCAGCTATGACTGATGCAGTTAGTCGTTATACTTTTGATGGTCAACGAGTTTTTGGTTTGCTCAAAGAACAATAGGAGTAGGGAAAATGAATATTTTTGAATCATTTGATCAGGAAGGAATGAAAACTAATTCTGACACTGGTTTAGAATCTGTAAAATTAGTTAATTATACAGAAATAGGCAAATTTGAAGATTCTGGAATATTTACTAATCAAGAATTAGGGAATTATTTACGGGACACTTTACCCCCATCTCATTTAGAAAATTGTCCTTCTATTCAATATCAATCTGAAAGTAGTGAAAAATATCCTCATGCTTTAGGAACTTTTAATTGTGGAACTCATGAAATTTGTATTTGGGGACCTGTAGAACGGTTTGCGGGTGCAGGAGAAATACTGGACACAGTAACTCATGAAGTTGGTCATAATGTTCATGAAAATATGTTAGCAGAGCGTCCAGCACTTGCTGAAAAATGGAGTCAATTAAATCAACAAAGTTGGGAAACATTTTCCACAGATGGCACAGGTTTTGTCTCTGATTATGCCCGCACTAATGTTTATGAAGACTTTGCTGAAAGCTACATGACTTATGTTAGAGATCCTGAAAAGTTATTGTTTTATAATCCTGAAAAATATGAATTTATGAGAAATGAAGTTTTTTCAGGAACAACCTATAGTTCACTTATTCAAGTGGGTAATGTATTATTGTGTGAAGTTAGTAATTAAACAAGAAAAAATTCCATGAATTTATTAACAACAAACACTAAATTTCAAATTAAAAGGTCTTTATCAATTAAACTTGATCAGGATCGTCCAGTTATTTGGATTGGAAATTTACCTCCCAATGCTATTAAAATTGAACATCCTCCATTATATCTAGCAATGATGTTAGAAACATTGTCTATACCTTATACTTTTGCGGAAATATGGCAAAAAATTAACATCCAATATCCTCAAGCTATTTTCAGTGATGTGGAAAAATATTTCAATGATCTTTTAGAGTTAGGAGTTATTCATCCTCAATTAACAGAAGGAAGATACCACCGTCATCAATTGTATTTTGATTTTTTCGATGTTTTACCAGAGAATTATGAGCAAATTGTTTCTACAAAAACCGTAGGGTTAATTGGTTCTGGAGGAATTGGATCAACTGTGGCTTTATTATTAGCAACTGCTGGTGTAGGTACTTTGATAGTATCAGATAATGATGATCTTGAAGAAAGTAATCTCACTCGTACAATTCTTTTTGATGAATCTGATATTGGCACAAGTAAGGTAGTAGCAGCTAAAACAAAATTACAAGCTAGAAATCATCAAACTACGGTTATTCCTATACAAAAGATGTGTAATGGAGTTAATTTTGTTAAAGAAAATTTTGCTAACTGTGATGTTTTAGTTTTATCTGCTGATCATCCTTCAGATATACATAATTGGGTCAATACAGCCGCAATTGAATTACAAATGCCTTATATTAGTGTGGGATATATAGAAATTTTTGGTTCAATTGGTCCTTTTATTATTCCTGGTGTCACTGGGTGCTATAATTGTCATCTTATGAATCAAAAACAATCTTTAAAAAATTATAGAGAGTTAAATCATAATTTTCAAACAGCATCCTATGGTTCTCTTAATGCCCTAGTTTCCAGTATAGCTGTAAATGAAATTATCAGATATTTTTTCACCTTGGATATCAAAACTCTTGGCCAACAAATGTTGATTAAATCTAACGATTATAGTATATCATTTGTTGAATATCAAAAACATGAAAAATGCTTTTGTAGTAGCTTAATTTAAATTAACCAACTAAATTATCTTCATCAACTTCTCATTCTCATGTCATTGCTGTAATATAAAAATTTTTTTAGTTATCAATACTATAGCTTTTCCCAGTTTGGTGAAGTACAAAATCATCTGCGTCCATCTGCGTCCATCTGCGTTCAATTATTACTGATTGTACTTCACTTGAATGGTAATTGCTATAATATAACTCACTATTACATCAGATTATGAATAAAAAAATTACCCAGCAACCCCCTATCATTATTGCTCATCGAGGTGCAAGCGGATACCGCCCGGAACACACATTAACAGCATATCAATTAGCAATAGATTTAGGTGCTGACTACATCGAACCAGATTTAGTTATTACCAAAGATGGTGTTTTAATCGCTCGACATGAAAATGAAATTTCTGAAACTACGGATATAGCAAATCATCCTGAATTTTCCCATCTCAAAACCACAAAGATTATTGATGGTGAAGTGAAAACAGGTTGGTTTACAGAAGATTTAACTTTATCAGAATTAAAAACATTAACAGCTAAAGAACGTATTCCCGAAATCCGTCCTCAAAATACAGATTATAATGGCAGTTTAGAAGTTCCTACACTTCAAGAAATCATTGATTTAGCACAAAGTCAAAGTTCAAAAATTAGTCGTGTGATTGGCATTTATCCAGAAACTAAACATCCCACATATTTTCAATCTATTGGTTTACCATTAGAAGCAACTTTATTAGCAACCTTACACACAACTAATTTACCTGTATTTATTCAATCCTTTGAAGTTAGCAACCTGCAAGCATTAGCGAAAAAGACTGAATTTCCTTTGGTGCAATTAATCAATGATAGTGGTAAACCCTATGATTTTGTTATTAGTGATGATAATCGTACATATCAAGACTTAATCAAACCAGCAGGTTTAAAAGAAATTGCTGAATATGCAACAGCAATAGGAGTGAATAAAAATTTATTAATTCCCAGAGATAAAAATGGTAAATTACAATCACCAACACCTTTAATTAGTCATGCTCATCAAGCAGGGTTACTAGTTCATGCTTGGACATTTCGGAATGAAAATTTATTCTTACCTTTAAATTTGCAAGACCATCCCCAAGATGAATATAGACTCTTTTTTGATTTAGGTATAGATGGCGTATTTAGTGACTTTACTGATACGGCTGTAACTATGCGAAATTATTGGTTACAATTTTAGAGTAAATTGACTGTTAACCATTAATGCTAACAGTCAATTTCGCACAATTTACCAAGTGCTACTGCAAAAAGAACCACTAGATTTTTGATCGAAATATCTATTATACTACACTAAATCTATCAATTTAGTATACTTGAATACTTTTTAGGGAATTCAAAACCTGTTTCTCATCTCTAAGCTGTATTTTAGATTATCAACATATTGATCAATAAAATGAGTAATTTGCAATTAAATCGTTTAGGGGAAATCGCTAAACTCTTTTTGAAACTAGGTGTGATTGGTTTTGGTGGGCCAGTTGCCCATATTGCCATGATAGAAGATGAAGTCGTCCAGCGTCGTCAGTGGTTAACAAAAGAGCATTTTTTGGATTTGTTGGGTGCAACTAACTTGATTCCTGGTCCCAATTCTACAGAAATGGCTATTCATATTGGTTATATTTATGCCGGATGGTTAGGGTTAATAGTTGCAGGTATTTGTTTTATCTTACCTGCGGTGTTAATTACAGGTATATTTGCTTTTATTTATGTTGATTATGGTACTTTACCCCAACTTACGCCTTTACTGTATGGGATTAAACCAGCAGTTTTAGGAATCATTATCAATGCCCTTTGGGGTTTATCTAAAAAAGCCATAAAAACCCGACAATTACTTATAATTGCTGTAGCAGTGGGCTTAATCACTTGGTTAGGTAAAGTGAATGAAGTTATGGCTTTGTTATTAGGTGGAATATTAGGAATGATTTGGTTACACAATAGTAATCAAAATCACAACGGTAATCGAACTAATTTAATGATTGCGGCTTTAACTCTGAGTACCACTTTGCCAACAATAACTATAACTCCCGTTGTTTCTTTGTGGAAATTGAGTTTATTTTTTCTCAAAGTTGGTAGTGTGTTATTTGGTGGTGGCTATTTACTAATTGCATTTTTACAAGGTGGGTTAGTAAATGAATATGGCTGGTTGACACAACAACAATTATTAGATGCCATTGCTATCGGTCAATTTACTCCTGGGCCAGTCCTTTCTACTGCTACATTTATAGGATATATCATCGCTGGTTTACCTGGTGCAATTGTATCTACGGTGGGAATTTTTCTACCTTCATTTTTATTTGTTGCTATTTTAAATCCTTTCATTCCTTGGTTACGTGCCTCATCTTGGACAAGGTATTTTTTAGATGCTGTTAATGTTAGTGCTGTAGCGTTGATGGTAGTGACGACATTGCAGTTAGGAATCACAATTTTCACTTTAGAAAAAGTGCCTGATGTAGATTTTTTGGGTTTAGTTATTTGCTTAATTTCTGCAATTTTAGCTATTTTTTATCGTATCAATCCTGCATGGTTAGTTTTGGGTGGTGGTTTAATTGGTTTGGGTATTTCAGTTTTTTTAGCTTAGGTATTCCTACTTCAAAAATGGAAAATTAATAATAGACAATTACCTCTCCCTTTCAGGAAAAGGATTGAAAACAGGACTTACGCAAAATATCTCTCAAACCCTTAGTTCTCTGTGTCCGGAGTTGACATAAGTCCTAGAAAAATCAAAATTTTTTCTTTTTTTTCCCCTGCCAGGAGGAGGTTTTAAACCTTGAAGGAAACAATTGTCAATTGTTTAGGACTTACGCAAAAAAACGAAAAATCAAGGGTTTTGACAAAGGGGTAAAGTGATGGAAAAATCAAGGTCGAGGAGAGGAAAACCCCTACACCCCTACACCCTTACACCCCTACACCCAGTCGTCACAGATAACTTCTGTGCGTAAGTCCTGTTGTTAACTCATCAATTCTTGAAACATGACTGTACTCAAATAACGTTCTCCAAAAGAAGGCTGAATCATCACAATTAATTTACCAGCATTTTCTGGGCGTTTACCTACTTCAATAGCCGCACATAAAGCTGCACCGGAAGATATACCTGATAATAAACCCTCTTCTCTTGCTAATCTGCGTCCATAGTTCATTGCTTGGTCATCATTAACTTGAAACACTTCATCAATCAAATCTGGACGTAAAATATCAGGAATAAATCCCGCACCAATACCTTGAATTTTATGAGAACCTGGTTGACCACCAGAAAGAACAGGGCTATTACTAGGTTCTACAGCTATTACCTGAAAACTCGGTTTCCGTTGTTTAATTACCTCTGCAATTCCAGTAATTGTTCCCCCAGTTCCTACACCAGCAATTAATATATCTACTTCCCCATCAGTATCCGCCCAAATTTCCTCAGCCGTTGTTTCTCGGTGAATTTTCGGGTTGGCTGGATTTCTAAATTGTTGCAAAATCACAGCATTAGGAGTGTTAGCAACTATTTCCTCAGCTTTATTAATTGCTCCCCGCATTCCTTGGGGTCCTGGAGTTAACTCCAAAGTAGCACCATAAGCCCGCAGCATAGCCCGTCTTTCCTGGCTCATGGTTTCTGGCATAGTTAAGATTAATTTGTAACCACGGGCTGCTGCTACCATTGCTAAAGCAATACCTGTGTTACCGGAAGTTGGTTCTACTAAAACGGTTTTTCCTGGAGAAATTAAACCCTCTGCTTCTGCGGTCAGAATCATGCTTACGCCAATTCTATCTTTGACCGAAGCCGCCGGATTCATACTTTCTAATTTGACAACTATTCTGGCTACTACTCCTTCAGCTTGAGGAATTTTGTTTAGCTGAATTAAGGGGGTTTTACCAATAAGTTCTGTTACGTCTTTAGCAATTCGCATTTATTAGCTGTTAATAAACATGGGTATAGGGGTAAAGGAGAGAAAACACAGTTGTCTACATCCGTTGACCACTAACAAAATTTTAATATCTTTTTGTAGTTATTTAGTTTATTTTTAATTTCAGGTCTATTTTGTCATGATATATTGTTATTTGAGTACAAGTTTTGACAGCTAATAATTACTCTTCAATATGCTCAATCATTAACGGCTAAAGCCTGGAGGTTGAGTACAAAACTTCCCGCACCCCATTTGAAAAATGCTAGTACCCCCTGCAAAAAATACTAGTACCTCTACCCCATAGAAATTTTATAAGTCTTACTAGATAAGTATTGCAGACTTTGAGTGCTAATTTAATGATCTTAATAATCCTAATTCCTGTGAAATAAACTCTGTTGTAGAGAGGGGCTGATATAAACATTTATAGGATTTACGCAGAGATTCCCCTCTACCCCCCGAAATTCCTAGATGCAAGTCTAGAGAACTAGGGGGGACTTCTTAACTCTAATAAAGTTATCATCTTTGTGTAAAGACCAGCTAAAATCTGTCAGTATTAGTCAATACTAAATGGAGTATATTTCAAATTTTTAATTTTGACTGGCTTGGTCATACTTTATGAAAATTCTTCATATTAATTTCTCACTCATAAACCTGTAAAGTTGAGATTTTAAATTTTAGATTCAGATCAAAATTAAATCATTAGGTATCATCTACCAGATAGATAAGGAGAATCTAAAATTACTAAATCAAGATATAAAATTTGCTAGGTATGTGAGAGTTTAGATTTCCCCGGTGCAGAAATAGACCATAAAATATATTTTCTTACTGGGTAATTGTCACCTAGCAAGGGAGAGCAAAAATGAAATTAAAAATTTTAAAGGTGCTGACAGTTAGTTTAGTTACTTTAGCGGTGCTATCTCCAGGGATAATCGTCTTTAATTTAATCTGGGGACGACATATAGAGTTAGTTAAGACACAGAATTTATCCTGTCAATTCTCCAATATAAATAAAGGTTATGATCCTTTATCTCTTCAGCCAAAAAGCATAAATAAACCTGAGTCTCCAACTAACATAAAATTATCTCAACCTAATTTTTTTATGCAACTGCAAATTCTAGCTGAACAGTATAAACTGGCTACAATTTGGCAATGGTTGGTTTTGGGTACACCTATTTGTATTGGCTTCGGGATTCTTGGTTACGACAGGTATGTTGTGTATCGTGCTGCTGTCTTAAAAGCACAAATCGAAATGTTAGAAAGACTTTGGCAGCAGAGCATTGAGCAATAATTTTCAGTTTTCTTATTCACCATAAACTAATTTACCATGACAGACGAACGCCAAACTCAGTATTTTAATTTAATTGATGAACTGCTCAGATGTCCTAATGGTCAAGAACCAGAAGTTTTGGAAGCTCAACCCGAATTAATTGATTCTGGTTTAATACATACAATGCTACAAGTTGCCACTATGTTTGCCCATGAAGGTAATCAAGATGGCGCTCAGTTTTTATTTTTTATAGCCAAGGAATTAGCTAAACAATTGGGTTTATATCCTGAAGTTTCCTCCGAGGTTGCACATCAGGAGTAATAATGCTATTGACTTCAACTGATGCTGGACACATAGCTTTAGAGTTCCTCTTAGCAGACTGGAACATCCCAGAAGATTATCGAGATTGGTTTACTATCTTCAATTCCCGATTAATGGGTGAGTTTTGGTACATTGTAGAATTGGGTGTTGAAGGTTTTCCTGATAAGTGGTTTATTCAAGTTTACGATACAGGAGCCTGTGACCCAAACTATACATTTAATTCTCCTATCTCTGGTTCTGAAGGATATTTGGATTTAAAGAATATTCCAGATATCATTGCCCATGTTTTAGTTGCTGAACGCAATTCTCGATGAAATAAAGCAGCAGTCAGTCATCAGCGGTCAGCAGGAAAATCTTCTTGGTGCATAATTAATTTTGTAGTCTTTTTGCTACTGCATTTAACTGATATATATGGTCATTATTTAGGGGTGTACTTGAATAAAGTCTCACCCCTTTTTATAATTACAAATTACCAATTAATAATTACCAATTATTTTAATTTTTTATTCAAATTAAATTGGCGATTTGTCAGGTTTAATTAACAAAATTATGTTATACTAGATCGTAGTTATGGACGCTACAGAAATATCAGTCAAATGATTGCTGAAGATATCCTAGCTCAAGAATTTACCAGAATTGTCAACCATTATTACCCCAGCACTGGGGAAGTGTTGGCAAGGTGTCATGTGAAAGTTATCACCAGTTTCTGGGGACGACCTGCTAAACGCTTTCAATATATAGGGATTTATTGTTCAGAAGAAATAATGCCCTATATCAAAGCGCAAAAGGAAATACTGCGGGAAGTAGCAGACAATATGGGACTCATTCAAGTAGTTTGTGTGAATGCCAAGCGATTGCTGCGCGACCCGATGTCCAAACTTCAACATTCTCAACCACGCTTGTGGTTGGAGTTGCAATTAGTAGCAGCGGCAGCTTAGAGTATCGCCAATAATGAAAACAGGACTTTTCTGCAATTACGAAAATCATCACCAAGATGCTCGTCGCGCTATCCTTGAAGCGGAAAATCCTTTCGGTTTAATGGGTAGTCCCCCCTTTTCTCTCGTCAGATTGAAAAATACCGTCAGCAAATATCGACAATTAAATTCCAGCGGTGCAGATAATTTTTTGTTGCTAAAACATCCTCTGAAGCGGTGAGTGAAACCTTACCTTTCATCCACAAATTTAGCCAAAAAATGACTGCTAATGCGGCGAAAATTCAGCAGAATAGTCCTTTTCTCCAGAAAGCTTACAACCAGACAAATATCTGTGTTGAAGAAGACTTTCTGATTGAAAATTCCATTATTGGTGATGTCGAAACCTGTCACAGCAAGATCAAGAAATTTCAGGACGAATTAAATCTCGGCACACTGGCGCTCAAACTCGCATTTTCTTCTCTGCAAAAAATCGAGAGAGTTTGGAGCGTTACAATCAAGAGGTGCGAAATTATGTCTAAACTTCCCTTGCTTCCACCTGATGATTTACCTCCTGTAGAGGTGACAAAACAGGACGGGATGCTACAAATGGAACTAGAGCAGTCTATTGGCAGATGTTTTTATTATGGGTGCGATGGCATTACCCAAGTTTTGCTATCTAACTGTCAGTGGTATATGACCAAAAATGCCACGACTTTAATGTTAATTATAGACTGTCCTGACATAGTATCTTACTGGCATATAGTCAGCAATATTCCTCAATTGGGCAATAGATTGGAAAGATGGACAAAGGATGCAAAAATTCGTGTTTACCCGCCTTTTGGTAAGGGTAGACCCTTTGAAATTGGTGTCAATGAAATCTCTGCTTATCGAGATTGGTTATAAGTTTTAGCGCAGGGAACAAGGAATAGGGAATAGTGGTGCAAGCAATACTTGTTGGTTAAGGGAGAAGGGAAAAAGGGAAAAGAAAAACCTTTACCCTTTTCCTTTTAACCTTTTCTCAAACCTGATGCACTATAATGGAACAGGAATTACACAAAAGTCTGAAAAAATAAACCGCAAAGGACACAAAGTAATAAGAGCTTATCCAGATTTTTTGCATAAGTCCTAAGAAAAGGATTTTAAACTATTCCCTATTCCCTATTCCCTATTCCCTATTCCCTTTTATCTATACAAACTATGATTAATCAGTTTATAAATAATAAAAAGCAAATCTTTGACCGTTGGGCAAACAGTTATGATTGGACTTTTCCTTCTTTTATCTATCAAGCCATTCATAAAAGATTGCTTTCTTACGTTGAATTAGCACCGCAGGCTAATGTACTTGATTTAGGTTGTGGAACTGGAAGGTTATTAGATAGATTAGCAAGTCAGTTTCCGGAAATACGTGGTACAGGATTGGATTTGTCTCCCCAGATGTTGCGGGTAGCTAGACAAAAAAACCGCCATCGTCCCCGATTAATTTATGTCGAAGGTAATGCGGAATCTCTTCCCTTTGCTGAGGGTCAATTTAATGCTGTATTTAACACTATCAGTTTTTTGCATTATCCCCACCCAGCACAGGTTTTAAGTGAAGTAAAACGGGTACTTTCTCCTGGTGGACGCTTTTATTTAGTTGACATTACTGCTAATAAACCAGTGATTAAACTCATGGCTAATTCCCCCGCTGGAATTAAATTCTACAGTCGAGAACAGCGTCAACAGTTAGGTACTGATGCTGGACTTTTGTGTTTAGGTCATTATTATTTATTGGGGCCAGTTTTATTGACGATTTTTGCTAAACCTGGATGATGCTGGTAGCAAACGTAAGTATTCAGCCGTCAGCCGTCAGCTAATGCCGGCACGCTACGCTAACAGCTTTGAAGACTGAAATACAAAGAATGAGAACAAATGAGGAGCGTGTAACTTTCCGGAAACTAATGCTTTTAAATCTTTGCTCTTGGTTATTGGCTGATTACTGATAGCTGAATGCTTACTAGCAAACATCCATTTCAGGATTAACATTTAAGAGGGTGTAGGGTGTGCTTAATTTTGGATTTTGGATGAAAGGATTTTGGATTGTTTTGAGCGACTTCAATCTAAAATCTAAAATCTAAAATTTTCTTCCCTGTTCCCTTTTCTAAGTTAAATTTTTCAAAATCATGCTGACATCAACTGCTAATTTTTGTCCCAATTTTAGTAATTGACGACATTGAGAAGTATCTGCTTGATTATCCAAATTAGTCAGACATAGGGGAAGTATTTGATTATGCAAACAGCTATAGTAAAGTTCTTGGGACTTTTCTAAAGAAATGCCCAAATTTAACTGATATCCCACATCAATCAATTTTTCTAATCTTTGGATATCTGTAGCAAAATTACCATTAACATCGTATAACAATTGCCAAAGTAATCGTACAATTAGCTGTTCTAATATTTGCTTACCTTCAGGTATATTGAGACGACAACGCAGATGTTTTGCTTCAATTGCGATCGCTTCTAATTCTGCTATATGATTCCAACTGATTTGGGCTTCGCTAATATCCTGTTCTAGCGATCGCAAACTGACCATACAGCGATAACCCAAAGCAATCTCCGCTGCTACCTGCAATTCTTGGGGAACTGCTAACTCATCCCGATGAAAAGCCATAATCACACCGTAATTATCCCGGTATGTCTGGGTATATAGCTGGTCTAATCTTGTCAGTGTTTCCTGGCTTAACAGCCGCATGATGCGGTGGCGTTCTTCTGCAAATAGATTTTGTAAACTAAAGGCTTCACCACCAAAAATCTGTGTCATTACCAGGATAACTTGAGCCGCGCTGGCCTGTTGCAGCGATGCAAATAGCTTTTCCTTTAAGTGACTATAATCACGTCTGCCGGTAAATGGTTGAATACAGCAATGGAAATCCCAACCTCCTAAATGTAAAACGGCAAATACCAAATTTTCACTTTCCCAAGTAATATCTGATACTAGCTTCAAATGTCCGACCGCCATACTTAACGCGCCCATCCGTTGCATCTGGTAATCTAACTCATGGGCGGTGTAGCAGTAAACCTGCTTTTGATAACTGTGAAAATGTTCAGAAATATCCTGTGCAGAGAGAGTATTGTTGTGATTGTTGAATAAAGAAGTAATGGCATAGTGGGCAGCAACTTGTTTAAACCCAATTTGGGCAGTTAGCACTAATTGACGATAAATTTCAGCGCCATGCTTGAAGTGTTCCACATTACTAGGGGCTAAACCCAAGCGTTTGAGGAAGCCTTTTTCTAACTGCACACCTGCCACATCTCCTGCTAATTCTAAAGCACGGGCAGCATAACGGAGAATTTGTGTTCCTTCTGGGCGGGAAAGTTCTTCAAAAAACCAGCCACAACTGGTAAACATAAACAAAGCGTGACGCTGCATTTCCAACAACCGCAAAGCATCTATTTGTTCTGCGGCTTGGAGTTTGCTTTTTTGATGACGGGAGAGAAAATTGCTGACACTAGCAGGGGAGCGATCGCGCAAAACTTGAATATATTCATCCCTTGCTAACCAGGGATCACGAAATAACTTACTTCCATATTCTTCATACACCTCAATCAATTGATCCCGCAACCAGTTCAAAGCATTCCGCAATGGTCTTCGCCATTTTTGATGCCAGACACCTCCTTCTCCACCGCAACCACAATCATCTTGCCATCTATCCACACCGTGAGCGCAACTCCAGGCTGTAATAGACTTTAACTCCACTTCCCAACTGGGAGGATTTAAACTCAAGTAATGAGCAAAATTTGTTACCGTCCAACCATGACGGGGAAACTCACCCACAAAAGCATAGGCTAAAGTTTTCTCCGTACCTTTCTTGTGATGTCCAAAGGTTTCCCCATCTGTAGCCACAGAAATTAGCTGTGCGGGACGATGATCCCCACGTATTGCTGCACCCACCCTACCGGCAAAGTGACTGGAACTATAGACGACATCACTAAAACCCATGTCCCGGGAAATTGGTCCGTCATAAAAGAAAATATCAATATAAGGTAAGCCTTCTGTAATTTCTTTGGTAGTTGCGTTAGTTTTACTCAGCGGTGAAGTTGCGTTGCTCAGGCTAGGCTTTAAATAACAACGATAGGGACGAGTGGGATCAATCTGACTACCACCAACCTCATGCCATTCTGGGTGGGGATCATTTTCCGTAGGGAAAGGACGACAACGCTGTGCCTGTGATGGTGCGAGAACAATAAAGCGGATATCTTCAGCCACCAACGCTTCTAATGTTGCATAATCAACAGCAGTTTCTGCTAACCAGATCCCTTCGGGATCACGACCAAATCGAGATTTGAAGTCTGCTTTACCCCAACGAATCTGCGTATATTTATCCCGTTCATTAGCCAAAGGCATGATGATGTGATTGTATACTTGCGCGATCGCATTACCATGACCATGCAACCGTTGACTACTCTTAGTATCAGCCTCCAAAATTCGTTGGTAAACTTCCACATCGTAACGTTCCAACCACGACATCAGGGTCGGACCGATATTAAAGCTCATGTACTCATAATTATTGACGATCCCCAACAACTCACCCCGGTCATTTAGCACTCTAGCAAAGGCATTGGGGCGATAGCATTCCCAATGAATGCGTTCATTCCAATCATGAAAAGGTGTTGCACTTGGTTGACGTTCAATCGCATCCAAATAAGGATTTTCTCTAGGTGGCTGGTAAAAATGGCCATGCACAGTCACATATACACCCTGAGATTTTTTCAGGGGATCATGATCAGGCATCTCTTGGGAATCTTGGTTTAACCAAGATGTTGAACCAGAGCTAACCGGCAATTCAGCAGCAGAAGTCATAATATTTTTATCCAAGGTAAAATTTTAGTTGTGGCGAAAATCTTGTTATATGTACATTTTTACAGTTATTTATGCAGAATATCCGGTATAAACGACATCTGGGGAATAAAGCTTAATAACGACTTTGACGAAATAGTCTTAATCCTGCTGGAAATCTGCATTATCACGCGAATATTTGTCATCAGGAAAGAAACAACCTATATGAGATTTTATCACCAGCAGGTTTAATCAGCCAAAAAAATTAATAGTCTTTTAATTTATTAAAACCTATTTTTTTGATAAAACCCAGAATTTAACTCATACTTTTGCAACGAAACATGACAATAGCTCATTAAATCGCAACTTTACTTTATTATCAACTATTTCAGGGTAAATTGACTGATAGGGGCAGGGAACAGGGAACTCTTAACAGAGAAAGAAAATTAGTTCTTCTTCCTCAACTGCCCAACAGGATTTATATGGGAGTATCTTGTATCTTGATTAAAGTTAGTTACAGCCTGATGTTTCAATTCTTCATAGGCATAATTAACTAAGTACCGAAAATTCGAGATTATACAAATGTCAACTAAAAACATCATTTTTCTTGGCTTATTAGTGTTTATCCCCATCTCCCTAGCAGCGCACTTTTTAGAGTGGGGAGAATTGGTAGTTTTCATCACCGCTGGGTTGGCAATTTTACCCCTAGCAGCTTGGATGGGTGAGGCTACAGAAGAAATTGCCGTTGTCGTCGGTCCCTCATTAGGAGGGTTATTAAATGCCACCTTTGGCAATGCGACAGAACTGATTATTGCTTTAGTAGCTCTCAACGCAGGACTAATAGATGTTGTTAAAGCCAGTATCACCGGCTCAATTATTGGCAACTTACTATTGGTCATGGGACTTTCGATGCTTTTGGGCGGACTGCGCTATAAGGAACAAACATTTCAATCTGTCGTGGCGCGAGTAAATGCTTCCTCAATGAACCTGGCGGTAATTGCGATTTTGTTACCAACAGCAATGAACTATACATCTATCGGCATCAATGAGAGAACATTGCAAAATCTCTCCCTTGCTGTTGCGGTAGTCTTAATTTTGGTTTATGCCCTCACACTGCTATTTTCTATGAAAACTCATGCCTATTTATATGACGTAGGTGTAGCAGATATAGAACTAGAAGCAGAAGAAAAAAACGAGGAAATCAAAGCAGAAAAACCAAATCTTTGGCTTTGGACTGGTGTATTGTTAGTTTGCACCTTACTGGTAGCCTTAGAGTCAGAATTCCTAGTTGATACCTTAGAAGTAGCCACATCTAAGTTAGGTTTGACAGCACTATTTACAGGGGTAATTTTGTTGCCCATAGTTGGTAACGCCGCAGAACACGCCACAGCAGTCACCGTAGCCATGAAAGATAAAATGGATCTGTCTTTATCTGTGGCTGTGGGATCAAGTATGCAGATAGCCCTATTTGTTGCCCCCGTTTTAGTCATTGCTGGACGAATATTAAATCAGCCAATGGATTTAGATTTCAATCCCTTTGAATTAGTAGCAGTAGCAGTAGCAGTTTTAATTGCTAATAGCATTAGTTCTGATGGTAAATCTAATTGGTTGGAAGGAACTTTACTCTTAGCAGCTTATATAGTTTTGGGTTTTGCTTTCTATTTCCATCCAGTATAGAAAGGGTGTAGGGTGTAGGGTGTGGGTGAGCAGGGGAGAAAAATTCACAGCCACCCCTCACTAATTTTCCACCCTATCTCTGTTCACTAAACTATCAACAGTAGAGAGAAACTCATGTTCTAAATAAGGTTTAGTTAAATAAGCAGTTGCACCCAATTCTTGAGCCAACTGACGATGTTTTTCAGAACTACGAGAAGTGAGAACTACGACAGGTTTTTGAGCCAAAGTAGGATTTTGACGGATATGACTTAATAATTCAAATCCATTCATCCTGGGCATTTCTAAATCAGAAATTATCACCTCAACTTCAGGATGTAACTGCAATTGTTCGAGAGCTTCTACCCCATTTTGGGCTGAGAATACTTGATAGCCAGACTTTTGTAAAGTCATCACCAGAGTTTGACGCACACTAATTGCATCATCTATAACTAATACTATGGGTGGTAATTTTGGTGTTATCCCTACATAAGAACTTGGTTGAGATTCTCTAGTATTTGCCGGAGTTGATGCAGCGAGTAACGGAGTAGATTCAATGGAAGTTGCTGGAGATTCCTGAATTTTGACGGTATTTGATGCAGCGAGTAACGGAGTAGATTCAATCCTATTTTCCGACATTGGTAAGGCTTGTTTCTGAGACTTAGCAGTAGTTGGTAAAGTCCTGACATCAAGTGTGGCTTGCATCTGTTGAGCGTCGATCAGCAAAGTACCGTCAATTACTAAAATCAAATTACCATTAGCCAAACTACTACAACCATAAATATATTTTGGTGGAGTAATGGCACTGCCTAAAGGTCTAATTACTAATTCTTGTTCACCGATAATATGATCAATTTCTAAACCCAATATTCCTTGATTGCGCCGTAGTAACAGCACGGGATTTTTCATGATTTCTGTATCAGGATTATGGGGTATATTATTTAAATAATTACTGCCGACCAATGAACCGTTGTAATACATTAAATTGGAAAGCTTGATGAGGTTCACCATCATTTCTTCCTCACCAGAATTCCAATATAAAATTTGTTTGCCTTCAAAATCTTTAATTTGCTGTTCAGACGGAATAAGTATTTTTTCGATACTGTCTAGCAGTAAGGCATAAACAACACCCCCTGCTTGGACTAACATGAGTTTATCTGTGGTCATAGAAAAGGGGATTTTGAGGATGAATGTTGTTCCTTGATGGGGAGATGATTGGACGGAAATCACGCCATTAAGAGCTTGAAGTTGAGTACGGACAATATCTAATCCCATCCCACGTCCAGATATTTCACTCACTTTACCAGCGGTGGAAAATCCAGGTGTAAACATGAGGTTGATAAGTTCGGATTCAGTCAGGTTACGCTCATAGTCTTGACCATGATGATCATCTGGGATCACATTAAGTTCGATTGCTCGATTACGAATTTTTCCTAAATTTAACCCTTGACCATCATCCCGCACTTCAATAATAGTCTGACTGCCTTGATGATAGGCACATATTTCTATTAAACCTTGTTCATTTTTGCCAAGCTGACGGCGCATTTCTGGAGATTCAATACCATGATCAAAAGCATTACGCACTAACTGTACTAAAGGATCATACAGCTTTTCGGCAATAGCTTTATCTATCAAAACTTGTGTGCCGGTGAGTTTTAATTCTACAAGCTTGGCATAAACATTTCCTAGCTTGTTGACCATTTGCGGAAAGCGATTTAAGATAGTTCCTAAAGGCAACATTCTTGCCTCTACGAGATTATCTATAATGTTGAGAGTGAGGTTAGATTGTTGCTCACTAATTTGAGTAGATTGTCTCATTAGTAAGTCCAGAGAATCAGCCGTTTCTTGGATTTGTAATGTTTCCTCTAAGGCTTCATGTAATGTTAAATTAAATTCTGTATATACATCCATTTCTAAAGTATCAAACTGCACATTAGAAACATTTTGTCTAGGTTCTATAGCAACATTATTTCCCTGTAAAGGTAAATCACGCAATTGATTTAAAATAGATTGATGTTTGCTCAGTTGCTGACTTAATCGCTCAATTAATTCTAGAACTTGTTCATCATATAAACTGCGTCGTTTTTGATAAATTAACAATTCTCCTGCCAGATAATTGAGACGTTGCAACCCCTCTACATCTACACGCACAAATGAAGGCTGTCGGGTATTTTTATTTGGGGAAGATTGAGATTTATCTTCTATTTCTGTTTGATTTATCTCCTGATCCTCAGTAATAAATTCTAAGTTGGATTCAGGGGGATTTGTCACTACTTGATCACTGATAACTGATGAAGTGACACTTCCTAAATAATCATCATTTTTAACATTTTCTGCGGTGTGGGTTGGAAAATGATGTTCTCCTGTTTCTGGAATAGTTTCTCCTCCCCAGATTTCCTCTAATAAATTATAGTCAGTAGTGGAAGCTACAGGGGTAGGTATGGATTTGATAACTAGCAATTCTTGTAATTTAGGATTGTCCAACCATTTTTTTTCTGCTTCTGTGACAGCAGGATAATGTTTATATTCTTTTCCTAATTCGCGGATTTGCTTTCTGAGTGTACTGATGATGGAGATAGCACTATTTCTGTTGAAAACTAAATACTGAAATTTGGCCAGGGATAGAAGAATAATTAAAATCACACCCCGACGATAAAGGCAAAGGTTTTGGTGATCCTGTTCTTCTTCAATAAAATCTAGAAATTCATTCAGCCAAGTTTCTATATATTCTACTGCTTTCTCTTCATCATCTGAAGAAATTAACAGTTCTAAACTTAATGCTGCTTCTGGTATATCTCGTTTGTGATTAAACCAACCAAAAATGTAACGAATTACTTTTAAATAAAATTTGGCATTGGCTGGTTTTAAAGGTTCGTTATTGATGTCACCTGATGTAGTTAAAAAATGGTAAAATTCTGTAGTCAAACTAAAAAACTTTTCGGCAAAAGAGTTATTGATATGAATAATAGCTGTCTCTTGTTTGGGGAGTGTAGCTAATGAGCTAGTGGTGGGTTGTGTGGCTATGTAATCTGTGACGACTCCTGTCATTGCTTGCAAAGCCAGAGAAGGTGAACCACCACAAGTGCGATCGCCAGCTAAAACAGCTTTTTGCGCTGCTTGCAAATCAGTTAAAGCAATTTCTGCTATTTGACGTACTTGCTGAGGATTAGCTGCTAGTGCTGCGGTAATTGTCCGAGACAATTCACCAAAACCTGGTAAATTTAGAGATTCAGCTAAACCTAAAAATACCTCAACCTGTAAGTTTAAAAACTCGACTAATTCCTGATTATTTAGGGAATTATGAATTGCTTCAGCAATACTTTCTAATCGTTGGGTAACTCCCACTTCAAAGATAGACTGAACAATATCAAATCCCAATTCTTCCGATGTAGGAATATGAGATTCTGCACCAAAATGATCTCCTAATTTGGTTTGTAATTGTGCAAATGCTGTGGTTGCTCTTTGGAGAATTTCTTCACTATCAATATTACTTGATGTCAATTCCGCTGTGACAGCTAACTGAAGACATTCATAACCTTCTAATAATAGTGTGTACAATTCTCCATCTATAACTAAATCAGGACTATATAAAGCTTTGAATATATCTTCTAAAGAATGGGCAATCATTTTGATGGTGTCTAGCCCAACGGTAGCCGCACCACCCTTAATAGTGTGAGTTGCCCGCATTAAGTTATGGATTTTAGCGGTACTATGATCTTCTGATAAACTAAATAAATCTTGTTCTATTGTTTGTAATAGTTCAGGGGCTTCTGCCAAGAAATAAGCATAGCCTTGTTGGCGAATTTCATTGTCTGTAATCATAATTTTTGAGTTTAGATTTAGGAATTATCAATGGACAATTGATAATTGACAATTGATAATTGGTTAATTTCTCGTTCCGATACCTGTATGGGAATGAATTGAAGGCTCTGCATAACAGCTTATCAGTGACAGCAGAGGCAGAGCCTCTCTGATGGCATTCTCAGTTTCCAACTGGGAACAAGATAACGAGATAAATTTGGTATAAGTCCTGACTGATAACTGATAACTGAAGAACCAAAATTATTTCACTTTGAACTTACCAGCAGTGGTTAACAAAGCTTGTGCCATTTCTGATAAGTTCTGGAACACGGTAGCAATTTCCTGAGATTCGCCAAAGGTTTTGTTAGCTATGGCCGCTACGTCATTCATTGAAGTTGTTACTGTTGCTGATTGATGCATTTGTTTTTGAGTAGCTTCAGTAATACGCTCAATTAGTTGACTAATTTCCGCAGTTGCAGAAACAATATCATTCAAGTTTTGACGGGTTTCATTGACTAAGTTTGTCCCTTCTACTACTTGCTTAATCCCAGTTTCCATTGCGACAGCAACTTCACCAGTTTCTGCTTGAATTTCTTGGACTAATTTTTCAATTTCGATGGTGGCTGCTGCTGACTGACGTGATAAAGAACGTACTTCATCGGCTACCACTGCAAAGCCTTTTCCATATTCACCAGCGCGAGTGGCTTCAATAGCCGCATTCAAAGCGAGTACGTTGGTTTGGGTGGCAAAGTTACTAATCAAATTCACCACTTTGGAGATTTTTTGTGATGATTCACTCAGGCGTTTAATCTTTTTACTGGTTTGGGCTACGGTTTCCCGAATGGCCTGAATAGCATTAACTGTTTGGTTCATGGCTGTATCACCAGAATCTACAGTTTTGTTGGCCTGTTGAACTGCAACTTGCACTTGTTGAGCGTTAGCTACTACCGCTTGGGTAGAATCTACCATCTGTTGAATATCGCGTAAGGCTTGGGTAATTTCGTCAGACTGTGCTTTTGCTAAGTCAGTCAATCCGACGAGGGAAGAACTACTATGGATAGAGGTTTGGGCAACTTGTTGAGAGGCGGTTTGTACCTGAATAACTATTTGTTGTAATGCTTGCAGAGTGCCATTATAAGCATCCGCTATTGTCCCTAATTCGTCCTCTGTGATGGGAGCGCGGACGGTTAGATCCCCACTGAGTGCAGGACTGATGGCTCTAAGTAGTTGAATAGAGCGTTGTTGCAATAATTCTTTGGCGGCTTTTTCCCGTTGGGCTGCTTCTGCAAGTTGGGATGATTGAGTTTGCAGTTGTTTCAAGTATTCGGTTTGTTGTAAGGCCAGTCCTAACTGGTCGCCTATCCGTGCTAACAAGTTAATTTCTGATTCTTCCCATTCACGGGGTGCAGAGTTTTGATAAGCTGCCAGTAATCCCCAGAGTTTTTCTCCAAATAAGATGGGAGTAATGATATATCCTCTGGCTTCATATTTTTCAATGATTTCTATGTAGCAAGGATCAAGGGTAGCTTTATATATGTCTGCAACTACCAAGGTGTCACCTTTTTGATAGCGCCCACCTTCGTTGCTTTGTAGACAAGGGTCGTTTAAAACAGTTTTGATGCCTGGCGCAACTAGTTTCACCCAACCACTAGCTACAGATTCTGCTACAAATTCGCCACCCCAATCGGATGTGAATTGATAAACAGCGGCGCGATCGCATTTGAGTTGTTGTCTGACTTCTTGTGTGGTGGTTTTGAAGATTTCTTCTACGTCTAAGGATTGACGAATGCGGTTGACTATTTTGGTAATAGTTTTTTCTTGTTCAGCGATTTGCGCTAGTTTCTCAGATTTGGATTGTACTTGTTCTATGTAATCTATCTGAGATTTTGCCAGACTAATTTGCAAACCAATTTGTTCTAAGAAGTTGATTTCTCTGGATTGCCATTCACGAGTACCTGTATTTTGATATGCTGCCAATAATCCCCATAGTTTTTCGCCATAAAAAATGGGAACTATCATGTAAGCTTTGGCTTCAACTTGCTCTAAAATCTCCAGATGACATTGAGCATGACCTGCTTTGTAAATGTCATTGACGATGAAGCTTTCACCTTTGGCATATCTACCACCTTGGGTTTCTTGAAGGTGGCTATCTTCCCAGACCATGTTGAAGTCTGACGTAGCAACTTTCATCCAGCCACTAGCTACTGATTCAGCGATGAATTTTCCACCCCAATCAGGATTAAATTGATAAACAGCGACGCGATCGCATCTGATTAGTTGACGAACTTCTTGAGTTGCAGTTTTTAAGATTTCTTCTAAATCGAAGGATTGACGGATGCGGTTGACTATTTTGTTGAGGGCTTTTTCTTGTTCCGCTAACTGACTGATTTCCTGAGATTGTAACCGCACTTGTTCTAGATAATCTAGCTGTGATTTGGCTAGGCTAAATTGCAGTCCAATTTGTTGTAAAAAGTTGATTTCTGATGCTTTCCATTCACGAGTTCCGCTGTTTTGATAAGCTGCGAGTAAGCCCCACAGTTGTTCACCAAAGAATATCGGCACTATCACATAAGCTTTAGCTTCAAACTGTTCTAGTATGGCGATATGACAAGGGGCTAGACCTATTTTGTATGTGTCATTAACTACAAAAGTTTCACCTTTGGCATATCTACCGCCCTTGGTGTCTTGTAAATAAGTGTCATCCACTACGGTTTTGATACCTGGCCCGACTAATTTTGTCCAACCAGTACTAACTGATTCGGCTACAAATTCTCCACCCCAATCTGGTTTAAATTGATAGACGGCAACGCGATCGCATTTCAGGGCTAGGCGAACTTCTTGAGTAGTTGTTCTGAAGATTTCTTCTACATCTAAGGATTGACGGATGCGGTTGACAATCCTGTTGATAGTTTTCTCTTGTTCTGCTATTTGCGCTAGTTCATCAGTTTTTAATTTGACTGTTTCTAGATAATCTATTTGTGATTTGGCCAGATTGAACTGTAAGGCTATTTGACTCAGAAAGTTAACTTCTGAACTTTGCCATTCACGGGTGTCAGAATTTTGGTAAGCTGCTAACAATCCCCACAATTTATCTCCAAAGAAAATGGGGACATTAATATAAGCTTTGGCTTCAAATGTCTCTAACAGTTCTAAGTAACATAAAGCCAGATTTTCTTGATAAATATCATTTACCCACAGGTTTTCACCTTTAGTAAATCTCGCTCCTTTGGTTTCTTGCAAGTATGTATCTTCAACCAAGGCATTGATATCATTACCAACTAGTTTGACCCAGCCAGTTCCTACTGATTCAGCGATAAAATTGCCACTCCAATCTGGATGAAATTGATAGATAGCAACGCGATCGCATTTTAGTGCCTGCCGTGCTTCTTGAGTTGTGGTTTTGAAGATTTCTTCTAAATCTAAGGATTGTCGAATTCTGTTAACTATCTTGGTTAAGGCTTTTTCCTGTTTAGTAATCTGCGCCAGTTGGTCAGATTGTTTCTGCACTTGTTCCAGATATTCTCCTTGGGAAATAGCCACACCAAATTGCAAGCCAATCTGATTTAAAAAACTTACTTCCCAGTCTTGCCATTCCCGTGGTCCAGTATTCTGATAGGCTGCTAATAAACCCCACAGTTTTTCTCCAGAGAAGATGGGAGCAATGATATAGGCTTTGGCTTCAAATTGTTCTAATATATCAATGTGGCACTGAGCCAAACCGATTTTATAGGTGTCATTGACAATAAAAGTTTCTCCATGAGCGTATCGGCCACCTTTGGTTTCCTGTAAGTGGGTATCTTCCCAAACCATTTTAAAATCAGGGGTGACTATTTTTGTCCAATTTTTACCCACTGATTCGGAAACAAATTGTCCACTCCAATCTGGGTTAAAACGATAAACACCAACACGGTCGCATTTTAATAATTGTCTGACTTCTTGAGTAGTAGTTTGAAAGATTTTATCTACATCTGGCTGTTGTAAAATTTTGCTGATGACTTTAGCTGCGGATTTCTTAGCTAAGGCAGACTGTTGCAATTCTTTCTGCAATTTAAAGCTCTGCAATCTGTAAGTAATTTCTGTAGTTATTTGCGAGACTAAAGTAATTTCTGCCTCTTGCCATTGACGTTCTGAACCACAACTATGGACTACTAACAAACCCCATACTTTACCATCAACAAATATGGGTACACTTAAACTAGCTTTGACTTGAAATTTATCCAGTAATTGTTTTTGATAAGGAGTAGCTTGAATTTGATTAATGTCGTCAATTACTACGGCTTCAAGATAATCTTGATCGGTATATAAGCCAAATAAAATAGCTGGTAGATTCTCCCCTAAAGATGGTGTCCAACCTGTAGTTCTTGATTCTGCTAAAACAACTCCAGAATCAGAGTTAGTAAATTGATAAATTAAAGCGCGATCGCCATCAATTTTGTTCCTGATTTGTGATGCTGTTACCTTTAACAAGGTATCCATATCTGGAACTTGGCGCATTTGTGCTGTTATGTATTGGAAACGTTGCCGCCAAAGTTTAAATTCCTGAGTAATTGCATTCGATTCTTTATGGGTATCATTTGTTAGTGTCCCACCATTTTTGTGTTCTACTTTTTCTACTTCTGCAAAGATATTGCTTCTATCTTCATTACTTTGATATACAGTTGTCATCTGTTTTTCCTCGATACTATTTCAGTTAGTAATAATTGGAAATTTTGAGCTAACAATCTTAAATGATTAAGATGTAAATTACTGGTTTCTTAGGTTTAAAACAATTCTTTCCTCTTTAATAACTAACTGAAGTTGTTAGTTATGGACTCACTATTTTTCCTCACCCACACCCCTACACCCTTCTATTTCTACACTATTAAATCCTTGCTTAGTTATGACTGCTCCACATTGGTGATTGTATAATAGATAACGCATCTAAACTAAAAACCATCTCCTCTGCACCATTAGTAAAGTACCCTTGTAAAAATGGTGACATGGCTGGATAAAATAGATCAGCCGATGGAGTCTTCATTTGCTGAATATCTAACCACTCAATATCCATCAATTGGCGCACTAAAAGACCCAAATATTTACCCTCTGTTTCTAGTACAATTGCCATCATTTTTGAGAGGAGATTGGAACTTTGTAAAAGAGGTGGATAACCCAACATTTCTTCTAAATCAACTAACCACAGCATTTCGCCACGCCAGCTATAAATACCCAAGACACTATTGGGCATCTGTGGAACTCCACAGACTTCTGTCAATGAGACTCGTAATACTTCGGTGATGTGATCTAATGAAATTACTGCTTTATCTCTTACTCCCAAATTAAAACTCAAAAATTTATGTTTCGTGTCCAAAGTTAATTTTCCTTTGTACTAGTTGATTTTCTACGCCACTATTTGAAAACGAAATCTCAATTTCCAATAGTGACTATGATTGTGATCAACCCTGAGAAATTTTTTACTTATTAATCAATTTTCTCAAAGTGATTTCTAACTCTTCTCTATCTACTGGTTTTGAAAGATAAGCTTTAGCCCCCAGCATATTCCCCCAAATTTTATCTACTTCACTATTTTTAGTGGAGCAGAAAACTACAGGTATCTGGCTAGTATGAGGATTATTTTGTAATTCTCGACAAATTTCATAACCACTTTTACCCGGTAGAATTACATCCAGCAATATCACATCAGGTTTACTCGCATCTATTTTTACTTGCGCTTCTTCACTACTTGTGGCAGAAATTACAGAATAACCTGCCTGTTGTAAGTAACGACTGATCACTTCCATATCAGCCAAGCCATCTTCAACAACTAATACCGTACTCATGGGAACTACCTATGAAATTATGTTCACTATGGAAATACTGAGATATGCAATCAGACAGATTAAAATATTACTAGTCTGTATTGTGATTCTATTCTCACTCATTGTATAGATATTTCCGACCGAAGATTTACGTATTCAACATAAGTTTACATGATGTATATTACTGATTTAGCTGCTATTAAAAACTCATCAAAAAGTTTATTTGACTTCAATAAACTTCTTTCACAACAAGTATTTATTAACCAGTGGAATAGTTTAGCAACTGTTTAGATCCAGTTGGCCAAATTAACATTTATTTAACTGGAAACTTCTAAATGAGGTGTATTTCTAGCTGTTGAATTAGCTTGTACAGGTAAATATTTGCGTATTACACCCATCACCCGATCAGCCACTATGGGTTTAGAGATAAAATCTGTTGAGCCTACAACCTTAGCACGAACCCGATCCAAAAGACCATCATTGCCAGTTAAGATAATTACTGGTGTATGAGCAAAGGCAGGAATGCGCCGTAATTGAGTACAAATTTCGTAACCACTGGCTACTGGCATAATTAAATCCAAGAAAATTAAATCTGGTTTTTCCTGAATCAAAACAGGCAAAGCTTGCACAGCATCTTGAACTTTAGTAAACCTCAACCCATGACCAACAATAATATCCTCTAACATTTTACAGACAAGAGGACTATCATCCACACAAGCTATAAGTGGTGCGGCCCTGCGATTGATTTGACTTTTAGCTTGTTTAGGGGTAGAGCTTTCACCTTCAGTAACTTGTAAAGGTAAGTCAGGTACTTCTACTAACTCAATGATTCCTTTGAGTATATAGGGAAGTAAGGAACGAGAAACAGGCATAACATCCTGCTTCATTTTCAGTGCCAACTCTCGCAGAGTATACTTACCATTAATTAAATTGACAAAGTTTTTGTATACAGAAGGACTAACCATCTGCTGAAGTTGTTCTGTTCTTCGCAGGATGGGTGATAAATTAGGCGAAACATTTGCCAAACCAACCTGTGACCAAATAGCCCATGAGTCTTGCATCTGTTTAATCGACATATCTGCACTTGTAAAGCTCATAGGCATTTCTAAGATCACGTCTTGGCTGAGATTACAAGTTACAGAAGCAAAGTCTAGTTCCTGGGCTAGATCAAAAAATAGTTCAGCAATTGTGTTTTCGACAATAGCTTGTATTTGTTCTCGTTGGATTTTTTGTCTTTTGTATAAAATATCCAACAGGTTATAATCCCAGTAGTCTACAGCAAAATCGTCAGATCGACAGCGAATTTTATCTAATTCAATCTGCGGACAATATTGAGCGATATGTCTACGCCAACGTCTGAAGGGATGAGTTCCACCTGTTGCCCAGACAATTCTCCCTAGGCGATAGTAAAAAGTCCATTCACGTCCTTTGGAACTCTTAATATTTAACTTGCCATTGTATTGGAATTGAGTACAGGTTTTAAACTCATGTAGTATGTTATGCGATTCTAGAAGTTCTGAGTTGGTCATACTTTATTCCTATTGTTTCAATAAATCAGCCTCTAGGGAGTCTAATACCAGCTACGTAATAGAAAGTGATCGTCTGAACATTTACAAAAATATGTGTGGAAACGCTACAAGTGGCAACCAGGCTTTTCTGATAGTATTGCTGTATAACAGTTGCTTAGTTTCGATTTAAAAGCAACTATAAAGATACTTTAGGAGAGGATTCATTTATTACTGTACACCCTGTCGATATTTTTGAGTACATTTTGATTCCCAGTAGTAACCATACAGCAATGCTTAAGTATTTAAACTTATATTTTACTTATACTCCATTTTAATCATTATTCACTTATATTATATCCGTGGAATTACTGATTTTAAATTCGTCCAAATTTGTATTTTCCCAATTTTTACCAAAGAATATAGTGACATTGTTAAGCCTAATTGTTATAAAAAATCACAAAATACTGGATAAGCGGGGATTTTTTACTGAAAAAATTGTCACACTACAACCAGAAATTAATTATTAAGAGTCTGGTATATTAATTTAACTCGAAAACAGAAATTTTTATAAAAATACCCATTAGTGTATCTTAACTTAACTAAATTTTAAACTTATTAATATGATGGGGTGGTTTTGAAGAAATAAAGAGTAAGGCTGTAGGGAAAAAACTGTGTCTTTCGTTCATAGTTAGTGGTTATATGTCAACTAAACTGCTAGTAACCAGCCACTTTGTGTTAGTATATTGCATTTGAATAATAACAGTAATAAATAAATTTTAAGCATATAAAAAAGTCCGCATTTGCGGACTATGGACATTGGATAAGGTTAAGTTGTCACCAAGAGAGCCTACAAGATGTTAGACTTATTTGTATTTTTGCTGACAGAATGTAAAAAATCAAGTTTATAAGTGTAACTGTTAGGACATAACACCAGGAATTAAGTTCATTGCAGGTGAAAGATGACAGTGCTAACAGCCTGTTGGTGTATAAGTTTTAGGTTAGGACTCATGCACAAGTCATGGAAGAATGAAGCACGTTCACCATTGGCGTAGCGTGCGCTCTGCGCTCAGGTGTTCCCGAAGGGTAGGAACGAAGGACACAAAGGAAAGAGGGTTTGAGAGATATTTTGCGTAAGTCCTAAGTTTTATGATCAATGCACAAAAAATCAGAAATAATTAAAGGATTTATGTCAGAAGATTTCTCAAATTTACAAAAGACCCCATAATTGATTAATTATGAGGTCAAAAGATTTTTAGGCACAGTTGAGTACATTACCAATAATTATTAGTTGAAGCAGGTCATTTCTCCACTAATAAAAATCTGGTAAAGTTTATGAATATCTCAAACATAGAGCCTAAAAGCCCACAGGTCAATTACTCCCCCACTCTACCAGAGATAATCAAAGATATGTAGCCAGATTGGCTATTTTTCTAGACTTGTGGACAATATTTAATGATTAGACAACTCAACTTTTGTTGGTGTTTGTACTAACTGATAGAGTTTGTCTTCAAACTTTTGGCTACATACTGACCAATCAAATTCTAAGATTGAGGGGCGGGCTTGTTGAGATAACTGGGCTTTGAGGTCAGGATTGGTGAGAATTGTAATGATTTTTGCGGCAAAATCTTGAGGGTTATTAGGTTGAGCAAGAAAACCGTTGTAACCAGGTATTACTTGTTCAGCAGTAGAAGGAGCAATAGCGGCAACTACAGGTGTTCCAGAAGCTAAAGCTTCGTTATTGGTTGTGCAGAAGTTTTCTGTAACTGAAGGGTTAATAAAAACATCTGCTCTGGCGAACCAGCCTAAAAGTTCTGTACCATGAGATTCACCCCAAACTGTTACACCCAAGGGGAAAGCTTGAGCGCGGCGACGAATTTCTTGATCTAAAGGTCCACTGCCAATAATTACTAAATGCACGTTAGGAATTTTAGCAGCAATTAATGGATAGGCATCTAAAATTTGAGTGACATTTTTCTCGGCGGTAATGCGTCCCACGAAGATAATAGTCGGGCGTTGATCATCGGGTATTGGGTCATAACAGATGTTACGGGGGTGAAATTTTTCGCAATTAATCCCCTGATAGGGAACATATTCACCCCGCTGACATTGTAGTTTTTGGTACTTAGATAGTTGTTCTCTAGAAGAAAATAAATTGAGATTATAAGCCTCACTAAACTGCTTGACTAACAGAGGAATTAGGGGACGCAGTAAGGTGAAGAGTACATCTCCTAAATAATATCGGATATAAGCCACGATATCAGTATGAAAAATGGAGATGATAGGGGTTTTGGTGCGTTTGGCGTAGTCAACTCCTAGAGGGCGACCATAACCTTGCAAGAACACAGAATATAACCCTCTCATTTGTGCTGCTTCTTCCACAATGATGATATCAGGCTGGAATTTCTCTAATAATTTACTATCGCTCCAATGGCGATGGTTGAGTGGTTGAGGTAGAGATTTATAAAAGATTAGAGGTTCTGTGGGGAAGGCATAAGATGAAAAGTTAGGAAAAGATTGTAGTTGATCTAGTCCCGGCATGGGACGATTACCTACTTGTTTAGGATACTTATTATTGATTTCTGGGTGAATGAGAAAAACTTCATGTCCTTGTTCAAGTAACCAACGAACTCGTTGATGTACTGCAACGGAAACTCCTGTTAAGAAAGGAGCAAACAATCCTGTAAATAAGGCAATGCGGAGAGGTTTTTTCATTTGGAAATTAACGGTTTCATGAAATGGCTGGGTTAGGATTTACGCAGCTACTCTTTCATGAAAATTGTCAACATTCAGCTATGCCCGCAGGGTTTTACAGCTAATAACAGCAAGAGCAAAGATTTAGAAGCATTAATTTCAGGAAAGTTACACGCTCCTCATTTGTTCTCATTCTTTGTATTTCAGCCTTCAAAGCTGATAGCTGACGGCTGACGGCTGAATACTGACAATGAAACTACAATGAAAGTTTGCCATCAATTGGTTGATCTAACCATTGATAGGGATGATATTCAACTAAACGAATATTCCAAGGTCCTTGAATGCGATAGGTAAGTCCGCGCCATGTAACTGTTGACATCCAAAGAGAAGATATCATTGCTAATCCATAAACCCATTGTGTGAGGGGAATAGCAATTAACATTTTGATGATTGTGGTTAGTGAAACTTGAGGAGTAGTTTGACCTTGAGAGCGAATTACTTCTTGTACTCCTAGTTCCATCACCAGCATTAACAATAGTAATCCGATGGTGTAGATGGTGTAGGATTTGAATAAAGAAGCTGCTGTATTCCATTCTGTCGCTAACAACAATCCAAAAGTTAATACAATTGCTAGAGTAGGAAAGAGAATGCTAGAAACGGCATCACTTACTAAGGCCAACCAATTGGGGTGATACAGTCGTGAACACAGAATTAAACGTTTGACAGATGCAAAGAAACTGGGTAAATCGCTTTCTTCTCGGTTAACCATTAACAAAGAAGGAACAAATTTAATTTTAAACCCATGTTTTTTGATGACTTTGTGCATGAGCATATCATCACCAAAAGCTTCTCCCCATTTTTCCAGTAGTTCTGTTTGGTGCAGAACTTCTTTTTTAATTGCTAAACTACCGCCCCAAGGAACTTGAAATAAGAACATTTGCACGACAGTGGAGACATTACCGGCATAGCGTACCAATGAACCCCAATATTTTCCTGTGGGTACATACCAGCGGTTTCCTGTTGTTAGTCCTACTTTTTCATCTGTCAGGGGAATAACTAATTCTCTTAACCAATTGGGGTGAACAATTGTATCTCCATCTACTAGAGCAACTACTTGATAAGAATCATCCAAGTCTGCAACAGCTTGCACTAAAGAACTGCATTTGAGACTGCAATTATGCCGTACTGTTCTCAAGGTGCTAATTTCAAAGTTAGTTGCACCAATTTCAGAGATTGCTTCTTTGACAATTTTAAAAGCCGGATCTTCTGGACTATCAATGATCAGCTTTAAATCGTACTGTGGGTAGTTTTGCTTTAAGAGTGATCGCACACAATTCGGTAAGAACGGATCAGCACCTCGTAAACACAGAATTACTGCTGTTTTAGGTAACTGCTCATCTGATACTAAGGGTTGTTTGTATGAACGCAGATACCATAAAAATATCAACGTTAAACACACCTGAATAACCAGCCAACCTATCAAAGACTTCGACAAAAATGTGGTCAAATCTTCCATAGAATAATTAAGGGTTGGGGACTGGGGAAATGGGGGGATGGGGTGAAATTTCTTTACCTTTTCCCTGTTCTCTATGGATCAAGAGAATATTTCATGTTGATATTAATAGTGGTATTTTTTGTCATTTTGAAACTGGCTTTTGAGAATTTGGGTGTACCAGTTTGGACTGAGACAATAGGATTTTGGGAAATTCCAAAACCTTCTGTAGGAATACCAAAAAAGTCTTTGTTGAGTTTACGATCACGGTTTTGATCATCAACAACTGCAACAGCATAAGTACCGGGTTTTAATCCGGAAAATACTTTCTTGACAGAACTCCCAGTAATTTTTGTGCAACCACTTTGAACTTCACTAGAACTACTCATCGGAAATCCTTTTTCAGAGTTATAAACTCTAAAGCAAATCTCACCTGTTTTGTTACGAATACCATTCACTACTACAGTTAGTGTTGTAGCAGGTTCTGCATGAACAGTGTTAGCACAACTGAGACTTAATAATGTTGCCAACAATAGATAGGAAAAGCGAAAATGTTTCAACATAATTAATGAATACCAAATTAGTTGGATAAAGCTGGATATTTTTTAGACTTATGGCTTACTAGTTTTTGCTGTGAACGCCATATTTTTACAGCCATGAACAAATCTTTAATTAATAAAGATTCTGTTCCCGACAGTTTTTTAACAATACTCCAATAACACAATATTTGTTCATACCAATTTAGTGAACTCTGACTAAGTGAAATTAAATATTCCTTCAGAATTCGCCAATGAGGAAATAAAAGCTTGCCATTATTACTAGAATCAAACCACACTGAATACTCATAAAAATTCGGTAACATATCTAATGAGTATTGAGGATTGTTGTGATTAAATGACAAGTAGTTGGGAAAAAACATACTCAAAGATTGCTGGGGATGACTCCTAGCAAAAAATAAGTATTCCGGGATTTCATAAAATTGTCCAATCAAACCCAGTCTTAATAATAAAATCCCATCCGCATTGCCATAACCACCCATAGGAGGGATTTTTTTCAAAGCACTTTGGCGAATTACACCATACATTTGATAACACAGATGTTTGGTGAGTAATTCTTCAAACCTGACTTGTGGTTTTGCTGAATTAGTATTCAGCTTAATGTCATAATTTTGCAGAAACTCTCCATGTTCATCAATAAAGTAAGTTTGGGAATGGCACAAGATATAATTGGAGTTTTCCTCCAGTAGCTGTATACATTTACTGAGAAAATCAGGAGCGTGTAAATCGTCATAAGCTGCCCATTTAAAGTATTCGCTTTTAGACAATTCCAACACACGATGAAAATTACGAGCGCAACCGATATTACTAGCATTGCGATAGTAACGAATACGCTGGTCTTGGGCAGCATAATTTCTACAAATCTCTTCAGTATTATCTGTAGAAGCATTATCTGAAATAATTAGCTCAAAATCACCAAAAGTCTGATTTAACAGAGAATCTAAAGACTCTTGGAGAAATTTTTCGCCATTGTATACAGGCATTCCAATACTTAATTTTGGCTGAGATGTGTACATACGCTATCCCCCAATAACTTACACTGAATAAGTAAAAATTCAAGATTCAAAAGTCAGAATATAGGGTCGGTAGATGACCAAACAGAGATATATAGATTTTGAAAGCTGACTGCTAATTGCTTACTTCATCAATTTTTGAATATCAGTTTTTTGCAACCATTGATGAGTACGCTTCATTCCTTCTTCCAAATCAATTTTCGGTTTATAATTTAATATGTTTGTAGATTTAGCAATCGAATAAGGATATGGACGACTCATAAAATCAACAGATTCAGGGAGAATATCGGCTTTTTTGCGAAATAATTTTTGTCCCTGATTTCGCACTCGTAAAAATAATTTCATCTCCTCTTTAGGCAGAGACATTGGTGCAGGTAAACCTTCCATTGCCGCTAAGTGGATAAAATAGTCTTTCCAGGAAGTTTCTTCTCCATCTGTAATATTGAAAATTTCGCCGTAAGTTTCCTTTTCAATTGCTAAAAAAATGGCATCAATCAAGTTGTCTACATATAAATGATTCATCACACCTTTACCATCATTGGCATAGGCAAATAATTTTTGTCGCATCATCAGCACTGGTCGTACTATCCAAGGGAGACTTCCTGGCCCATAAACATCTCCAGCACGAATGATGATTACGCCAAAATCTGGTGGTGAATTCAGTTTTAAAACTTCTGTTTCTGCTTCAATTTTTGTTTGACAGTAGGGATTGTTATCACTAGCTAATGTTCCTGTTTCTGTAATATTATCGGCATAGTTAAAGCCATAAACTAGGACAGTGGAAAGATGTAAAAATGTTTTGACACCAGCTTGTTTTGCGGCTTTGGCTATGTTGAGAGTGCCATTAACATTGATTTCTCGAAACTGTTTAATGTCTCCTGCTTCTTCTGCCAGTTGAGCAGTGTGTAAAATAATGTCTACTCCCTGACAAGCCTTGTGAGCAATTTTCTCGTCGGTGATGTTACCAACAATAATTTCCACTCCTAAATTTTGCAGGTTTTTATCTTGGACAGAAGAAGTTTGTAGTCCCTTGACTTTCATTCCTTGTGCTATAGCTAACTCGGCAGCACGTAACCCGATAAATTCGTCAATTCCGGTGATGAGAATAGTTTGGTTGTTGAGGTTCATAGTGTGTTATTGATTGGTAAATAATTTGGTTTGAATTGCTGATTTTGATCCAAATAGTTTAGAAAATATCAGCCGGATCGGCGGAGCGAAGTTTATTAATTGCTAATGCTCCAGAAGTGATGCAAATTAAAACTGTAGAAGTTAAGACAATCAAGGCATTATTAGAAGTCATCATGATGGGTAATTTAGTAGCTTGCATGGCAAAATCATATAAAGCTACGGAAACAATAAACCCTGGTATATAAGCTAATAGAGCTAATATTAATGCCTGTTGGAAAACTACATTTAATAAATATCCATTGGCATAACCAATAGCTTTTAAAGTGGCATAGGCAATAAATTGAGTGGCAATATTGCTGTAAAGAATTTGATAAACAATGACTACACCCACCACAGAAGCCATAGTTAGCATTAAATTCAGGATGAAACCAATTGGTGTTCTAGCTGCCCAGTATTCTTTTTCAAAATTAATAAATTGTTTGCGTGTAAAAATCTGCACATCATTAGGTAAACTCGCTTTCAAAGTTTCTAAAATCTGATTGGGGTCAACACCTGGTTTAATCTTAATAATACCTACATCTATCTTTTCTGCGGGACGAATGTTAGGATTAATTCTTAAAAAAGTTGAGTCACTAACAATTAAATTGCCATCAACACCAAAGGAAGGCCCTAAACCGAATAAACCACCAACTCTGACTCGATAACCTTGAAGAGAATCAAAGGGAAATATTTCAATTGTTTGGTCAGTGTCTCCACGCACAAATTTTTCTGCAATTGGACCGAATTCTGGTCGAGAATTTCTGTCAAATAACATGACATCAGGAATTTTGAGGATATCTAAATTTTTCTCAACATCGGGGATATTCATCACCGATTCTCCTGGGTCAAAACCGATGACATAAATTGAATATTTTTCACCAGTAGCCGGATTTTTTAATTTCGCAAATTGCAGATACATGGGGCTAACTGATTCGACACCATTAAACCCTAATGTTTGGTATAATCGAGTCCGGGAAAAACTTTGATTTGAGGTCAAAGATTTATATTGAGAACTGACTAAAAATAAATCACCTTTGAGATTTTGATGTACTGCTGTCGCACTAGAATAGAGTGCATCTTGGAAACCAAGTTGAATAAACATCAGCAGCACAATAAAAGCAATTCCTGCTACAGCTACGATAAAACGCACTTTTTGCTGGGCAAGCTGTAGCCATGCTAAAGGAATTTTCACATTCATATATTTTGTTATTAGTCATTAGTCATTAGTCATTAGTCATTGGGTTATTTATTTCCCCTATTCCCTATTCACTATTTCCTAAATTTGAATGGCAACATCTACCTGCAAGTTGGTTAAACGAGAAACCTTTTGACTATCAGCAGGCTGATCAATAGATATTTTGACTTCAACTATTCTGCGGTCTGTATCAGAATTGGGGTTAATGCTGAAGATACTTTGTTTGTCAATTTGCCAACCGATTTCTTTCACAGTTCCCTGTATTTTGCCAGGAAAGGTGGCACTAGTGATGATTGCTTTTTGACCAACACGCACTTTTTGAATATCGGTTTGATAAACTTCAGCAACTACATTCATTTCTGATGTTTGACCAACTTCAGCAAAGCCAGATGTAGAGATGACTTCGCCATTTTTAGCATGAATTTTCAAAATTCTGCCATCTATGGGGGATTTAATGTAAGTTAAATTATGGTCTGCTTTTGCTTGTTGAATAGCAGTTTCTGCACTCTTGACTTCACTTTCTGCTAAGGCCACATCTACATTACGTACTTCTTTAATGCTGTTGAGTCTAGCTTTTGCTTCTTTAGTTTGATCTTGCAGTGTATTTTTAGTACGTGCAAGAGTGGCTTGAGCTTCTGTTAACTGTTGTTGTGATGTCTTGAGTTGCAAATTTTTAGTATCTGCAATGGAAGCAGAAATAGCACCATCTTTATATAATTGCTGATAGCGATCGCTCTCTTTTTGAGCATTATCTACTTCAGCTTGAATACGGTTAATTGTTGCTGTTTGTGCAGCAATTTCTCCTTTTAATTGCGAATCTAAACGGGTAATTGTTGCTTGTTGAGCATTGATATCTCCGGGTTTCGCTCCAGCTTTTACCTGTGCTAATTTGGCTTTAGCAACTAACAATTTATCAAAGGCTTGTTTGATGGCAGCTTTAGAACGTTCGTAATCCTCTAAATAAGCTAAAATTTGCCCTTTGTTTACTTCGTCTCCTTCAGCGACCAACAGTTTTTCCACACGCACACCGTTGATGGAATTAGGAGCAGATAAATGAGTAATTTTACCCTTTGGTTGCAACCGTCCCAAAGCAGTGACAGCAATTTTTACAGGAGTTGCCGTGGAGGAGTTGAGTGAAGAAGATTGAACCTGAGAATTCGGTTTTAATTTTAACTGAGAAAAACTGTAGAAAGATATCCAACCTGTTGCTAAAGCAATAGAAGCTGCTAAAATTATTTTCCATTTCATAGCAGCATTTTTTAATAATCGGCGTTCTTTGTTTAATGCCATATATTAGTCCTATTTGATTTGTCAAATTATCATCATTCAGCTATCAGTAATCAGTAATCAGCTAATAAAAGCAAGAGCAAAGATTGATAATTACAGCATATTGCAGATCAATAAGGTACAAATTTTTATGACAAAGCCTTGCACCAAAAGGGTTTTACTGCTGACTGCTGAATACTTACGTCAAATTACTGGTGAACTGAGGTAATAGATTTGTCATAAATAATTTAGGATTGCTATGTTTTTATTCCAGTTAGAGCAGATTGCAGGTGAATGAGATAGAAAATTTAATTACAAAGCCTTGCAGCAATAAGTTTTACTGCTGATAGCTGATAGATGCTATATTTTCTGCTTAGGGAGAGTCGTCAAAGCTATATCAGTTCAAATTCCTAGACTTATCCGCATATTACCTCCGAGAACTTATCCTCTATGGTGTTACTTTGAGGCAGTGGATAAGCCTATTTAGTTTTGTATGAATTGTTCTGAGACTTTGTAGTCGCTATTGATAATCAGATGGACGGCACAATCAACACTGAATATTACTGGCAATTATCCTCAGTTTTTTCGTGAAGGGAAATTTCATTAAGTAGTGGTAAATACCATAGTGCTAATCCACAATATCAATTTCTCGATCTTAGAAATTGCTGATGTAATTAACTGAAAAAAACCGGATAAACTTAAGTTCAATCTTGCCAAAAATATTTGATTTTGTCAAGCGATTAAATTGTACTAATGCTGACGTTCATAAAAATCAAATTTGTAATCATCAACCTAACTCAACTCCTCTACTTGCTCTGGGGTATTACATTAGAAGCTCATAAATTAACGATTAAATCTGTAATTCTCTTATCAAATCAGGCTTTGGCAACTCAAAATATATATATTTCCTCACAATTTATGCCACAAGTGTTGAAGTAATTACATCCTAGAAATTAATATTTGCTTTATAAATAACTACTTTGATGAATAAGGTGAGTTATCTTATAAATTCATCAAAAACAAAGCCTGAATTATGATGTTTCTCTGAAAAAAAGATATTTATGTTCAAAACCATCTAATGTGTATTTAATGATTTGTAACTGTTGCCACAAAATATCTACAAAGCTGAATAAATTAGGGAAAATCTACTCAGTCATACTTCCGCACTAAAACCCTTGATTCCTCAATTCTAGTCAAAGATTATACGATGATATTGATGATGTCTGTAAAAGTAAGTTCATTAACCAAATATCTTTTTTCTAAACTTACTTGCAATGAACTATTCAATTTCTCTAAGCTGTGCTAGTCTTTGTATTAATTCAATATTTAAAAGCAGCAAGGCAAACAGTCAAACCATTTGAGAGTAAAAAGGAAAAAATACGAAAAACTAGGCAGATGATGATCAAATTAGAACAGGTTAAGTATTTTTTCATATTGCATGAACTTAGGTTCAAGGTGATGTTCCTTCTGTAACGAGCTTGGCAGCTTTTATTGGTTGAATCTCATAAAATATATTATCCTGGGTGGTGAAATTGGACATGGTATCGTTCAAAATACAAAACGTTGTAATTAACACCAGTGATAATGCAAAAGGTGCAAGAAAAAAACATTTCTGATTTCATGTCTAAGCTTCAGTTTTTATTCTTTAATTGGGATGCAATTCTTGAAAGTCTGTAATCAGTTAGGTATCAAGCGTCAGCCCAGGGTAAGAGGTTTGAAAATAAACTACAAAAGTGTAAATTTTCCTATTCAACTCTTCTAATTGAGGCTGCGACTATGTTGTACTCGAAAGCGATTTGTGTAGCTTGGTGTAGTCTGATACTAATAACTGAATACTTACTACTATTCACCAATCTAGTGACGAAGAAACTCCCAAAATATCTTACCAGTTTTTGTAATTTGAGCGATCAGTTACCAAAATCTCAATGGTCGTACATCGTATAGTATTTTTTCACCATTTCAGTGTTACCAAATTTTCCGAAAACACCAAAAATGTCAATTATTTAGATACTTAAGCAAGGCAGTATTTACCGTGTGGTGTTGATGTGGAAACAGCCTTAGTCCTTATGCAGATAAGTGAACTAATGCTTTTAATCAGAGATAGTTTCACTACTTGTAAGCAACAGAAATTTCTGTAGCTATATCATCCACAGTCCTCAAGATTACTCTATGCCATGATGTCTGCTGATTCAATTAATACTGCCTTGGCAGAGTTAGAGAAGCTTGTTAACAGTTGTGAAAAAGATTTGATGAGGTTTATAGAGGAAAAAAAGATGAAATCGGATAACCAAATCTCAACTAACAAAATTAACAGACAACTGCAACAAAATCCTATTGCTATTGTCGGCATGGCTTCTTTACTACCACAAGCAAGAAACTTACGGCAATACTGGGCAAATATTGTTAATAAAACTGATTGTATCACTGATGTTCCTGAAAGCCATTGGAGCGTCAAAGATTACTACGATCCTAATCCTAGAACACCAGAAGATAAAACCTATTGTAAACGCGGTGGTTTTATTCCGGAAGTTGATTTTAACCCAATGGAATTTGGGATTCCTCCCAGCATTTTAGAAGTTACTGATGTATCGCAACTCTTAAGTTTAGTAGTTGCCAAAGAAGCAATGGAAGATGCTGGTTATGGTGAATCTCGTGAATTTAGCCGCGAGAATGTGGGGGTAATTTTAGGTGTGGCAATGGCTAAACAATTGGGTATGCCATTATCTGCCAGATTAGAATATCCTGTGTGGGAAAAAGTTCTCAAAAGTAGCGGTTTATCTGACGAAGATACTCAGAAAATCGTCGAAAAAATCAAAAGTGCATACATCAAATGGGATGAAAACGCATTCCCTGGAATGTTAGCAAACGTTGTCGCTGGACGTATTGCTAACCGCCTCAATTTTGGCGGTATGAACTGTGTAGTAGATGCGGCTTGTGCTAGTTCCTTTGGTGCTTTAAAAATGGCCATTAGTGAACTGGTGGAACATCGCAGCGATATGATGCTGACTGGTGGTGTGGATACCGATAACACCATCATGGCTTACATTTCTTTTAGTAAAACTCCCGCTGTTTCTCCTAGCGACAACGTTAAGCCTTTTGATGCTAAATCAGATGGAATGATGTTAGGTGAAGGTATCGCTATGCTCGTTCTCAAACGCTTAGAAGATGCGGTCAGAGACGGGGATAAAATCTATGCAGTTATTAAAGGAATTGGCACTTCTAGCGATGGCCGCTACAAGAGTATTTATGCACCACGAAAAGAAGGACAAGTTAAAGCTTTAGAACGTGCTTACAATGATGCTGGTTTTTCTCCGGCAACTGTAGGTTTGATGGAAGCGCACGGTACAGGAACAATGGCTGGAGATCCCACAGAATTTGGTTCTTTGCGCGATTTCTTTAGTCAATATGACAACAAAAAACAGCACATTGCTTTAGGTAGTGTAAAATCACAAATTGGACATACCAAAGCCGCCGCAGGTGCAGCTAGTTTAGTTAAAACTGCTTTGGCATTACATCATAAGATTTTACCACCAACTATCAATATTACTGAGCCAAATCCTAAGCTGGATATTGAAAATTCATCCTTTTATTTGAACACTGAAACTAGACCTTGGATACGCGCAGAAGGTGAAGCACCAAGACGCGCAGGTGTAAGTTCCTTTGGTTTTGGTGGCACTAATTATCACGTTGTTTTGGAAGAATACGAAGCCGAACAACAACAAGCTTACCGTTTACATAATGCACCCAGTGAAGTGTTATTATTTGGTTCTACTCCGGCAGAATTAATTACTAAGTTAGAAGCAACTTTCAATAATTTGCAATCTAACGAAGGAGAAAGACATTACTCCCAATTAGTCCAAGAATCCAAGTCTTTAACTATTCCCAAAACTGCTGCCAGAATTGGTTTTGTAGCTGAGAATCTACAAGAGGCTTGCAAGTTACTAAAAGTTAGTATTGATTTACTAAAAAATAAACAATCAGCAGTTTCTTGGGAACATCCACAAGGTATTTATTACCGTTCTTCTGGCATAGAATTGGCTGGTAAAGTAGTTGCTTTATTCTCTGGTCAAGGTTCTCAATACCTAGAAATGGGTAGAGAAGCAGTAATGAATTTCCCAGCTTTACGACGGTTGTATGGGTTGATGGATGGGTTGTTAATTAAAGATAATTTGCAGCCTATTTCAGAAATTGTTTTCCCCCATCCAACTTTTAATGAAGCTGAGAAAAACGCTCAAATTGCAGCTTTGCAAAGAACCGAATATGCTCAACCTGCAATTGGTGTTTTTAGTGCTGGTTTGTATTCTATTTTCCAACAAGCTGGGTTTAAATCAGATTTTGCTGCCGGACATAGTTTTGGTGAATTAACCGCATTGTGGGCTGCGGGAGTGCTGAGTGAAGAAGATTATTTGTACTTGGTTAAGTCTAGAGGTCAAGCGATGGCTGCACCAAAAGATCCTGACCATGATGCAGGTAGTATGTTAGCGGTGAAGGAAGATATCACCAAAGTAGAAGCAGTATTGCGGAATTATCCCCAAATTGCGATCGCTAACTTTAATTCTCCCACTCAAGTTGTTTTAGCTGGGCCAACTGGTGAAATTAAGAAAATTCAGCAGAAGTTCCAAGAGTTAGGATATGGGGCGGTATTGTTACCAGTTTCCGCTGCTTTCCACACACCTTTAATTGCATTTGCTCAAAAGTCCTTTGCAATTGCAACAAAATCTGTAGCTTTCCAAAATCCCAAAGTTACCATTTTCAGCAACGTCACTGGTAAACAATATCCTCAAGAACCTGCCAGCATTCAAAGAGTATTAGAAAGTCATCTTTCTAGCTCGGTTATGTTCAAGCAAGAGATAGAAAATATCTATGCTGCTGGTGGTTATTGCTTCGTAGAATTTGGACCAAAACGCATTCTGACCAACTTGGTAAAAGATATTTTGGGTGAGCGTCCACATATTACAGTTTCACTCAATCCTAGCACCCAGAAAAACAGCGATCGCACCCTCAGAGAAGCAGCAATACAACTGCGCGTCATTGGTATGGCTTTGAATAATCTCGACCCCTACCAACTACCTCCAACATTACCCCCAGCCGAAACCAAAAAAGTCTTAAACGTCAAATTAAGAGGTATTAACTACGTTTCCGAAAAAACCAAAAATGCCTTTGCTGAAGCATTAAACGATGGATTCAAAATCAAAGGAGTTCAAGGAGTTCAGGAGTTCAGTAGTTCAGGAATAGAAACTTCACTAACAGAAGTTCAAAATTCTAAGCAATTAGAAATTCAAGACCCTAAGAAATTAGAAGTTAAGAATTCTGCAACTCCTGTAACTTCTTCCACCAACGGAAATGGTAACGGTAACGGTAACGGACACAAGAAAACCCCAGTAATTACTTCTTTGCAACAGTCCCAGATGAATCCTGTTAACCCTTCAAATCAAGCCACCAAAGAGTTATTACCTACAGTACCCTATGCGCTTGCAGAGCGTCTCGGAGGGAAAATGGAAACACACCATAAAAATATCAACTTCCAACAGGTTCTAGAAAGTTTAGAAAACCTCCTGAACCAGTTTCAAAACAACCAAAGCGATAACTTAGAAATACACGGGACATACCTGAACCATCAAATGGAATATGCCAGAACATTTTTCCAACTGATGCAACAGCAAAACGCCCTGTTTATTAATAGTAAATCTTCAGAAGCTGCCCAAATCAAACAAGTAGTGATGGAAAGCTTCGAGCGCAGCATGATGCAGTTTCACAGCCAACAAGCTGAAACCCTCCGCATACATGAACAATATCTGCGGGAACAAGTAGAATACACCAAAAACTTTTTCCAACTGATTCAACAAGAATATTCTCTACTAATTGACGGTACAGAAACAATTCAACCCGTAATTCCGCCTCAATTTACCGAGACACACACCAACAGTTTGCGGGAATTGATGTCCCCAAGCCCAGAACCAACCATTACAGAAACAGTTGTTCCTCCTACTGCCAAAATAGTAGAAACTCAAGAACCTGTAATTATCCAAACTGCACCTGTAATAGAAGCAGTTACCCTGCCTAAAATTGCAGAACCTGTAATAGAAATACCCGCTCCAATTGTAGAGCCTGTAATAGAAAAACAACCGCAACCATTTGTACCTGTAGCATTAATTCCCGAACCAACAAACCCCGGAGTTAATATTCACGAATTAGGTAAAAACCTCCTAGCTATCACTAGCGAAAAAACCGGTTATCCCATCGAAATGTTAGAGTTCGACATGGACATGGAAGCCGACCTGGGTATTGATTCCATCAAACGAGTAGAAATACTGGGAGGATTGCAAGAATTATACCCTGACCTACCCAAGCCAAACCTAGAAGAACTGGCAGAAAAACGCACCATCGGTCAAATTGTTGAGTATCTGGAAAAGCAGGTGACAGGTGACAGGTTACAGGTGACAGAAGAGGTGACAGGTGACAGGTTACAGGTGACAGAGGAAGTCAAAGAAGAGTTAATAGCTACTCCCCAGTCTCTAGTCCCCAGTCCTCAGTCCCCAGCCCCCAGCAACGAATATGCAGAACTAGCGCAAACCCTGTTAAATATCACCAGTGAAAAAACAGGCTACCCAGTCGAGATGCTAGAACTAGACATGGACATGGAAGCCGACCTGGGAATTGACTCCATCAAACGGGTAGAAATACTGGGAGCGATGCAAGAAGCATACCCCGACTTACCCAAGCCAAATATAGAAGAATTAGGCGACCTGCGGACAATTGGACAAATCGTGAACTACCTCCAGAAGCTGGTGGGAGGCGAAAAAAAAAAGCTTGATGCTGACGCGATAACCGCAGATTTCATTCCCCAAGTGGTGGACTTAACCCCACCACCACCAGCAGACCCAAATCTTCCTCGTCGTCCGGTCAAACTAAAAACTTTACCCCGACCTGATTTTTGGGAATGCAAACTACCAGAGGGACACATTGGTGTAATCACTGATGATGGTTCTCTCACCACCACCAAACTGGCTCACGCACTCCTAGAACAAGGTTGGAAAGTAGTAGTTTTGAGTTTCCCCCAATCATTAGTTCCTGAACAGTCGCCATTACCAGTAGGAGTTACCCGCCTCACCTTGGCGAATATGAGTGAAGAACATCTACAACTACTACTGCAAAGCATCAGCATTCAACACGGAAAGATTGGGGCATTTATTCACCTACATCCACAATTCACAACCACAAATATTGGTTATTTAGAAACAGAAAAAGCGATTGTCAAACACATCTTTTTGATGGCGAAACATCTAAAACAATCGCTTAACACAGCCGCCAATTTAGAAGGAAGAGTTAGCTTCTGCACAGTTGCCCATCTTGACGGCACATTTGGTTTAGACCACACAGAAAACTTCGGAATTATTGGTGCAGGATTATTAGGATTAACCAAGAGCTTGAGATGGGAATGGCCAAAAGTATTCTTGAGAGCAATTGATTTAAATCCCAACTTAGATCCACACCAATCAGCAGAATATATTGTAGCAGAACTGCATGATTCTAACAGATATATCGGTGAAGTTGGTTATAGCTCCAAGGGAAGAGTAACACTCGTAGCCGAAACTGAATAACTTGTAAGGTGGGCAATGCCCACCACACAAATAAACAGTGTTTCGCGCAAAGATACAAAGGAGCAAAGACGCAAAATATATTATCTTCTTCTTTTCGTCTCTTCTTCTCTTCTTCCTTCGTGTCCTTCGCTTTCTTCGTGGTTCATTAAATCTTCTCTTTGCGCCTTTGCGTCTTTGCGTGAGATTTTAACAAATAATCTTCTGTTAGGTGAAAAGTTTTTTTAAAACGAACCACAGAAGCACAGAGTACACAGAGAGAGGAAACAATTTTTTTAACTATGCAGACCAATGAAATGTTTTGAATTTAGGCATTTTTAATTTTTAATTTTTAATTTTTAACTCATCACCGAGGAATTATGACTGCAACACTTCAAGTTAATCCATCATCTGTCTTCGTTGTCAGTGGTGGAGCAAAGGGAATCACTGCACAATGCACAATTAAATTAGCACAAAATCAACCTTGTAAATTCATTCTTTTAGGTCGTTCGGAAATCACAGAAGAACCAGAATATGCTCGTGATTGTTTAGAAGATGCTGCTTTGAAAAAACGCATCATGGAAAATTTGATTTCTCAAGGTGAGAAACCAACACCCATGATGGTACAAAAGATATTTAATGAAATTAATTCTAGCCGAGAAATTAAAAAGACTTTGGCTGCAATTGAAGCCACTGGAGCAAAGGCAGAATATATCAGCGTTGATGTGACTGATACAGTAGCATTACAAGAAAAACTCAACACTGTAGCTCAAAAGTTTGGACAAATTACAGGTATTATTCACGGTGCTGGTAACTTAGCAGATAAGTTAATTGAAAAGAAAACTTCTGAGGATTTTGAAAAGGTTTACACAGCCAAAGTTCAAGGATTACAAAATTTACTGAATTGTGTTAATCCTCAGCAATTACAACATTTAGTTTTGTTTTCTTCGGTGACTGGTTTTTATGGGAATATAGGACAAAGTGATTATGCCATAGCTAATGAAATTCTCAACAAATCAGCCCACCAATTTAAAAAACATTACCCTCAAACTCATGTAGTCGCAATTAACTGGGGTGGTTGGGATAGTGGGATGGTGACACCACAACTAAAAAAAGCATTTGCTGAAAGAGGAATTGATATTATTCCTGTAGAAATTGGCACACAAATGTTAGTTAATGAACTACATCCCGCCTTTCAAAATCAATCCCAGGTGGTAATTGGTAGTCCCATGAATCTACCACCCACACCCTTAGAAACCGAACTAAAAAATCATCGCATCCGCAGACGGATGACATTAGCAGAAAATCCCTTTTTGTATGATCATACAATTGCCGAGGTGCAAGTATTACCAGCTACCTGTGCCATGTCTTGGATGATTCATGCTTGTGAAGAAATTTATCCAGGTTATCGCTACTTAAACTGTAGAGAATTTAAGGTATTAAAAGGAATATCCTTTAATTCCAGCCTTGCCGATGAATATATTCTAGAAATTCAAGAATTATCCAAAGCTGATGGTGAATTTATTGAATTTCAAACTAAGATATTGAGTAAAAATGCCCAAGGTAAAACCCATTTTCACTTCTCTGCTATCATCAGAGTAGTGGGAAAAATGCCAGAAGCACCCATCTATGAATCTCTGAATCTCACAGAAGATAACATTATTACCACCACAGGTAAAGGATTTTATCAAAATGGTGATTCAACCTTATTTCATGGGCCAGCATTTCAGGAAATTACCAGAGTGCTAAATGTTAACCCTAATAAAATTACAGTCGAGTGTTGTTGGCAAGAAATATCTGAACAAGCACAAGGACAATTCCCTGTTAAATGGCATAATCCTTATACCACAGATATCAGTACCCAATCACTTTGGCTGTGGTTAAACCACTTTCATCAAGAAGTATGTTTACCAGGACAACTAACATATTCAGAACAATTTTTAGCTGTACCTTGTAACTCACCTTTTTATGTATCTTGTGAAATCGAAAATAAAACAGATACTGGTGCAACTGCTAATTTTATTCTGCACAGTCGAGAAGGAAGAATATACTCCCGCATTTTAGGAGCGAAAGCAGTAATTTGGCCGATGAAAATGTTAAACAAGAAGTAGGTGACAGGTGACAGGTAACAGGTGACAGGTGACAGTAATTAGATTATTTACTGTTACCAATAACAAATAACTACAAAACCACGTTTGGGGGAATCGCGTAAATCCTAAAAAACTATTGGGGAATTAAAAATTAATTCTTAATTCTTAATTCTTAATTCTTAATTCCCTCATACCCCAACGAGGATTTCAACAGTGGAAAAAATAGCCATTATCGGATTATCATGCCTCTTTCCCGATGCAAACAATCCTGAACAATTTTGGCAGAATCTCAGCGAAGAAAAAGACTCAACCTCTGACATTAGCGTTGCCGATTTAGGTTTAGATCCTAGCATATTCTACGATTCAACCAAAGGCAAACCGGAAAAATTCTACTTTTTAAAAGGTGGATTTATCCGTAACTTTGACTTTAACCCCAGCGAGTACAATTTACCTGGGGAATTTGTCCAAAGTTTAGACAATACATTTAAATGGTCACTGTATGCAGCTAAACAAGCAATTATTAACAGTGGCTATTGGGGAAATCAATCTGCACTCTCTCAATGCGGCGTAATTTTAGGAACTCTTGCTTTACCAACGAAAGCATCTAATCAATTATTTGCACCGATTTATCAGCAAACAATTGCACCTGCAATTAGTGAACTTTTGCAGGAAAAAGATTTCCGTTTAGGTGGTGCATTAACCGCAGCCAAAGCATCTCCTTATAATGCGATGGTTTCCGGTTTACCTGCTGCCATAATTTCCCGTGCATTTAGTCTTTCTGGAACTCATTGCTGTATAGATGCTGCCTGTTCATCATCATTTTATGCCATTAAATTAGCATCCCATTATCTGCAATCAGGTAAAGCCGATTTGATGTTGGCTGGTGCTATTAGTTGCTCAGATCCGTTGTTTTTAAGAATGTTATTTTCAGGTATTCAAGGATATCCAGAGAATGGCATTAGTCGTCCTCTTGATAAATCATCACGCGGGTTAATTACCTCCGAAGGCATAGGAATGGTAATGCTCAAAAGATATAGTGATGCTGTCAGAGATGGAGACAAAATTTTAGCAACAATCTGCGGTAGTGGTTTATCTAATGATGGGAAAGGTAAACATCTCCTCAGTCCCAATGCTCAAGGGCAAATTACCGCCTATCAAAGAGCTTATGATGAGGCCAAACTTGACCCCAAAACAATTGATTATTTAGAGTGTCACGCTACCGGCACTCTCTTAGGAGATACCACCGAATCTAACTCTATTGAAGGCTTTTTTGGTGAAAAACAAGCAACGCCTTTAGTGGGTTCAACTAAAAATAACGTCGGTCATTTACTAGTTGCTGCTGGCATGGTGGGGATAACAAAGACCATTTTAGGTATGTCTCATAATGTTATCCCAGCCACTATTAATGTCAGTGAACCTATAGGTTCTGAAAATCATGTTGTTTCGCCACAAAACATTGTCAGAACCGCCACACCTTGGCCGAGTAAAGGAACTAAGCAAGTAGCTTTGAGCGCATTTGGATTTGGTGGAACAAACTCTCATTTAGTTTTGGAAGAAGGGGAAGTCAGCAAATGAATATTCAAGCAAGAATGAACGCAAAAATTGCAATTGTGGGCATGGATGCCTTTTTTGGTGAATGTGATGGATTAGATGCTTTTGAAAGCAGTATTTATGATGGAAAACAGCATTTTATTCCTTTGCCTGAAAAAAGATGGCATGGAATTAATGAACAGGAAAAGTTACTGCAAGAGTACGGTTTAGAAGCAGGAACAGCACCAGCAGGTGCGTATATTAGAGATTTTGAAATTGACACTTTAGCTTACAAAATTCCTCCGAACGAAGTTGAAAAACTCAATCCGCAGCAAACATTATTATTAAAAGTGTGCGATCGCGCCCTCAAAGATGGGAAAATTCAACCTAACGGTAATGTCGCCGTAATTATTGCTGCGGACACAGAATTGTCTGTACACCAACTACAACAACGTTGGAATTCATCTTGGCAACTAAAAGACGGCTTAAATGCCGCAGAAATTTCCTTACCACCAGAAAAAATTAGCCAGCTAGAAACCATAGTTAAAGATAGTATTCATCACCAAGTTGATACTGGTGAATATCTCAGTTATGTCGCCAACATCATGGCCAGTCGCGTTTCTTCTTTGTGGAATTTCTCTGGGCCTTCCTTCACTATTAGCGCCGTAGAAACTGCCACTTTTAAAGCTTTAGAATTAGCCCAAATGCTATTAGCAACCAACGAAGTTGAAGCAGTAGTTGTCGGTGCTGTTGACTTAGCAGGAGGAGTAGAAAATGTCTTACTTCGCAGCCAATTTGGCCAAATAAATACAGGAATAAATACTTTAAGTTTCGACCAAAAAGCTGATGGTTGGACTGTGGGAGAAGGTGCAGGTGCAGTTGTCCTCCAGCGACATGATACAGCATTGGCAAACAATCAACGCATATATGCAGTAATTGATGGTCTGAGCATCGGTCAATCTCCTTCAATGGCTATAGATGCGGCTACCATTCACCAAGTCTGCAAACAAACATTTCAACAAGCAGGAATTCAGCCCCAAGAAGTCAACTATTTAGAAGTCTGCGGTAGTGGCATACCCACAGAAGACACAGCCGAAATTAACGGTATCCTCCAAGCTTATCCCCCCGTTGGTGATGGTTTACACTGTGCCATTGGTAGCGTCAAAGCCAATATCGGCCATACTTTCGTCGCTTCTGGTATTGCCAGTTTAATCAAAACCGCCCTGAGTCTTTACTATAAATATATACCTGCCACCCCCAACTGGTCTGGTGTAAAAACACCGCAAGTATGGGAAGGAAGCCCTTTTTATGTCGCTACCGAGTCCAGACCTTGGTTTTTGCAAAAAGAGGTCAAATGCAGAATTTCTGCCATTAATAGTATTGGTTGTGACGGTTCATTTGCTCACGTTATTTTATCAGAAGAAACCCAACAAGAAGAACGTAGTAGCAGATATTTAGAATCAAGACCTTATCATCTTTTCCCCATCACTGGAGATGATGAAACCAGCTTATTATCGGCATTAAATAACCTAGAGAAAACAATTGAAACTGCTGAATGTTTGAAAATAACCGCCAGTCAAACTTTCATAAAATTTCAACAAAATCCTGATGCCAACTACACATTATCTATCACCGGACGCAACCAAAAAGAACTCCTCAAAGAAATAAATTCTGCCAAAAAAGGTGTTACCAATGCCTTTATCAACGGCAAAGATTGGGTGACACCAATAGGAAGTTATTTTACACCCAAACCATTAGGAAAAAATGGCGAAATCGCCTTTGTTTATCCTGCTGCCGTTAATACTTACGTAGGAATTGGGCGGACATTATTCCGATTATTTCCTAAAGCCTTCGATGATATAATTATGAAAAGTCTTTACAAACGAGCAGCGGATGTAGAGAAACTAGTATTTCCTCGAAGCCTGAGTAAATTAACTACCAGGCAATTAGAAACACTAGAAAAGAAATTGTTAGATGATTCTCTGGCCATGTTTGAAGCAGAAATGCTCTTTACCAGATTCATCACTACAATTATTAGCGACGACTTCCAAATTAAACCCAAATATATCTTTGGTTACAGCTTGGGTGAAACCAGTATGATGGTTGCCCAAGGAGTGTGGAGCAACTTCTATCAAGGCAGTAACACCTTTAACTCCTCCGCATTATTTGGTGATAGATTATCAGGACAAAAAAATGCCGTCAGAGAGTATTGGGGACTACCAAAAAATCCTGCAAATTATGATAATAATTTGTGGAGTAACTACGTTTTAATCACCACACCTGCCCAAGTAAGAGAAGTTTTAAAAGGTGAAAATCACGTCTACCTCACCCAGATTAATACACCTGAAGAAGTATTAATTGCCGGTGAACCAGCAGCTTGTGAGCGAGTGATTCAAAAACTGGGTTGTAATGCTTTTCCTGCACCATTTGATCATGTAATTCATGCTCCAGCGATGCAGTCAGAATACCCAGAACTATTCCGACTCAACAACTTGCCAGCACAAAAAATTCCCGGAGTTATCTGTTATTCTGCGGCTGAATATCAACCAATTACTCTAGAAAGCGAAGTAATTGCCCATAATATCGCCAAAGGATTATGTCAAGAACTTGACTTTCCCCGCTTAGTAAATCGCGTTTACAAAGACGGAGCAAAAGTATTTATTGAAGCAGGTGCAGGTGGTATTTGTTCACGGTGGATAGATAAAATTCTTGGCAACCAAGAACATATTACCGTATCTTTAAATCGTCGTGGCATAGATGATCATACATCAATTGTCAAAGCACTAGCAAAACTGCTCAGTCATCGAGTTAAATTAAACCTTTCTCCCCTGTATAACCTCTCCTTAGCAACAACCAAACAACATAAAGCCGCCCTGAGAAAAATTACCCTCGGTGGAAATTCTATAACCGCAACTATTTTAAGTACAGAAAACCGCCAACTTTTCCAAAAAGATACCTCTCCAAATCCTGAAATAATTTCTGATTACCAAGAGTATAAAATCATCAACTCCCTAAAACCATCATGCAAAATTGAGCCAAGTGAAATTTACGCACAACCAGAAAAAACGGCCATGAAAACTATCATGGATAACCGTTTAAAACTGCCAGAAGAATTAAACTCTTCAGAATTAACCTGCGCTCAAAAATCCACACCAAAAAAACCAACGCATAAAATTCACATGAACGATTTAAAAATAGCTCAGTATCAAAAACTGACTAGCAACAACTCAAAATTAACAAAAGCACACACCAGCTTCCTAGAAGCCAGAAAAGACTTCAGCCAACAAATGAGCCAAATAATTCAACTCCAACTAGCTTGCGCTCAAAACTTACTAAGTCAAGACAAATAACCCCTGTAGGTTGGGTTAAGCGACAGCGCAACCCAACAAATTACAGCAACCTTAATAATTACTTTCTCCCTGCTAAAAGATTACTGATGTTTTTCTCTCTGTGTCCTCTGCGGTTCGTTATTGAAAAATTAGGTAATTTAATAGTGAGATAGAAGTAATCTCAAGACTTATGCAAGAACTTTCAAAAACACTCTTTCCTTCCTTTCCTTCGTGTCTACCCTGCGGGAACTGCTGAGTGCTACGCACCGCTACGCGAACGCAGAACGTGGTTCATTTACCTAAAATTACTGTCATCAAAATATTGGGTTTCCTTACGTCAACCCAACCTACAAAAGTCGCTTATAAACCGAGGAAAAAACTACCGTGACAACATTTAATACGGTACTAAACAAGCCAAATAATGGTCTAATATTTTCCACATTCTCCCACCATCAAAATCAAATTTGGAGAGGTTCACTAGATTGTATCGCCTTTGAACAAAACGCCATCAAAGACAAATTCCTCACCTTAGATAAACCATGTTACATAGTTAAACTAGCAGATAACATAGGCGTTACTAACGACGGTTATTTAGCACCTGCTGACAACGGTTCATCAGTACAAGCAGAACTATTAATATCACTTCCACCTTTACGGCTGCAACAATTTGGCGACCCCAACTTTCTCATCGTTCATGGTGTGAAATGTGCCTATATGACAGGCGCAATGGCTGGTGGTATTGCTTCCGAAGAAATGATAATTGCACTAGGAAAAGAAAAACTTTTAGGTTCTTTTGGTGCAGGTGGTTTACCTCCAGAACGGCTAGAAACAGCCATTAAACGCATTCAAGAAGCCTTACCTCATGGACCATACTGCTTTAATTTAATTCACAGTCCTAACGAACCAGCGATAGAACGCCAAGCCGTAGAATTATATCTCAAATATGGCGTAAGAACATTAGAAGCATCTGCATTTTTAGACTTAACTCCTAACATCGTTTATTATCGAGTAGCGGGATTAAGTTTAAATGCCAATAATCAAATCGAAATCAAAAATAAAGTCATTGCTAAAATTTCTCGTCGGGAAGTTGCGACTAAATTTTTGCAACCAGCACCCGCCCGAATTCTCAAAGAATTAATTCAGCAAGGACTAATTACTGAATTTCAAGCAACTCTAGCCAGCAAAGTACCGATGGCTGATGATATTACCGTAGAAGCTGATTCTGGCGGTCATACAGATAATCGTCCTTTGGTGTGTTTGCTCCCTTCAATTATTAGTTTGCGAGACGAAATTCAAACCCAATATCAATATGAGAAACCTATCAGAGTGGGAGTAGCAGGAGGAATTGGTACACCAGAATCCGCCTTAGCTGCTTTTATGATGGGTGCTGCTTATATCGTCACTGGTTCAATTAATCAATCCTGCATTGAATCAGGAGCTTGTGAATATACCAAAAAATTATTAGCACAAGCAGAAATGGCAGATATGATGATGGCTCCTGCTGCGGATATGTTTGAAATGGGAGTCAAATTGCAGGTCTTAAAACGTGGAACAATGTTCCCCATGCGAGCGCAAAAACTATATGAATTATACCGCGCTTATGACTCAATTGAAGATATCCCCTTAGCAGAAAGAGAGAAATTAGAAAAACAAATCTTCCGCAAAACTATCGCCGAAGTTTGGGAAGGAACAGCCACTTATTTATCTCAGAAAAATCCTGAAAAATTAGGTAAAGCTGTTAATAATCCGAAATTAAAAATGGCTTTAATTTTCCGCTGGTATTTAGGCTTATCTTCTCGCTGGTCTAGTGCTGGTGAAAAAGGTCGAGAAGTCGATTATCAAATTTGGTGTGGTCCGGCTATGGGCAGTTTCAATGACTGGGTGCGTGGTTCTTATTTAGCAGAACCTCAAAATCGTCATGTTGTTGATATTGCTCATCACATCATGTTGGGAACAGCTTTCTTATACCGCATTCAAAACTTAAAATTTCAAGGGTTGCAAATCTCTAATTTCTACAGTCAATATCACCCAGTTCGTTCTACATTGGAGATGTAAAAATGAGTTTAAAAACTGCCTATACTGCCGACCAAATTCAAGATTTCATGGTGTCTAATTTGGCAGAAGTGCTGGGAACAACACCAGAAGAAATTGATGTACAGGAACATCTAGAAAATTATGGTTTGGATTCAGCCCAAGCCATGATTATTATTAGTAAATTGGAAAATTTGCTAGGTTTTAAACCTTCCCCAGTTTTACTTTGGCATTATCCAACAATTGCTGCACTTTCTCAACGGCTATCTGAAGAAGTAGCAGGAGAAAATCAGGTACAAAATACAGGAAATGGCACAGTTTCTACTGTGAATATTGCTCCTCCTTTTCTAGATTTAGGTGCAGAAGCTGTACTTGACCCCACTATTCAACCAGTTGGTAATAATGCTGTTTCTATCACAAATCCTAAAAACATCTTTTTAACTGGTGGAACAGGTTATTTAGGTGCTTTTGTAATTAAGGAACTTTTAGGAGAAACCCAAGCAACTATCTATTGTTTAGTCCGTGCCGCTGATGTTGCAGAAGGTAAAAGTAAATTAATCAAAAACCTCGAACAATATGCAATTTGGGATGATAAATACAGTTCCCGAATTATCCCCATTGTTGGAGATTTAGCACAACCACTTTTAGGTATTGGTGCAGAACAATTTGAAAATCTAGCTGCTAATATTGATACCATTTATCATAGTGGTGCTTTGCTGAATTATGTTTATCCTTATTCAGCATTAAAAACAGCTAATGTTCTAGGAACTCAAGAAGTCTTAAGATTAGCTTGTAAAACCAAAGTTAAGCCTTTACATTACGTTTCCAGTGTCGCTGTTTTTGAATCTACTGCTTATGCAGGTCAAGTAGTTAAAGAACAGGATGACTTTCATGATTGGCAAGGTATTTTCTTAGGTTACTCTCAAACTAAATGGGTAGCAGAAAAATTAGTTAAGATTGCCAGTGACCGGGGACTTCCTGTTACAATATATAGACCACCATTAATTGCTGGAGATAGCAAAACTGGGATTTGTAACACCCATGATTTTATCAATTTGATGATTAAAGGCTGTCTACAAATGGGATATTTCCCCGATGTAGATTATATGTTAGATATGTCTCCTGTAGACTATGTGAGCAAAGCCGTTGTTTATTTATCAAGACAAGAAACATCAATTGGTAAAGCTTTCCATTTACAGCATCCCCAACCAGCTTCTCTAAAATCTTTAGTGGAATGGATTCGCACTTTTGGTTTTTCGCTAGAAATGATTCCCTACGAACAATGGCAAGCTGAGTTAATCAATAATGTCACTGACCAAGACAATCCTTTATACACTCTGCGCCCATTTTTATTAGAGCGTTGGTCTGATGAACAAATCACTATTCCTGATTTGTATTTGCAATCTCGCCGACCAATTATTAGCTGTGAAGCAACTCTAGAAGCATTGAAAGGAAGTTCTATTGTTTGTCCTCCCATTGACTCACAATTATTAATAACTTACACTTCCTATTTAATGCAGACAGGTTTCCTCAGTCTCGCATAATTATAGTCTTGAAACAATTAGGGTGGGCAATGCCCATCCATAAAATAAAAATTGGTGTGAGTGAGAAATACCATAATATTTTTAGCCAGAAACAAGAAGTGTGATATTGCCAATTAGATATTTTAATCATTATTTTTTAGGCATTTATCACGGGTGAAAAAAATCGGATCATTATTGTTGAATTGCTCGTAAGTATTCAGCCGTCAGTAATCAGTCATCAGCTATTATCTGGAATTTATGAGCATTTTTAGCGAGGAATGAGGAATTGATTTTGGTATCAGTTTACCTTAAAAATCCTTGAAACTTAGCCTGAAAAGCAGTTTTAGCTAACTGCTGACTACTGATAGCTGAATGCTTACAATTGCTCATACTTTAGGTGAACTTCACCAAATTTTTGATATGAACATCCAAAGTCCAATTCAATGTCAAGAAACTGCTTTAATTACCGGAGCAGCTAGTGGGATTGGCTACCAATTAGCCTGTATTTTTGCATCTGCAAATTACAATCTTGTTTTGGTAGATAGGAATGAGTTTAAACTCCTAGAAATTGCTATAGATTTCAAGGAAAAATTTGATATTCTAGTCAAGACTATTGTCAAAGATTTATCTATACCCACCTCTCCTGAAGAAATTTTTACTGAATTGCAACAAGCTGGTGTTCACATTGATATTCTCGTGAATAATGCTGGATTCGGTACTTATGGTTTATTTAATGAAACTAACCTGATTTCTGAACTAGAAATGTTGCAGGTTAATTTGGTTTGTTTGACCCATTTAACTAAGTTATTTCTCAAGGATATGGTCAAAATGGGCAAAGGCAAAATCTTAAATGTTGCCTCTGCTGCTGCTTTTCAACCTGGGCCTTTAATGGCGGTTTATTTTGCCACTAAAGCGTATGTTTTATCTTTTTCTGAAGCTATTGCTAATGAGTTAGAAGGTACAGGTGTTGCTGTTACTGTTCTTTGTCCAGGCGGCACCGTATCTGCGTTTCATGAAAGAACAGGAATGGCAAATTCTAAACTCGTGAAAAGTCAAAAGATGATGGATGCTCAAACCGTAGCTCAGATTGGATATCATGCTTTAATGACAGGTAAAACAATAGTTGTTCCCGGACTTTTAAATAAAATATTGGCAAAAATAGTCGGATTTTTCCCCAGAAAAATGGTAACAAAAATTGTGAGAAGTATGCAGGAAAATAAATAGGAGTTCAGTAGTAGAGGCGGGGTTTCCCCGCCCGTTCAGGAATATATCCAAAAATGAAAAATCAACAATGTACAATTGAAAATTATCTCTGCTTGTAAGGAAGAAGATTGAATTGTCAAATGGAAAATTTTTATCTTTTTCCCCTGCAAAAGAGTAGGCTTTAAACCTTGAATGGTTCAATTGTCAATTATCAATTGTCAATTATCAATTATCAATCGGATGTCGTTTGAAACCAGAATATCCACCAGTGGTAAACCAGTATTCCCAACTTCCTCCCGAAGCCGTTGACCAATTATTGAGGTCAAAATGTCCACTTCCTTCTGGTGTGCCGGCAATTTTATAGACTTTTACTGCTTGTCCATTATGATTCCAAATTACAGGTAAATCCCGTTCCACTTTTTCGGGTAATGCACCGTTTGTTTGCAGAAAATAGGCATCTTGTCCTTGAGCAGAACCATTACCAAATACTTTAGCAATTCCTTTGTCATCAATAGCAACAAATGCACCCTCTTCTAAACCAATAGCAAAGACTGAAAGTCGATTGCTATCATGAACAACTCTAGTTAATAATCCAAAAAGTCTACCATATCTTGTTTCTGGATTGCTGCGATTAACCCTATCTAAATGAGTGTCAGTAATCACATTTTTCAAATATGGAACTCTAATAAAATCACTACGATAAATGTCCTTTGTATTGTGGTGAAAGGGATCGTCTAAAATTTCTGAACTTATGACACCTCGATGGGAAGGTACATAATAATAATCTCCTAAAATTGCCATACCTGCGCTAGTTCCAGCAATAGGAATCTTTTTTTCATTAATTAAATAATTAATTGCGTCTTCTACCGCCGTTCCTTCCCAATAATCTTCATAAGCATTTTGATCACCACCAGCTATAAATAAAGCGTCTGCTTCGCGGATATATTCAATAACTTCTGGGTCATCCGCTGCTTCTCGACTATCTATAGAAAGTTCCGCAGCAGAACCAATTAAATCTCTATAATAATCACAAACCCAATCAGCGTGTCTACCAAGTCCACCACAACGCAGCACTAAAAGATTACCTCTATCTGCTCTTTTCAAAAACCATTGAGTAGCTGCATCTTCACCTGATTTTTTACCTTCTGCACCACCAATTAATAAAATACCAGGCGTTGGTTTAGCTGATGTCTTACTTACTTTTCCGCATTCTCTAATATAGTCAAAGTCTTGCCTTACCATAAACATCACCTTTGCTACCTATTGAGAATGACAAATCTTGAAAACCTTTTATGTTCAGAAAAGACATTTTTATAAATTATTAATGTAGTATTTTTATTTGATGAATTTGTCAGAATCAGGATATCCAGGACACCCTTCGGGAAGTCAAAAATCAAAAGTCAAAAGTCAGAATTTTTTTGTCAGAATCAGGATATCCAGAATTAAAAGATTGACAAGATTTTTATTTGATGATTTATAGAATTGACTAATATATTGATCGTTACAGGTTTTTAAGAAAAAAACCTTTTTCTATACTAATCATCAACCACTCACAAATAATTAAACAATCACATCCTGAAAATCCTCAAATCCTGGTCATCCTGATTCTGACAATATTAGATTTATCTCGCCAACTCAAACGATTAGCGATCGCATAACCACTCCAACAAAGTCTTAATTAATTTACTTATCTTAATTTATACTATTTATTTACTGACACCTTAATCCAGTCTCCCACCTATCACAGAGTCAATTCACCACAGGGCTTGATGGCTGTGATATTATGAGAGACTGCTGCATACATTTAGAAAAAATAGAAATTTATCGATCATGGCTCTGACGCAACAGCGCAAACAAGAACTCATCTCTGGCTTCCAAGTACATGAAACCGATACTGGTTCTGCGGATGTCCAAATCGCTATGTTGACCGATCGCATCAACCGCCTCAGTCAACACCTCCAAGCTAACAAAAAAGATCATTCCTCTCGCAGAGGATTATTGAAGATGATTGGACAACGCAAGCGTCTTCTAGCTTATGTCCAGAACAATAACCGGGAAAAGTATCAAGCTTTGATTTCTCGCCTCGGTATTCGTGGTTAGGAAGTACCGCTTATGTCTGCTGAAGAATCAGAACACAGTCGTCTACCGTTTGAACCAAATAAAAAACGCCAAAAACCTGTAAAAGCTAAAAGTCAACCCACAGTCAAAGCACAGGAATCTAGCCAAAAACAGCAAAAACAGCCACCCTTTAGCAAGGAAGAAATGGCAATTCCTGAAGTCGTCAGCCAGCGAATGATGCGGAGAGTGGCTGCATTTTGTGGTATCCCGACAACTTTAGGCATCGCCAGTTTAGTTGCAAGTTATCTGCTGGTTATTTATGCTCATATCCAATTACCTCCCATCGCTGTTTTATTAGTGAATATGGGATTTTTTGGTTTAGGAGTGTTAGGGATAACTTATGGCGTTCTTTCAGCCTCTTGGGATGAAGAAAGACCGGGTAATTTACTTGGCTTGAGTGAATTTGGCACCAATTGGGGACGGATGGCCGAAGTTTGGCGTGAAACACGAAAAAAGAACGTCTGATCAGCGGCGCTCAGGTATTTAGATAACTGCAATATTGGGTAAATTGGCGAATGAATGTTGAAGTTGAATTTTTATCACTTCAACATGAATTTTAAAAGGTTTAAAAATTTTAAAATTTTATACTGTCTTATTTATACCCAATATTCAGAAAAAGTACCTGGCGCTACATTTTTTGTATATTTTTTCGCTTAATTATTAATAATTCCAGTGGGCAGTAGGCAGTAGGCAAAAAAATTTAAGCCAACATTCCTGAGTCGGTAAATGGTAAGTATTTTACTCAAATTTTACTCAAAAATACAGGGATTTTAAAATGATAGTTGTCATGAAAGTCGGTTCTCCACAGGCAGAAGTAGACCGTGTAAGTGAAGAGTTAGCTGGCTGGGGTTTGACACCAGAAAAAATTATTGGACAGCATAAGGTAGTAATCGGTTTAGTAGGTGAAACGGCTGATTTAGATCCGTTACAAATTCAGGAACTCAGCCAATGGATTGAGCAGGTGTTACGAGTGGAAGTACCCTATAAACGCGCTAGTCGTCAGTTCCGCCACGGAGAAGCTTCTGCGGTGGTTGTCAATACTCCCGATGGGGATGTGGTATTTGGTGAACATCATCCTTTGGTAGTTGTGGCTGGTCCCTGCTCAGTAGAAAATGAAGCAATGATTGTCGAGACAGCACGGCGTGTCAAAGCTGCTGGTGCTAAATTTTTACGGGGTGGTGCATATAAACCCCGGACTTCACCTTACGCTTTTCAAGGTCACGGCGAAAGTGCTTTGGAATTGTTAGCTAAGGCACGAGAAGTCAGTGGACTGGGAATTATTACTGAGGTTATGGATGGTGGTGACTTGGAAAAAATCGCCGAAGTTGCCGATGTCATTCAGGTAGGGGCAAGAAATATGCAGAATTTCTCCCTTCTCAAACAAGTCGGGGCGCAATCGAAACCAGTATTATTAAAACGTGGGATGGCGGCAACCATTGAAGACTGGTTAATGGCCGCTGAGTATATTTTGGCAGCAGGTAATCCCAATGTGATTTTGTGTGAACGGGGAATTAGAACCTTTGACCGTCAGTATACGCGCAATACTTTAGATTTGTCCGTTGTGCCAGTGTTAAGAAAATTAACTCACCTGCCAATAATGATTGATCCTAGTCATGGCGTGGGTTGGTCAGAATTTGTACCTGCAATGGCAATGGCAGCGATCGCCGCAGGTACAGATTCTCTCATGATAGAAGTTCATCCCAACCCCGCCAAAGCCTTATCTGATGGGCCTCAATCTTTAACACCAGACAGGTTTGATAAATTGATGTCAGAATTAGCAGTCATCGGTAAAGTCATGGGACGCTGGCCGCAACCAGCATTTGTAGCAGTTTGATAAGTGACAGGTGACAGTGAAGAGGAGGGTGTAGGGTAAGAAATTTCCCCCCTACTTAAACCCTCAATTGTCAATTGTCAATTATCAATTGTCAATTATCATTTACCTTCTTCTGCTTCTGCTACCAAAACCGGTAGAACGGCTGCCAGAACGGCCACCACTACCAAAACTACTACCAGAACTACGTTTGGTAGAACTAGAGTTACCAGAAGGACGGAGGGTACTGCTACCAAAACCAGAACCAGTAGCACGACCACTGGGATTTGTGCGGTTGGTTGTGGTTGTAGAACCTCCAGAGGATCTAATTGAACCTGTAGTGCGGAAAGCTGTACGATTTCTCACGGCTGCGGGTGGTTCATTGTACCGGGAACGGTAGCTAGAAACGGCTGCATCATAGCTAGAACCATATCCACCATAGCCTGTCATAATTCCACCAGGCTGATAAACAGGAGGTACATAGTATTGAGGTCTAAATAGAAGACTACCAATAGCCTGACCCGCTATGTTACCAGCCAAAGCCCCAGCAAAAGGTGTCCAGAAGTTAGATTCTTGACGCACAACGACAGTTTCTTTTTGTCCCGTTTGGGGATTGGTTTTTGTCTCAGTAACGTTATGAACGTACTCAATTTTAAAATCTTCTGTTAGGTATAAAGCTGGTTGGCCATTTTCTACCTTCAGGTAAGTTTTTTTACCTGCCTTGATTTCTTCATCTGTCAACCTTGCCATTTGTAATTTTTCCGTGGCAAAGGTTGGGGGCTGACTACCTAGTAAGAATAGGGTATATTCCCCATTGGCATCGTTGTAGGTAGCCTGTTGTACATCATACTGTCCATCATTCAGCTTAGTGGGGGTAGCACTTTGGTTTTGACTAGAACTAGAAGACGTAGTAGTTTGGTTTCCTCCTCCACAAGCTACGGTTGTCAAGCACAAACTCAGGGCTAAACAAACGATTGTCAGTTTACGCATTATGATCCTGATCATTAGATAATTGTCCTAATTTGTTAGCTATCATTGCCGATGTTTTGGTGATAACTACAGACTAACCAACAAGTTACAATGGGATCAATTCCGGAAAATACTGCAATAACTGGTCGTTAGTCAGTTCGTCACCTAACTGCGCTGGTGAAAAATGCACCTGGATAGCTCGCAGCTTATGTTTGTAGTGTAAATTGATCATAGCTCTCAACCCTTCTTTTAATGCTTGGATGTTAGAAAGGTCTGTTTCTAATTCGGGGACTTCTCCTTCATAAGCTACTGTTAGCATGACAATTACGTTGCGGGTTACAGGAATAGATAAAGGTTGGTCGTAACTAGAGGAAGAACTAGGATCAAACTCAGCACCATATCTTTGCGCGGAATCAGTAAATAATTCATTCACATAATCCCCCGCTTCTCCTTCATTCCAAAACACATCTCCTTCATTAGCTGCTGAAAGCCAATATTCATCATATCTCAGTAGATTTTCGCAAATTTCTACGAGTTCTTCTCCCAAAACTTGCAAATCGCCATCAGCGTCAATAGCTTCCCGTGCAGCACGATTTAAAACTCCTAAAATCGGTGCTACTTCGCTTCCTGCTAAATGCAGAAATAGACGACAAACTACATAGCGAGTTTTACCCATCATGCGATTAAATGTGTCACGCATTTTTCTTCTCCAATAACTTTTTTGCTTAGTTAATAAATAAGTAGAAGGCAGGAGGCAGAAGGCAGGAGGCAGAAGAAAGTTCAACAATGGATAATGTACAATGGAAAATGGACAATTACCTCTGCCTGAAAGTGAGTTTATTTTTTCCTTTTTGAAAGGGGAAGTTTTAAACCTGGAATGAAATAATTGTCAATTATCAATTATCAATTGTCAATTATTGAATAAAGTAAAAACCTTGAACAAAATCTATTATCATCCTTGATGAAGCCATAATATATTCGGATTCATTAGGTGAATCATCAGCAGCACCAACAGGAGAACGGTTGACAAATCTTTTACCAAAGTTGGGGCTATCGTAGATAGTCAAACATTGGTCGCTGGAGTTTGTTAATATTGTTTGTGTCGGTGCTTTAAAAAAACTTAATTTGGCTGCTACTTCCAGATTTTTCTTGGTTTGTTTGATGGTTTTAGATTTGTTGATGGCAACCTCTAGTAGGGAGATGAGTTTTTTAGCTAAGACAGGTGATTTAAAGCTCTGATTAGCAATAACTTCCTGACGAACTATATCTACCATTGTGTAAATTGTTTTTTGGGTAGCAATGGCATCTTTAAAAGGTAAAATTGCCATAAATGCTGTAGATAATAAAATTTCGTCATTATCTACTCGAAATGTCAAAATAGTCCGGCGGTTGCTGTTTTCTATACTGGGAGGTTGGATTAATCCTTCGTATTCTTGAGCGATTTGATAATATGTACCAGCAAGGACAAAGTTAGCTTCGTGTTCTAGGGGTAAGTCAACAATAATACGAATTGTGGGTGGAGTAGTATTAAAGAAGTCGCGTAATTCTTCGCCGTGGAAATTTTGGATAATTGTGCGATCACCTGTGGGAGAAAGATCCACCCATTCGCATTTAATCCCTTCTATTTTTAACCCAAACCGGGAAGTCGCATAGAGTTTGGCACCAGTTAAGGTAGATCCTGTTAAATCAGCACCATTCCATTCCACTTTCACTAATTTGGACTGAGTTAAGTTAGCGTGGACTAAACTCGCATTCGTTAAATTCGCATTACTTAAATCTGCTCCTTGTAAGTTAGCTCCACTCAGTTTCGCTCCACTTAAATCTGCCCAAACAAGATTAGCTCCTCTCAAATCTGCCCAACGAAGATTAGCCCCACTTAAATCTGCCCCGCTCAGGTTAGCCATGCAAAGATTAGCTTGTCTGAGTTCACTATCTCGTAAATTTGCACCACTCAGGTCACAAGAAGTCATATCGGTGGCGTTGAGGTTAGCCATTTCTAAGTTGGCTTCTCTCAGACAACAACCTCTGAGGTTGGCTTCGCTGAAATTAGCACGACGGAGATTGGCCTGTCGCAGTGTAGCTTCTCGTAAGTCGGCGCTGTTGAGGTTAGCTTCACACATATCAGCGCGACTAAAATCAGTCCGAATCAACTCAGCGCGAATGAAGGAAGCTTGACGCAATTGAGTGCGAGTTAAATCGGCACGAATTAAATTAGCGACATTCAGACTAGAATTGTTGAGGATAGCCCCAGCCAGATTTGCACCACTGAGTCTAGCTACATTAAGCTTGGCATAACTTAAATTAGCGTCAGTAAGATTGATACCGCTGAGATTAGCCACGCTCAGATTAGCATCGCTGAGATTTACACCACTGAGTTTAATGCCACTCAAATTGACCTCAGCTAAATCAGCGCCGCTAAAATCTAAGACTCCCGTTGCATATTTTTCTAGTAATTCCTCTATAGTCATAAATTTACCCCTCGGATGCCAACTTTATATTGTTGGGAAAGTATGCAGAAAATGTGTAGAAGTTTAGTTGTTAAGGGCAAAAATGAAAATTGGTATTTTAGGACTGGGACTCATCGGCGGTTCATTAGGTTTTGATCTACGCTCCCAAGGACATTACCTGTTAGGAGTTAGCCGCCGTGAATCAACCTGTCAAAAAGCTATTGACATCGGTAGTGTGGATCAAGCCTCCGTTGACTTGAGCCTGTTGGCATCTGCCGAAGTAGTTTTTATTTGTACCCCCATAGGACTTATTGTCCCTCAAGTTGAACAGTTAGTTGCTCATTTACCTGCAACTACTATTATCACTGATGTAGGTTCAGTAAAAACACCTATAGTCGAGGCGATTTCTCCCCTTTGGCATAATTTTATTGGTGGTCATCCAATGGCGGGAAATACAGATGTGGGTATAGAAGCCGCACAACGTAATTTGTTTGTGAATCGGCCTTATGTCCTCACCCCAGTGGAGACAACGCCAACTAGAGTTATTACAGTCTTAGAGGAAATTGTGCGATCGCTTGGCTCTATTATCTACCATTGTCAGCCAGAAAAACACGACCGCGCCGTGAGTTGGATTTCCCATTTACCTGTGATGGTTAGCGCCTCTTTAACAGCTACTTGTTTGAGTGAAACAGATCCAGAAATTTTCCAATTAGCTCAAAACCTTGCTAGTTCAGGATTTCGTGATACCAGCCGTGTAGGGGCAGGAAATCCAGAATTAGGCGTAATGATGGCACAATATAATCGTCAAGCATTGCTACATTCATTACACCAATATCGTCAAAACCTAGATGAATTTATTGATTTGATTGCACAAGAAAAATGGCAGCACTTAGAAGACAAGCTGAAGTTAAATCAACAGAATCGTCCTAAGTTCTTGGAATAGTTTTAGGGAACAGGTGACAGGTGACAGGTGACAGGTGACAGGTGACAGGTGACAGGTGACAGAAATAAAATCCTTTTCCCCTACACCCCACACCCCACACCCTGCCCCCCTACAC
>NZ_LUFH02000120.1 GCF_001586785.1 Sphaerospermopsis aphanizomenoides BCCUSP55
TAGGGGAGGGCATCCCCAAAGTAACGCTACAGGAGTTGAAGCCTCTACTCTACTTGGTGCAAACCTGGTTGAGCAAGTTTTGACGATGAATGTAGAATCCCCGTGTCTTTAGACCGGGGAGTGTCAAGTTAAAGATAGAGGATCATGTTGTGAAAGCAACTTCTCCACTTTTGCCTCATCAATTCTAGAAGTTAATTTTTTGGATTCATGCAAATCTCTAGTAGTTTTAGCCAAAGTAAAAGTTGAGCCAACAGAGAAAGCCAAACCCATACCCATAAAGCCTTTGATCCAACTATCAACAGGTAAATTGACAATACCGAAAGTAGTCATAGAAATAGACATCAAAAAAGCTGCCCATGTTTGAATAACCCAAGCCGTGCTGTCTTTTTGAGATGTTTGCATATCCCTTTCCTGTAACTAACTTACTTTAAATACAAGTTAATCCAGTGCCAACAAGGGTGTCTGTAGTAACTGGCCAGTTTTGCAACTGTGCTTAAAGAAACTGGCTAAAAACTCATCAAATTAAGCAACTAGCAACGCAAAATTGGTACCACTCCCACAAGTGGCATAAAAAGTATAGGAGTCAGGAGTCAGGAGGAAAAATTTATTTTTTTACCCCACACACACCCCACACCCTTTTTTTTACGGTGTTTCTGGAAAAGTTTGCACCTTACCATCTGGACTAAAAACTGCGCGGAGTTTAATATTTTGTCCAGATTTATTAGTGGAAACAAAAGCCTTACCAATTTCTGGAATACCAGTGCTATCAACGTATTCTCTGGCAGCACGATTCAATGGCAAAATGCGTTCAATAGAACCATCAACACCCAACATTAAACTATACTCCAGAGTTTGGGAAAATCCAGCCGGAGGCTGCCAACGCTTTTGCAAATATTCTCTAGCTTCTGCTACTTGAGGTATATCAAACAAAGTATTTTCCTGGGCAGCAACCTCTGTCGGTAAGGGAGCTTTTTTTGTCGAACGCAATTTTGCGACTAAGTTATCATCACTTGTGGAAGAACGAGTTGTACTTGTGGAACTAGTACCATTATCTAGTTGCTGTGAGTCAAGTGGAGAGGATATTTGCCCAGAAGCTTGGGTTTGAGTTTCAGTAGGTAAAGTAGCCAGAGAAGGAGGAATATTAGAAATACTACTGCTATTTGTAGGAGGTAAATTTTGACGACTGCTAAGAGTAATACTACTTTGGTTAATCCCCGCTGTAGAGTTTTTTGGGGAATTAGCTTGTGTGGGTAATGGAATTTGTAAGTTACTAGAAATTACAGGCTTGGTAGTTTGCGGTAAGGTTAATGCATTTTTGGGTGATGTTTGAGTTGTAGCTGGGACAGTTGCATTAGGAAAATCTAAAGGCTTGGAAGTGAGACTAGTGTCAGGAGGTGGAGGGGGGGGATCTAAATTTGGTAGCTGTAGCGGAGCAGTATTGTTGGGAGGAGAAGGCAAATTACCGGGAATATTCAGCCCTGCTGATGGGTTATTTAAACTCTGAGAACCGGAGGAGTCAAGAGCAATTTGCTCGGATGTGGAATTGGTATTATTGGCTGTCTGCTGTTTATTTTGCTTAATATTGTTGGCATATTGCCAAGTTAAGGGAGTTAAACCCACAGCTAATACTAGCATTGCAGCTATTGGTGTCCATGCAGGAAAACTGGGAAAAGAACTTTCACTACCAAGACTTGGTAATGAGATCACATCTTTTAAATATTCATCTAAAGCAGTTGCCAAATCAAATAATTGTAACAGAGTCAATTCAATGACAGGCCCAGAGGTGCTATTACCAAGAGAGCCAAGAAATAGTTTATGAGTTAAATTTTCACTAGATTCTAAGTAAATGGTTGCCTCTAGAATACTCATACCAGAGGGGTTTGGAGTTTTAGGTACTGATGGAGTAGGGGCAACATCATCTGATTCTGGTTGGTCTGAGAGGGTGTTTGATTTTTGTGGTTCTAAGAAACCCAGACAAAAACTATCAGCTGATTGTTGTAGCAGTTTTTGAGTATAGTTGGTGACGGCATTACATAAAGCTTCTAGTTGATCACGATCGCCCTGAATTGGCACTTTGCGTTCTTCTGGCAGTGTCGGATCATCAAAGTGCAGCTGAAAACGCAGTTGCTTCACGACAGTTTGCCCCATCCACCGTGACAAAGGAGAGCTTTGCGCCAAGATTTCCAGTGTACAAGTGGGGGGTGTGTAGCGACGAATGACAGAATTTGAGCTGGGCATAGCAAGAATGGCAAGGGGGACAAAGAGAAATTTTGGATTTTGGATGAGTAATTGAAAATCTCAAATCGAAAATCTAAACTTGTTTTGTGGAACGGTCTATCAATGCTAACCACAGTCGGCGATGTCCAGCAGGGGAGCTATAAAACAGTAAATCTACCATCAATTTTAATGCTAAGTTGGTCAGCAAATCTGTGGAGATTGTTTCATCTTCTTCCATGCGCTCTTGATAGGTATTGCAGAAAGCATCAATATAATCTCCCAGTAAAGAATTCTGATGAGGTTCTTGTTTTTTGACGGCTATTTGTTCCAATAAACCAACAGCACGACGAATTAATTCCTGGTGCTGTTTGGCAAGATAGCAGGTAATCAAGACTAGCGATCGCGCTTCTTCTACATCTAGTTTCTTTCGCCCTCCTTGACCTTTGCGTATGGGATTAGACTGGCGTAGTCGCCATAAAGCTACTCGATCAGGGACTTTCGTCTCTAAATTTAAACTAATCGCCGCTGCAAGCATAGCTTCAGAACCAAGACCAGTTAAAGTTTCTAGTGCCAACAACACTAAATCTAGCTGGGTTTTGATATTGTCCCACTGAACTGAGTTTGGGGTCGGACACTGGGTTAACTCCTCCCACTGGGAATTCGGTGTGGCTGAATTGGCGGCCGATTGCATAACTTTTAGCATAGGTGATCCGGCGAATAGAAGCTGTTGCTGTTACCCATTTTGAAACGAAATAATGAAGCTGAAACATTTAGTTTCCCCTATTTATACCATTTAGGCAGGGGTCACTAGATTTTGGATTTACGATTTTAGATTTTGGATTGACTCCACCCTCAAGTGTAGATCTGGAAAATTTTGGATTTGGGCTTGACGTTAGCGAAGCGTACGCAGCGCAGCGAGTATTTTTCCGTCCTGAAGGACTCCAGACCCATAACAAATTTTTTTCATCTAAAATCTAAAATCTAAAATCTAAAATTCCCTGTCACCTGTCACCTGCCAAGAGTCACCTGTCAAGAGTCACCTATTCCACATAAGCAATAGTGACACCACTACCGCCATCTGCTTGTTCTGCGCTTTCATGGTGGCTGACTCTGGGGTGTTGTTGTAAAAAGGCATGAACTCCTTGTTTAAGCTTACCAGTACCGTGTCCATGAATAATCCACAAAGGTCCCTCAGCTTCAGAAATAGCTTTTTCTAAAATGTATTCGGCATCAGATACTCGCTTTCCGCGTAAATCAATCGTATTTTTCGAGGTCCGAATGGCTAACGCTGGTGCTGGTGGTGGGGTGACAGCTGGGGCTGGTTTTGGTTTCACCGGCACTTCTGGTTTTTGCCCATCTAGAGATTCTATATCTGACAACTGCACTGTCATTTTCATGATGCCAAAGCGCACAGTTAACTCCCCATCTGCATCAGGGGCTGTTAATACTTCGGCTGTTTGCCCTATTTTGGGTATTCTTATGCGATCGCCAACTTTGGGCATAAACCCTGGTTTTGGCTTCGTTGCTGGCGCTGGTTGATATTTGCCCGCAATTTCACTTAATGTCTTAGTGGCTTTTTGGGCATCTTGTGCTGTCGGTGTACCTTGTTGTAAACGACGAATAACTTGGGCAATTTCTCCTTTGGCTTGGATAATTGCTTGTTGTACTGCTACTTCTTGCGAAGCTCGCAAATCTTTTTCTCGCTCTTGCAAAGCGGTGGCTTTTTGCGAAACTTCTTTGTATAATTTCTCAGCTTGCTTTAATAACTCTTGAGCTTGTGCCGCTTTGGTTTCTTGACTGCGCCTTTGAGCTTCTAAACCAGCAATTACCTGATTAACTTCGTCCGTGGCTTCTCCCACTTGGCTTTTTGCAGCTGCCACTACTTCTGGTTTTAACCCCAAGCGTAAAGCAATAGTTAAAGCGTTGGAACGTCCGGGAATGCCCCACAATAACCGATAGGTAGGTGAAAGAGTAGCTTCGTTAAATTCTACAGAAGCGTTTTCAAAGCGAATATCTTCGTATTTTAAAGCTTTCAATTCCCCGAAGTGAGTGGTAGCAATGGTTAACTGAGCATGATCAGCAAGATATTTGAGTAATGCGATCGCTAACGCACTACCTTCCGCCGGGTCTGTACCTGCTCCCACTTCGTCCAATAATACTAGGCTTTGGGGAGGTGGGGTGATGGGGAGGTGAGGTGAAAGTTCTTCCCCTGCTTCCCCTGCTTCTTCCTCCTGACTCCTGACTCCTGACTCCTGACTCCCCAAGGCATTTAAAATCCGACTAATCCGGCGAATATGCCCAGAAAAGGTAGATAAACTTTGTTGTAACGATTGCTCGTCCCCAATATCAGCTAAAACTTGGTCAAACCACGGCATTTCCACTGGTTCACGGGCGGGAACAAATAAACCCACCTTAGCCATTAAGGCGGCTAAACCTAATGTTTTTAAAGTGACAGTTTTACCACCAGTATTAGGACCCGTAATTGTGACTACTTTGATGTGGGGACTGATTAATAAATCAACGGGAACTACAGGATGTCCTTGTTCGTGTTGCTGTTGCCAAATTAACAAAGGATGCCGTAATTGCCGTAGGGTAATTATTTCCTGTTCTTGGCGATTTACGAACCGGGGCGGATTTGCACCTATCCAGAAACTATACCTGGCTTTGGCTGTAGCTAAGTCCAGAGTAGTAACAATGGCTAATAACTTTTCTAAATCGGGTTTAACTGCGGCAACTTGTTCTGTTAAATTTCTACGTATGGCTTCTTCTTCTACTTGTTCTCTTCTAACAGCTTGGCGTAGTTGATTACCCATTGGCACAATGCTATTAGGTTCGATATACAATGTTGCACCACTGGTAGATGAGTCGTGAACAATACCAGGAATTGCGTCTTTCTGCGGAGCTTTTACTGGCAGAACATAGCGATCGCCCCGTTGGGTGATAATTAACTCTTGCAGGGCGTTAGATTTAACCTGGATGATATTATGCAGTTTTTGGGTAATTTGACTGCGTAACCTGCGTAAATCGTCTCGAATTTCCCCTAATTTCTGACTAGCGCGGTCTGTTACTTGCGCTCGTTCATCAATACAACGGTGAATTTCCTGCTCTAATTCCGGGTAAGTACGTAATTCGGCGACTAAATCAGTTAAAATGGGAACATCTTCCTGACTATCAATTAACCGCCGTAAATTTCTTGCACCAGCGAGGGTAGTAGCGATCGCTAACAGTTCCTCACCGGATAAAATTCCTTGTAATTCCGCACGTTCTAGGGAATCACCAATATCTTGAATGCCTTCAAAGGATAACCCTGGTGTCAGTCGGCTTTCCAGTTGATAGACTTCTTTGGTTTGTGCTAACAACTCCTTACTTTCCTCTAGAGTTGTGGGGATAGGCAAAGAACGGGCAACTATCGCCCCTAACTTAGTTGCCGCAAAGGTGGAAAGGTGCTGGCAAAGGCGATGCCATTCTAATAGTTCTAAGGTTTCGGACTGGATCAAGGCTTCAACATCTAATCTGAAATTATGGTAACAATTCTGGCTGCTAGAAAGCTAAAACTTCAGGGATAAAAATTTTTTGGTTTCCCTACCTTATCCTCTGTACTCCTTTTTTCCAAGCTTCACACACCCTGAGAACAGAGTGGGTAATCTCATATCTTGCACTTAAAATTAAATTGTAGTATTGCACACAACCTAAATATAAGGGTTTGAATGATGGCTAAACAATGCCCATGCTAGAAGATTGTCATTTAAGCTACTGGTTAATATGAGAGATAAAATATTCCTTTTTTGTTAAAATACACCATATCTATTATTTAATTTCTTTGTTTATAAAAACTAATGAATTCTTTTCCTTCTAACCGTGCTACTAATCTTAAAGCCGCTTTTCGTGCTTGTGATGTTGCTCCTCTAGCAACTACAGAGATTGAACGCTACTATGTTGATTTGTCAAAAGTTCGCAAAACAGAAGCCATTGAAAGTATCAACACTCGCTTAGATTTTCTTGAACCAACTGAATTTTGTAGCTTATTATTTACCGGACACCGGGGTTGCGGTAAAAGTACAGAATTAAAGCGAATTCAGAAAAAATGGGAATCAGAATATAAAATTATTTACATAGAAGCTGATTCTGAATTAGATGTTTTAGATGCAGAATATACAGATTTATATTTAGTAATTATTAAGAAAGTTGCTGACGAATTACAAAGATTAAATTTGAACTTTGATACTCAATTATTAAAGAGTTTTGAATCTTGGTTTGAAGAAATTACCCAAGAAAATGAACAAACAGTTGAAAAATCAGTAAGTGCAACGGCTGAAGCAGAAGCAGGAGTCAAAATTCCCTTTATTTCCAAGCTTTTAGGCAAGATTCAAGCTCAGATTAAAGGTGCTGATAAGCAAAAAATAACAATTCGTCAAAACTTACAAAAAAATATCGGTCGCTTACAAGCAGATATCAATCTCTTGTTGGGTAATGATTTTATTAAACTGAGAGAAAAGTATAAAAAATCTCAACAATATCAAAAAGGCTTTCTGATTATTTTTGATAACTTAGATAGAGTCCCGCCCAATGTTGCCAAGCATTTATTTTGTGATTATGCGGCTCAATTACAAAGTCTAGAATGTACAATTATTTATACAGCCCCAATTTCTATAGTTTATTCTGAAAATAATCTCAGTAACTCCTTCGCTACACCTAATATTGTACCGATGGTAAATATCTATGAATTTGATAAAGATAATGTTAATTTAAACCATAATCAAGATAATTTAGATGCAATTGTTAGTGTAATTGAACAACGAGTTGATGTAGATGCAGTATTTGAATCACGGCAACTATTGTTACAATTAGCTCAAGCAAGTGGTGGTCATGTACGTCAGTTGATGCAAATAGCATCACAAGCATTTTTGACAGCAGCAACTCGCGGTCATAGCAAAGTTAATGATGATGATCTCACCTATGCAATTAAACAAGAGCAATTTAATTTTGAGCGTAGTATTGCCACAGAATACTATTCTGCTTTAGCTGAAGTATGTGTCCATAAGGATGTTCGTAAAAATGATGATGGTAGGTTGATGCTATTCAACCTTTGGGTGTTTGAATATAACGGCAAAAATCGCTGGAATTATGTTAATCCCGTTGTGATGCAAATCAGTGATCTTCAAGATGCAATCAAATCAGTCACAAATAATCCCTGAATACAACTTAGAAAATTCAGCTTTTATACAGCTTAATCAACAATCATTAAATGAATTATTGACTTTTATTGATTTTGCAGATGATAAGCTGACAATTGGGTTTGTTTCTGTCAACTTTGCTGATGATATAAATACTTTAATAGAAGTCATCAAAAATCATCCCCAATGCCAAGAGATACAATTTGTAATTTGTAACTGTGCTGATCCCAATTTGCGATTTTTACGAGATGCGATTTTGGAAGAATTGCAAAAAATAGAGAAAAATCCAGAGAAAAAATTAGTCTTAATTGTTATTGGATTAGAAAAATCTATTGGTTTGTTTGGTGAATATCCTGCTGTACTCCAAGACCTCAATTTTGTGCGTGATGCTTTTACAAATAGTGTTCCTCATCCGATCCTGTTTTTTTTACAGGATGATGCACTCAAACGCTTGGCAAAATACGCCCCAGATTTTTGGGCTTGGAGAAAAGGAGTTTTTTATTTTCAAACAGCCAAATCTACTAGAGAATTGGCAATTGAAAAAACTCTCAACTCTGAAAGGATATTAGGAAGTTTAGATTTACCAGAAAAGCAAGAACGCATTGATTTACTGGAACGCTTGCTGATGGAACCAGCAACAGATAAACACAACCGGATTACTATTTTGCGGGAGTTAGGGATAGCTTACAGAAGTATTGGTGAGATAAAAAAAGCAGAGAATTTTTTGTTAGATGCTTTGAACTTGATTGATGATGATGAAAAGTTAGCTAACCAGAAAGCTAGTGTTTTTTATGAATTAGCTTACACATCCACTGATTTGGGAAAAATAGAGGAAGCAATCGCTCTGTACCAGCAGTCTTTACAACTCTTTGAAAGCATTGGCAATGTCCAAGGTAAAGCCGCGACGTTGCACAATCTAGCTAGTATCTACGCGGACAGGGGAAAAATCGAGGAAGCGATCACTTTCTTCCATCGGTCTTTACAACTCAAGGAAACCATTGGGGATGTCCAAGGTAAAGCCGCGACGTTGCACAATCTAGCTAGTATCTACGCGGACAGGGGAAAAATTGATGATGCGATCGCCCTCTTCCAGCAGTCTTTAGAAATCACTGAAGGCATTGGGGATGTCCAAGGTAAAGCCGCGACTTTCCACCAATTAGGACGTATCTATGCCAACACGGGAAAAATCGAAGAGGCGATCACGCTCTTCCAGCAGTCTTTAGAAATTGACGAAAGCATTGGCAATGTCCAAGGTAAAGCCGGGAATTTGCACGAATTAGGACGTATCTATGCCAACACGGGAAAAATCGAAGAGGCGATCGCCCTCTACCAGCAGTCTTTAGAAATTAAACAAAGTATTGGCAATGTCCAAGATAAAGCAATAACCTTGGCTATGTTGGGGCAGTTGTTAGCAGCTGACAAACGATATTTTGTGACTGCATTAGAATATTTACAGCAGTCTTTGGAGATATTACAGCGTCTCAAATCACCTGATGCTGAGACAGTGAAGGAAATTATTAAGCGAGTGCAACAAATGGCAAATGGTTAATGTAATTTCTTCATTCAAGTTCTGAGTTTTGAGGTTGAAGTTCCAAGTTCCAAACTGGAAGTTCTGAATTCTCAGATAGAAGTTTCAAATTGCCGACCTCATGATTTTTACAGAATTGCAAAAGAGACGCTGCATTAAACGTCTCTTTTTTCCATAATATCTAATCAACTTTAAACCTAGCTAACAATTCCTCACGAGATAAATTTAACAACATCGGAGTAAATTCTTCCCTAGAAATAGCAATTACTTGATCAATAATTTTAGCTAATTCTGAATCAATCTCTCCAAACCGTACCTGTAGGATACTTTCAACCATAGCACGACGTTCTGTTTGGATACCTCTATCAATTCCTCGCAACTCAACTTGTTGTTTAATTTCTTCTAATTGTTGTTGATACATTTCTGATAATTTCATAATCAACTCCTGATCATCTTGATCAATATCCTTTTCTTTTTCTTGACGTGCAGATAACAAAGCAATTAGGTCATGTACTAATTTTATAACATCCTCCAAAAATGGATGATTATTAGCTAGTGCTTCTAATTCTTCCACTGCTTGTCTTTGTACTTTCCCTCTACCTAATACCCTCAAAAACTCATAATTAACTTTCTTACCTCTTCATAAATGATATGCAAAACAAAAGGTATGAAATATTTATGATACAATTATACTAACTCAATTAAGAACTCTGCTCTAATTTTCTGATTTTCCAATCATCAATCCATGACCAAAAAAGTAGATATTGGTAGTAAACGCTTAATAAGTCTCGCACCCGATAATTGGGTACAATGGGTAACACAAAGAAAAGATATTCGGGTGAAAGAGTTTATTTCCTCAGAATTTCAATGGATTAGCCGCGATAATGACGTACTCATTAAAGCCGAAAACCCAGATGGTGAATTTTTAATTCTCAATGAGCTACAATTGCGTTATAACGAAAAAGTTCCTCTGAGAATAACGGCTTATACTGCTTTAGCACGGGAACGTTATAATTTACCTATTTATCCTGTACTAATCAACATTTTACCCCATAGCAAAACACCCAACATTCCTAACTTCTATGAACAAGAATTTATGGGAATTAAGAGTTATCAAGACTATCGGGTAATTAATCTCTGGGAAATTGAAGCTAGTTTAGTATTTCAAGAAAATTTAGCAAGTTTATTACCTTTTGTGCCAATTCTTAAAGGAGGTAGTGAAGAAGCAATTGTCAACAGAAGCAGTAATTAAACTGCGAGAAAATGAACAATTAAGCGATTTAGAACCCTTGTTATCATTTTTTGCATCATTCGTCCTAGAAATACCAATAGTTCAACAAATCATGAGGTGGGATATGACAGTATTAAGAGAATCACCCTGGTATAACGAAATCCTCAAACAAGGTTTACAACAAGGTTTACAACAAGGTTTACAACAAGGTGAACAACAAGGAGAAGCTAATTTAGTTATTCGTCAACTATCAAAGCGTTTTGGTAATCTAGATCCAGCAATTACATCACAAATTCGCCAGTTATCTATCCTTCAATTAGAAACATTAGGAGAAAGTATTTTTGACTTTTCTACTATGGCGGATTTAGAAAACTGGTTACAACAAAATACTGTTCCTAATTTGCAACAAGAAAGCTAAATCTTCCAGAATTTTCTTCTTTCAAAAAGTAGATGTATTGAGGTGTAGGAGAAAAAGAAATTCAAAATAGGGAGTAGCTAAGAGGATGTTCGGAAAGTAAAAAAAAAGTTAAATAAAATCCTCTCTCCAAACCTCTCTCCTACAAGGAGAGAGGCTTTGAATTCCCCATTTCCTTGTAGGGAAGAGGGGTAGGGGGGTTAGGTTTTTTACGTTTATTCAAGGTTTTAAACTTCCCCTTTCCAGGGGAAAAATGCAAAAAAATTCTGCTTTCTCAATCCTCTTCTTTTCAGGTAGAGGTAATTGTCAATTGTTCATTGTTAATTGTCAATTATTGAAATATCAAGACTTTCACAATCTAAAATCCAAAATCCAAAATGATATCAAATCTCGGTACTGATTGTTTGGCTGATATTATCGCTAGTTTCTAATTCGTCTGTAGTTTCTTTTACCCTACGGATGGGTAAATTAGCAATTAAGGCTGTTGTGCGTTGGTTGCTTTCTAGGGAAAACTCCAAGCCATCTGTCTCAATTTCTACATAGCGACAGACTATTTGCAAAATTTCCTGACGCATTTTTTCCAAGGTTTGAGCGTCTAAGTCAGCACGGTCGTGGGCTATGACTACTTGCAAGCGACGTTTAACTTGAGTGCGACTGGTGTCAGGTGTGCGAACAAACAGTTTTTCTAAAAGTTCAAGAATCATTGCGGCTAGGTCTAAGGCGAAGAAGGGAAAATGAGTTAAACAATCTTTGTCCACAAAAATTTCCGCAAGCGCGAAAATATGTTGTCGTTAGGTGAGTCAAGCTCAAGAAATTCAACTGTTTCCCCTTCTAACCTGCGAGCAATGTTCTCAAAGGCTATGGCAGCTACAGAGGGGGTTTCTGATAATACTAAGGGTTCGCCACGGTTGGTAGAGACTATTACACGCTCGTCGTCAGGGATTACCCCGATTAAAGGGATGGCGAGAAGTTCCTGAACGTCCTGCACAGACATCATATCATTTGCCCTAACCATTGCAGGTCTAATTCTGTTAATTATTAAATGAATCTTCTTCACGCCTTGTGCTTCTAGTAAGCCTACTACTCTGTCAGCGTCGCGGACTGCGGAAATTTCTGGGGTGGTGACGATGAGGGCTTCTTTGGCTGGGGCGATGGCATTTTTAAACCCCATTTCAATGCCTGCGGGGCTATCAATCACCACGTATTGGTACTTTTGCGCCAGTGCATTTACCAGCAGTTTCATTTGGTCTGGTGTGACAGCATCTTTGGTACGATTTTGGGCAGCAGGTAACAGCACAAGGTTGGGTTGCCGTTTATCTTTGACCAAAGCTTGGTCTAAACGACACTCTCTGGCCAAAACTTCTACTGCTGTGTAAACAATACGGTTTTCTAGTCCTAGCAGCAAATCTAAGTTTCTGAGTCCAAAGTCCGCATCCACTAGGGCAACTTGTCTACCTATTTTGGCTAAAGCCATGCCCAAGTTAGCGGAAACTGTGGTTTTACCCACTCCTCCTTTCCCGGAGGTAATTACAATAATGCGAGTCATAATAGCAATGCGCTCTAATAGGGTTCAGGAAATAATACTAAATATTGAGAATATTTAGAGACTCTGACTAATTTTACTGAGGTGAGTACGAGAAAAATCCGTCGCTTTCGCAATGCGAATTCCTTGGGGTGTGATATGTGCTACTTCTGGAAAAGATTGCGTCAGTGATTTTTCTGGCGCTCTGGCTACTGCATCTGCGATTCGCAGTTGGGTTGGTTCCATTTGCAAAGCCATAATTATACATTCACGATTGCCTGTAGCTCCGGCATGAGCTACCCCCCGCAGTCGCCCCCAAACCAGAATATCTCCATCTGCTACTACCATACCACCAGGATTGATATCTCCCAAAATAATCACCGTTCCAGGATGACGAATTTCTCCACCAGAACGCACTGTCATTTCTAGATACAGGGCATCTGCTAGAGGTTTGGAGGTGGTTTGCAGATCGGTTGTAAATGATGGTTGTAACTGTATTTGTTCTACAGAATAACCTAAAGTACAAGCGGCGATCGCTGTTTGCCTCCGACTAGTCGCCACTGATTTTAGCTGAAGTTGGACTTCATTTAAAGTTTCTCCCAGTTCTTGTAGTTGTCTACTATCTAATAAACGATCTTGGGCAACTAGATGTACTGTAGTGTTGGGTATCCGCAAGCGATCGCTACCATTGAGACGCTGCTTCATTTGCTGCCAAATCTCTGACCAACTGAATTCTGAAGCTGATAACTGAGATTCTGGTGGCAAAATTAATAACAGTCTTCCCTCCTCGCTTTTTAACTGGACTTGAATATTACTATTAATTTTCGGTTCTGGTAATCCTAACTCATTAATATTCAAATTAGTTAAATCAGAATCAGATTCTATCTTTTTAGTCTCAGAATCAGATTCAGCATTTTCATTAGCAGTATTAGCTTGTAAATAAAGGAGAACCGAATTTAGCTCGCTATTAGGGATAATAGAATTACTATCTTCATCATCAACAGTAGAATCTGCCTCTACGTTGGCATTTTGAGCCATATTTTCTTCTACATCAGTTAACGTAGAAATTGATTCTATCTCAGGAGGTAAAGAATTTAACTCCTGTGGAAAATCATTCGGGGAGTTAGTTGAATCAGAATTCATTCTTAATTAGGTGACAGGTGACAGGTGACAGGTGACAGAGAAGAAAGCAGAGAAGCAGGGGAGCAGGGGAGCGATGGAGAATAGTGTATTACCTCTTCACTCTTGCCTATTGCCTATTGCCTTCTTCTACTGATAACTGATAGCTGAATTATTTAGTTGTCAATCTTTCATAAATTGTAGCTAAAGCATCGGCATTACCGACGTTACCGGGGAAAAGTACCACTGGCAAGTTAGGAAACTGGGGATGATCTGATGGTGTAATTACCATTGAACAACCTGCTAAAATTTGACCCAGTAATCTGGCTGAAGTTAAGGCTAATCCTGTACTCAAAACATCGTTAGAGGTAATTCCACCCTTACTAATCAAAAATCCTATATCTGATGGTAAACCCTGAACAATATCCATTAATAAAGCGGAAACTTTTGCCCCGAAGTCTAATCTAGTTTTGACATCTTTAAAGGTCAATTCTTGACGACTGGTATAAATTACTGGTGTTTTTCCTGAATTATGTACTATTTTGATTTCTGCTAAACTTTCTTGCAGTAATTTGTCCGCTTGATTTTCTCCTTCATCCAATAATCTCGATACATTGATTTCAATTCCTATTGTTCCCTGGGTTTGTAATAAAGATTCTAATTGTTGAGTCGTCTTTTTAACGTGAGAACCCACAATGACTGCACCGGGTTTACCACCTCGCACATATTCTGCCATATTTTCGGCGGCGATGGGTTGGGGGGGTAAGGCAGCTAAAGCGGTGAGAATACTAGCAGCAGAACGGAATAAAAAACGTTTTCCTTGACTGGCGGCTGTTAAAATATCAGCAGCAAAGGTGTTAAGATCATCTTGATTTTCTCCGTCTACAACAGCACACTGATGATCATGGAGTTGCAATAATCTTTCTAAACTGCCACTTCTAATATCTGGAAGTAAAAATCTGGTAACAGCATCTTCTTTGATACGTCCTGTGGTTTTTTCTTCTACATATTTGGGTAGGTAGCTGTAATTGTAACTAAAGACAGAATCACGAGCAAATTCTGTTTCGTGTACGGGGGTAGGAACACCATCAATAATTAAATAATGAATGCTGTCGCGGGTAATTCTTCCCCCTTCAAAAAATGCCGGGACGAGAAAATGAGCATCAAAGGGTCCGAGTTCCTCAGCAATAACATCGGTTTCGATGGGATAATGTCCGCGTAAGGTGGAGTCAGAACGACTAACTACCAGAAAATCATCTATTTGTTCTGCTGCTAAGGCGATTTTCAGGTTATGACAAACTTCTCTGGTGACAGATGCGGCTGCTTCTGGTGTGAGCGATCGCGTGTTGGTTAGAATAAAGAAAATGGGAGCTTGATCTTTTAAACCCAAACGCAAAGTTTCCACATCCCAACGCATCAACAGTAAACAACTGTGAACGGTTTGAGAACCAGTGGGATCATCATCTAAAACGATTATTTTAGGTTGGTTATTCATAAGTACGTAAATGGTGGTAAATATTCTACATCTAAAATTTGATCAATGGTGTAAGGACAAGTTTGGGGAAAACAACTTAAACCACTTTTTTTCTTAGCTTGTCGTGCTGCATCATTATATACTTCATCCAGCACAGTTAACAGATAATTGTAGAGGTTTTTTGATTTAGTTAATTTTCTGATTTCTACCCGAAAATTATCAATTTCTACTTCCCAATGATTCTGACAATCTGGAATACTCCAGTGTTGATATAATAATAGATGTTTGAGAAGTTGCAGAAGATAACTTTCTAGTTTGTGTTTTTGTTCATTCCCCAATGTGGCAATCTCCTCAATCAAATGCTCCCAATCAAGATTTTCTATATCTCGGACTTGTAATTGTTGTAAAGTCGTTTCTAACCATTGGGGATAATCATGTTCATAAAGAGTTTCAGTTAATAATTTAGATATCATTGATAATTCTCCTATTTGAATCTACAGATTTTCATGAGAATACTTTTAAACTTTTAAATCTCTCACCTGTCACCTGTCACCTGTCACCTGTCACCTTTTGTATTTTCCTCAATTCTGCCTGGACATCTAAAGCAATTTGCAATGATTGATTTAGCAGTCGTGCATATTCACCAGCTTGATTTCTAACTTCTAAGGTTTGCAGATTGGCTAAATTGTTTACTACTAAATCTTGGTTGTTAGCAAGCAGTTTTTTATTATCGCGCAAAATCCGTTCACTTTTTAAGGCACGCACAAAATCTTCTCGAATTAGTTGCAGTGCAGATATTACCTGTTCTCTGTCGCTAATGTTACTTTGGGAGTTGCCGGAGTTAGTCAGTTGGTCGTTAATATCTATAGCTTGAACTACCGCGTGATATTTATCAACTTCGTCGAGGAGTATTGTTAAGGCGTGGGGACAGGTTTTTTTTCGCCAGAGCGATCGCACCACAAGCACGGCAATGGGTACAATAATCAGTAAAATAATGCCCAATTTGTTGGAAGATCCCAGTGTGGGTAGAATTATAAAAGCATAAATAAAACCGACGATAATCGGTGTCAGTGCTAAAGCTACCAAAGCTTCGTTAAAGAAAAACCCTAAACGCTTTTCCTTATCTGCCATAATTGAAGGTCGAAAAACGTCTTCTGGATCAAACCCAGTTAAGCGTCTTAGTTCCCCTTTGCTAATTTCTAAGCCGATTAAATCTGGCTGCACTGCTAGATACTCCTTGGGTCAACAACAGGGTGTAGGGGGTAGGGTATAGGGTTTAGGGAAGACAGGGTTGGACGGAGCTTGAACTCCCAAGGTGGTGGGGGCTGTCTGGAAAACCCACACCCCGGTATCTATTCTAAGTGTAGCGGAATTCCTCTGGCGACACACTGACACACCACACCCAAATTCATTACACACCCAGATTATTACTATCTTGTTGATTAATTAATAATCGCAAAACTGATAAACCTAAAATTATTAAAAATAACACCAATCCAATTGTACAGGCATAGCTGAATTCTAAATTAATAAACGCTTGCTCATACAAATAGTAAACAATTGTTTTAGAACTATTCAGTGGACCACCTCCAGTCATAATATAAACTTCTTCAAATACTTTAGTAGCAGAAATGGCAGAGATGACAGCGACCAAAGCTAAATAAGGCTGCATTAAAGGTATGGTAATATCTAGATGTTTACGAATATTATCTGAGCCATCAATTGCTGCTGCTTCGTAAATATCACCAGGAATAGATTGCAAACCAGCCAAATAAATGACCATATAATATCCTAAACCCTTCCAAATAGTCACAGCCATAACACTGGCCAGTGAAATGGGGACAATTCCTAATATTTTATCTGGACTGGTTAACCAGGGAATTCCTTCGGGAAATATTCCCAAAGTTTTGAAGATTTGATTTAGTAAACCATTTTCTGCATACAACCATTTCCATGCTATTCCCGCAACTACCATTGAAATGACAACTGGGGTATAATATGCAGTTCTAAACCAGTTCATGCCTCGCAGTTTTTGATTTACTAAAATTGCTAAAATTAAAGGAGTCATCACTAAAATTGGCACAACACCAACAAGATACAGAAAAGTGTTTTCTAAGGTTTTCCAAAAAACAGCATCTTTCCACAACTTGAGGAAGTTAGCCAACCCTATCCATTTAGGCGGTTCTCCAATGTCTTGATAGGTGGTGAAGCTGAGGTAAAAGGCTTGTAGGGCTGGCCAAAATACCGTTAAGCTTAATAATATTAAAGCAGGTAATAAAAATAGATAAGGCGTTAGCTTTCGTTGTATAGAGAATAAATTTGTTTTGGATATAAATTGAATGTTCATAGCTGAATGTGATTTATCTATATG
>NZ_LUFH02000121.1 GCF_001586785.1 Sphaerospermopsis aphanizomenoides BCCUSP55
CCTTTCTTTTGCAGTTTGTAAGCTAGTCACAAAGCGGCTTTGATAGTTTTCGGAGATGTCTATTAGCGTCTTTTTGCAAAATCTCTTGTAAAATGGGAATAGCCGCATCTTCACTACGAAATTCATAAGTCCAGTAAGCTAGTTGCCAAGTTTCCTCTACATCCAAAGATTGAATTTTTGCTCTAGCTTCTAACTTGCTTAGTTTCTCTAAAGATTCTTGTGCATAGGCATATCTTTGTCTCCAAGGAGTTTGCATTTTTTCACACCAAGCTTGTTCAAAATAGTTAGTAAATTGGGGTAGAGAATTGCCTAAATATTCTCTAGCAGCACTAATCTGAAATTGTGGTGGTAAGTTTAATTCTTGATTATTATTTAGATACCCTATGGCTTTGAGTCTATCTACTAAACATGGATGGGTATCTTGATAATCAGTTTTTTCTGCTAAGGACTGTTGTAAAAAGCGTAAAGAATCATTGGCATTATCACTATTTAACAAAGTCGCCGACATTTCAGTATAAACTTGATTTGGTGGTTCTATTAATTCCTGAGCTTGTTTATAAACACTTGGCCAAAAAGAGTTATATAGCAGTTTTGCTTTGACATCAACATTAATTAAAGCTTCTCCTGTATTTTTAGCACCTAATAATTGAGCAGCACATTTATCAGCTTCATATTCATTCATGCGTCTGAGGACAAAAGAATAAGCACTAAAAAAAGGTGCATACCAATTAAAAAAAGGTTGAAAACAAGAAATTGCAAAGGCATCACCAGTGTTTTGCAATCTTTCTAAAATTTGATAATAAGTTTTTTGAATTCGATAAATCCAACCAGCAAAACGGCTATGATTTGCTGATAAATGTCCTAACTCATGGGCAATAACAGCACCAAACTGATTTGGAGATAGCCCTTGCATCAAGGGAAAACCTAACAATAAATAATTTTCTTGCCATCCCAATAAACCAAAACGTGGTCTTTGGAAAACCGCTGCATTAAATTCATCTGTGAGTAAAATATAATTAAATCTTGGCGCTTTTAACTTATCAGTAAGTTCATTAATCATATTAAATAAATTAGGTGCATCTTGACGCTTGAGTTTTAAACCTTCCGGTTCTGGAAAACTCACCCAAAGCGATCGCAACACCACAAAAATTGGCACTAGCATAACTAGTCCCAGCTTGATAATCACAGAATTTAGGGTTTTTATATAAAAAATTAACCACACAAACCCTAAAAACAAACTCAACAAAACCGCTAAAATCATAAATATGTAAGCATAACCCAGGACAGCCAAAAGACCCACTTTTAACTTATAACCAGATGGCTGTTCCTGAGCATAGGATTCTAGTTGAGTAATGAGAGTATCAAATTGTTCTTGAGTTAAAGCCATAATGAGTAGATTCCCCACCGAAAAGACTAGCTTAACTCAAGTATTAATTATTTAATATTGCCATTAGGGCAATTTTATAAATTCTTTATTATATATTATATTCGCCTGATTAGGTTTAATAAATTTTTTTGTTCTTTTCTATTGCCATTCTCTAGCCTATGGCTTGCATCTAAAAAAAAATCCTGTTTCTCAATCCCTGGAATCACACACTCCCTATAATAATTGAAGTAGTGCAACAAACTAAAACATCAAGTACAAGTACAAATCCAACCCCGCTCCCGCTATCCTCTCTCCAACATCGACCTGTAGAACATCTTAATCATCCCTACAAGTTGAATTTTGGCAGACACAATTAATTGCGTCTGGTTAGCATCTTGGCGGTTCAATTCATAATGTTTACAACGGGAGAACACCAAATCTTATGAGTAGAATAGAAACCCGCACTGAACCAATGGTGCTAAATATGGGTCCTCACCACCCTTCAATGCACGGGGTTCTGCGGCTAATTATGACATTGGATGGCGAGGATGTCGTTGACTGTGAACCAGTCATTGGCTATCTGCACCGAGGAATGGAGAAAATTGCCGAAAACCGCTCAACTATTATGTATGTCCCCTACGTCAGCCGTTGGGACTATGCAGCGGGAATGTTCAACGAAGCAGTTACAGTCAACGCACCAGAAAAACTAGCAGGTATCCAAGTTCCCAAACGCGCCAGCTACATCCGCGTGATTATGCTGGAACTGAACCGCATCGCTAACCACTTGCTCTGGTTTGGACCCTTCCTAGCTGACGTAGGCGCACAAACACCCTTCTTCTATCAATTCCGGGAACGGGAAATGATTTATGATCTGTGGGAAGCTGCCACAGGTTATCGGATGGTAAATAACAACTACTTCCGGGTTGGTGGTGTAGCAGCCGACTTACCCTATGGTTGGGTAGATAAGTGTTTAGAATTTTGTGAATACTTCATTCCCAAAGTAGACGAATATGAACGCTTAGTGACCAATAACCCCATCTTCCGGCGACGTATCGAAGGTATTGGCACTATTACCCGCGAAGAAGCAATTAACTGGGGACTTTCTGGCCCTATGTTACGTGGTTCTGGCGTAAAATGGGATTTACGCAAAGTTGACCACTATGAATGTTATGACGACTTCGACTGGGAAGTTCAGTGGGAAACAGCCGGTGATTGTCTCGCGCGTTATATGGTGCGAATGCGGGAAATGCGGGAATCCGTGAAAATCATTAAACAAGCCATTAAAGGTTTACCTGGTGGTCCCTACGAAAACCTGGAAGCCAAGCGGTTAATGGCTGGTAAGAAATCAGAATGGGATGCTTTTGATTACCAGTTCGTTGCTAAGAAAGTTGCTCCCACCTTTAAGATTCCTACCGGAGAAATCTACGCCCGTGTAGAAAGCGGTAAAGGTGAACTGGGCATTTATTTGGTTGGTGATAATAACGTTTTCCCCTGGCGGTGGAAAATTCGCCCAGCAGATTTCAATAACCTGCAAATTCTGCCTCATTTGCTACGGGGTATGAAGGTAGCAGATATTGTGGTGATTTTGGGCAGTATTGACGTAATCATGGGTTCTGTTGATAGATAATCAACGGCCAAGATTGCGAACGTAGCTTTTGCCAAAGTTGGGAAAAGGTAAAGGGTGAAAGAGGAAACGAAAATGCTCCCTCCTTTCCCCAACTCCACTTAGCTCCTCATTAGTTGAAAATGTTAAATTAAGTTAAAAATAATGTAAATTATTAAAATAATATTTAATTTCATTCACAACAAAAAACATTGCTATCCAAAATATAAATTTTTAGTTAAAATTTACATAAATATCACTTTTTTAAATTATCTATAAAGAAATTAAGGTATCGCATATTTGGGATTAACAAGAAGCTATAGGCTGACTTAATTGCCATCTCAGATAAAATCAAAATTTTTTCCCAAAAGCTGTTGATTAAGTGACTATAATAAACCAAATAGAATTACTCAGTCATTATTTTAGACCTGTGCAAATTCATTCTCATTCAGAATTTGACCATCTCCCACATCAGCATAGAGAAGAGGGTCTGCGAAGACTGCTCACTCGTCTGATTAACAAAATACAACGGGATAAATTAGTCCGACAAACGATGAGTCAACTTAGAGAATCACTTCAAGTTGACCGCCTAGTTTTGTATTACTTTTATGAGCAATGGCATGGTCAGGTAACATTTGAATCCTTGAGTTCTCAGGAATTATCTATTTTGGGTTCAACTGGTGAAGATGATTGTTTTAACGAAAATTATGCGGCTTTATATTTAGCTGGAAGGGTCAGAGCGATCGCTGATATTGAAATAGAACCTCTCGAAACTTGTCACCGAGATTTTCTTCGCAGTATGCAAGTTCGCGCTAACCTGGTAGTACCAATTTTGATCCCTAGAGGTTTATGGGGTTTGTTAGCAGCGCATCACTGTCAAGCACCTCGTAATTGGTCTTCATCAGATATTGAACTGATGCAAACTGCTGCAAGAACTCTGGCAACAAATCCTTATATCATTGACAGTTAGCTGAAATCCTGGAGTAATAGTACAGTAGTCTGAGTATGATGATAAACTTTTAAATATAAGGTTGAATTAGTGATATCACTTGTTGAGTTCTAATTTCTCTGCCTTGATCATTAGGATGATACCCAGTATTAAACATCAATTTATGGGGTAGGGTAGCTTGATATGGATCTCCCAACATAGAAACCCCATTCTTTTGATAAAAATTTTTAATTTTCTGAAAAAACAATTTATATTCTGGTTGGTAGAATTTATCATCTTCTACCGTCACAGGATAGAGAGGTAATAACTTAACTTGTTTTTGCTGACACCAATTAATAAAATCTCTAATACTTCCTGTTTTATCAATTTCATAGTTATTATTGGTCGGTAAAATAAACTTATTACTTAATTGTTTTAAAGGTTTGGCATTAATATTACATAATTCGTCTCCAGCATTATTCAAAAGGAATCCTGAATAACACTTTCCCTGTGATGCTCTAGTTTTTAACCCAGCCCAAATTTCTTCCCTACTTTGTTTACTTAAAAAACTATTTAAGATATCGGAATTGGATAATTGCAGTAAATGTTGAATCTTTTGCCAATGATTAAGATTATTCCAGAAATATTCAGTATCATTGGATATAATATGCTTAAGATACATTCTGGTTATATCTTTTTCAGAAATATACAGATTGTATTCCAAAGGTAATAAAACAATATCACCTTTTTTCAGCACTTTTTTGGCATCATTGAGAATATATTCAACTCCAAGTCCTGCGTGCATTGCTAAATTGACAGTAGGTATTTTAGTTGTTTGAGAAATTTTTTCGGCGCTAATACCAAAAAGCCCGTTACTGCCACTCACTATCAGTATTTTCTCCCCAGAAATTGATAGAGCCTTGTTCTTTTTATGCTTTTGTGCAATTGCCAACCAATTTTCTGCATCAACAACATTTTTACCAATTAACTAAAATCCAGATACTACGTGGAGTGATAAACCTACTAATAAACTAGAAAATAAAATCAGAATGTAGGATTTAAATTTTGTTTGATACATAAGTTTATGCCGAGGTAAACATATTTATTGATAGAGTTATATATGATTAAAATTGAAAATATAAAAATTCAGATTTATTAGCTTCCAAGACTTTTGATAAAGATATAAACAAGATTAATCCTAAATTAATCGCCCAAAATAAATTAGGTTTCCATAACAGAATAGAAGCAATTTTTTTAGTGGTTTTGTCCATGTTTAAAACTGGAGTATAATTGGACATAATTTGCTGAGTATTAGGAATGAAGAAAACAATTATTAGTAAGACTAATAAACAGATAAGTCCATAAATGTCTATTAAATTATTAGGAGATATATAAGGCAATGAAAAGTTAACAGCAATACCATTAATCCCTAACATTGATTTAAAAATATTTATAGCCCCATCTATTGACTCAGCGCGGAAAAATATCCAGGCAATGATTACAGCTAAAAAAGTTATCCCCCGATTAAATACTTTAGAAACTAAATTATCCTTGTGATTTTCACTTGTCAAAAATGATTTTTTCATCAAAATGTAGATGTTGTTAATCACTAGATACAACCCATGTAAACCTCCCCAAATTACAAACGTCCAATTTGCACCATGCCATAGACCTCCCAGTAACATTGTAATCATGAGGTTGAGATATCTCCTGAAATTTCCCTTGCGATTTCCACCGAGAGGAATATATAGATAATCTCTCAAAAAGTTAGATAAAGTAATATGCCAACGTCTCCAAAATTCAATAATACTATCCGCTTGATAGGGAGAATTAAAGTTAACAGGTAAGATAATACCAAACATTCTGGCAAGACCAATTGCCATATCTGAATATCCTGAGAAGTCAAAATATAATTGCAATGTATAAGCTAATAATCCTGCCCAAGCCTCATAGAATGAAAGTATAGTTCCAGCTTCAGCAGCATTAAACATAGGTGTTGAATAAGCAGATATAGTATCTGCAAAAATGACTTTTTTGAATAATCCTAATGCAAAAATTGTTACGCCTATAGAAATATTCTCCCAATTAATTTTATTATCCTTTTTTGCAGCAAATTGAGGAACTATATCGCCATGATGAACAATAGGCCCAGCAATTAATTGAGGAAAGAAAATTACAAACAATGAATAATCTAATAAATTATAGTTTTTGGTATTGCCACGATATGAATCAACTAAATATGCAATTTTCTGAAAAGTAAAAAATGATATACCTAACGGCAGTATTATATTACCTACATTAAAATTTATCCCGAATAATGTATTTATATTATCTAAAATAAAATTTGCATATTTAAAATATGCCAATAGTACCAAGTTCACAGCAATACCTAAAAGCATTAATATTTTCGGTTTCCAAGACTGTTCTAAATGATCTTGGTTTTCATATTGTTTACCGATTAACACCCCTATTCCATAGTTAAACAGCATGGAAGGAATAATCAGGCTTAAATATGCTACGTTCCAATACCCATAAAATACAAATGATGCAAAAATTAACCAAGCTTTTGCAATTGTATGCCATTTCAGTCTACTACATCCTGCAAAAACTAGTAGTGTAATGGGCAGAAATAAGAAACTAAATATCGAAGAGGTAAATAACATATTTCTATGTATAGATAAAAGCATACAGAATAGTTTAACGAAGGCAGGAGTCCGTTTTTGTAGGGATCATCCCAATGTGTAAGTTTATTTTTTGGAAAGAAAGGCAATTGCTCCCAGGCTTGATATGAATCAACCGCAAAGAACGCATAGACGCGGAGCGGCTTCCCGCAGGGTAGGACACAAAGTTAAAAGGGTTTAAGAGAGTTTTTAGTATGGCTGCGTTTATTTTGGCTTTCATTGGGATGATCCCGTTTTGGTAACGGGTATTTATACCGTACGCCCAAAACTTTGTACGCAGTCCGGTTGTATAACCGATGGTTTTTATACACATTTTGACTTACTTAGTTATCAGATTGTACACTATAACCTAGTGAATTTGCAATGGTATCAGTGATGTAAGTCATATAGGTTTTAAGAGCTAAATAGTTTTCCCTAATTCCCATACTTCTCTCTCCCAGCACAAAGTTTATGGACTCCAACCTACGACTCTGTAAAGCTATAGCCCAACGCATTCATACCAGCCCCCAAAGGCGAATTACCTTCGCAGAATACATGGACATGGCCCTATATCACCCAGAACATGGCTACTATTCCACTGATGCAGTCAAAATTGGGTTTCGTGGTGGTGATTTTTTTACTTCTTCTAGCCTAGGTAGTGATTTTGGCGAATTACTGGCTGGACAATTTTTCCAGATGTGGGAGATATTAGGTCAACCAAGCCCTTTCCATCTGGTAGAAATGGGAGCAGGTCAAGGTACTCTAGCATCTCATATCCTCAATTACCTCCAACTACACCACCCGGATTTTTTCACGGCGTTGGAATACATTATTGTGGAGAAATCCCCCAGTTTAAGAGCAGAACAACAGCAACAGTTACAAGATTTCTCTGTGCGTTGGTGCAATTTGCCAGAGATTACACCTAACTCCATCGTTGGCTGCTTTTTTTCTAATGAATTAGTGGATGCATTTCCAGTGCATCAGTTTATTCTAGAAGCAGGGGAACTGCGGGAAATTTATGTAACTACCCAGGAAAATGGGGAAAATACCGCTTCTGATTTTTCATTTATAGAGGTAGTGGGGGAATTATCCACACCGCAGTTAGCAGCATATTTTGATTTGGTGGGAATTGAGTTAAATCCCAATGTGTATGAAGATGGCTATCGCAGTGAAATTAATTTAGCGGCTCTCGACTGGTTGAGTATAGTGGCAGACTGCTTGCAACGAGGGTATGTGTTAACTATTGATTATGGCTACCCTGCCAGCCGTTATTATCACCCCAGGCGATCGCAAGGAACCCTACAGTGCTACTACCATCATCATTACCATGATCATCCTTATATCAATATTGGGCGACAAGATATCACTGCCCACGTTGACTTTACAGCTTTGCAAGCTTGGGGGAAAAGGTGCCGTTTTAATTCAGTGGGTTTTACACAACAAGGTTTATTTTTGATGGCATTGGGTTTAGGTGAAAGAATAGCTGCCCTTTCCTATCAAGAACAACCCATCTCACAGCTGCTAAACCGCCGGGAAGCCTTACACCAACTAATTGAACCTACAGGACTGGGGAACTTTGGAGTTCTAGTTCAAAGCACAGGATTGAGTAAAGAAGAGGCTTTGCGATCGCTCACAGGATTAACCATACCAAGCTAGAGGTGAAAGTCAAAGGTTAAAACTCTATTTAAGAATCCTGTATTAGTCTTTCTTCGACTAGGATAGCAGTGATTGCTTTGAAGTTAATAACCTTAAGGAAGTAATAACTATGACTGCTCATGACCTCATTGTCTTAGTAACTCTACTTAGTCCCGGTCTCTTACTTTCAGTTGTAATTATGGCTACTTTTGCCGCAGGTGGCTGATTTATGGGGATCGGGAATTGGAGATTGGGAGGGAAAATTACAAAAATTCCCTATTCCCTATTCCCTATTCCCAATGACTAATAACCAATGACAAAGGAACATAAAACATGAAGGTGGCATTTCTGGGAACTGGATTGATGGGACTACCGATGGCTCAAAGGTTATTAGCTGCAAATGTAGAGCTAATTGCCTACAACCGCACCCCAGAAAAACTAGCACCACTACAAGCAGCAGGAGCGGAAATTGCTACAAAACCCCGTCAAGCAATTCGTTCTGCTGATTGTATAGTTCTGATGCTATCTAACGCCGCAGCTATTTATCATGTCTTGCTGACAGATACTTCTTGGCACACTTTATCAGGACGCAGTGTCATCCAAATGGGGACAATCACGCCTCCAGAAAGCCAAGAAATCAGAGATGCAGTTGTGGCCGCTGGTGGCGAATATATAGAAGCTCCCGTACTCGGTAGCATCCCAGAAGCAGAAACTGGCAAATTAATTGTCATGGTAGGTGCCGAATTAGAACAATATCAACGTCACCTCAAGCTACTAGAACATTTTGGACCCGAACCTCTACACATTGGACCAGTAGGATCTGCTTCCGCACTGGCATTAGCACTGGGTCAACTCATTGCCTCCCTCACTACTAGCTTTGCACTCAGTTTGGCTTTTGTCCAAATGCAAGGCATTGATATAGACTTGTTTATGCGAATCCTGCGCGATAGTCAACTTTACGCGCCTACCTTTGATCAAAACCTGAAACGGATGTTGGATGGTAATTATACTAATGCCAACTTACCCACCAAACAATTGATCAAAGAAATAGATTTATTTATCTCTGAAGCTAAATCCCTTGGTTTGAATCTCAGCAGTATTGAGGGTGTAAGACACATCTTGAAGTCAGCAATGAATATGTCCTATCCAGAAGATGATTACTCATCAGTCTTTCCCGCTATTCGAGAATGGGGTGAAGTAAGCGGGGAATAGGTGACAGGTGACAGGTGACAGGTGATAGGGAGCAGGGTAAAGATTAATTCTTTCTTCTTTCTTTCTTCTTTCTTCTTTTTTCTGCCTCCTGCCTCCTGACTCCTGCCTCTTGCCTTTTGCCTTTTGCCTCTTGCCTTTTGCCTCAAAATGGGATGTCATCTGGATCTGGTTCTGATTCTGTGACAGGTTGATAGGACTGATGCTCAAAGTTTGCAGGTGCAGGTTGGTAGGTGGGTTGGGGGGTTGTTGGCTGGGATACTGTACCTGTAAAATTTGTAGCTGGAGTTGGTGTAGCTGGGGTCGGCGCTGAATAGGCTGGTTGATATGTCTCCAGGGGACGCTGTGCTGCTGGCGCTGGGGTAGCGGCTGGTGCTGTTGTGTTCATAGCCCTACCGATAGAATGAATCTTCTGCACAGTTAATTCTGCACGTTTTTCTTTAAAACCTTCTGGACGGTCAAAAGTGTTCATTCCTAAACGTCCTTCAATGATCACGCGATCGCCTGGTTGATAGGTTTGATGAATTTCTTTGGCCAAATTACCCCAACCCACCACTTTTAAAGGATGTGAAGGATCATCTGGCCGCACTCCAGGAACATGAACTATCATTTCTGTCACTTCCAACCCGTCTGGTGTATGACGCAACTGGGGTGCATCATAAATCTCTGCCATTAAAATACAACTGTTCATATATTTATTCCTTTCAAGAAACTAAGATGTAGGGGTGTAAAAACTGTCTTTTCCATTTGCTAAGAGGCGGATAGCGCCACCTGTGGGTCATGATTTTGTCACACTGTTTTTTAGTAATTCATTTACCTTGAATACACTGCAATTACTCAATCTAAGTTAACAGATTTATGTTCATTACAGAAATTGGATCATCGACAACAGAAGGCAGAAAATTACCCGATAACCTGTTTTTAAATGCTATAACAAAAGTCAAGCGAGAACGTTGAACAACTATTCAATAGCTGTTCAAGAACTGCGCCTGACCAAAACGAGCATTTAATTCTGCATTGAGTAGTACAATTTTACCATACAAAACATTAAATCTGGACATGAACAGGAAAAATACCCAAAGCAATTAATCGGGCGGGTAGGTCGCGTAAAATAGGTAAACGTAGCAATAAAGGCGGCTGAAAGGTTTTATTTTCCGTCAGAATGGGGACAAATATCCGCTTTTGGATCAAGGTTTGAAATGCTTGAATGATGCGTGTGGGTAACTCTCGATGCTGCTGGACTTTTGCTAAATGGTTGATTTCTAGACAATGTTGCTTGAGTGGTTGACTGACAATATTTGCGGTAACAACAGCATCTTGAATGGCATAATTGATACCAACTCCTCCTACTGGGGACATGATATGGGCTGCATCACCGATGAGTAACAGTCCAGGACGATACCAACGCTTAACCAAGCTAGACTCAACACAGAGAAAAGCTATTTGTGACCAATCTTGTAAAAATTCAATACGCTCGCTTAATTCTGGTACTGTATCAATAATTGATTTCTTTAATTCCCCTAAACCAGCAGCACGCAGTTTTTGATAACCACCCTTGGGTATAACATAACCAATTTGCCACTCCTCACCACGGTCTAGCATGACTAAAATGTGACCAGCACCAAAACGCCCCATTCCCCCTGCAAATTCTTCTGGTTGACGAGGTAAGCGAAACCAGAGAACATCCATCGGTGGAGAAGTTTCAACAGATTCAAAATTACCTAGTTGTCTGAGTTTGGAATGACGACCATCTGCACCTACTGTCAGTGTAGCTCGGATTTCATGCCAACCACCTTGTCCACGATAACGTACACCTTGAATTACACCATTTTCTGTAATTAATTCCTGGACATTTGCACCCATAATTAAATGGAAATGAGAATATTTTTGGGCTTCTTGGGTGATAAATTCTAAAAACCGCACCTGGGGAAGCATCATGATATAGGGGTAGTGCGTTTTCAGGTGACTAAAATCTGCTAAGGTGATAGTTGCTTGGGGTGTTTTTATTTGAAGTTGGTGTATTTTGTTGTGGGGTAATTGCAACAAGCTATTACTTAAACCCAACTCTTCCATAATTTGCATTACCGCAGGGTGAATGGTATCACCACGAAAATCCCGGTCAAAATCTTGGTGTGCTTCTAATAGATAAACTGAAATTCCTTGACGTGCTAAAAGTAAGGAAAGTACAACACCCGCAGGCCCACCACCGACAATGCAACAATCTGTATTGTGTAAGTCTAAAATCTCATGTTCTAAAGGAAGATTGTGATTTGTAGACATAAAATTTCTCCTGTAATGAGAAAAGAAGTTATAAATCAGGAGTAATACAGTTTTAATTCTTTAAATCTGCAACACACGAGCGATCGCTTCTGGCAGTGGCAGTACAATTAACAATAATAACGCTATTGCTAATAGACCTAAAACATCACGTTTATTGTCTAGTTCTGTTACATCATTTAGTGCAGGTTCATCAATTAAAGGAATAAATAACAACAAAATTGCCCACAGCAAAAATTCCTGACGGACAAAAGACAGGATGAGTAACAACAACCGGGAAATTTGACCAATAACAACTGCGGTGCGTTGTCCAAACATAGCATGGACAATATGACCACCATCTAGTTGTCCTACTGGCATCAAATTCAATGCGGTTACAATCAGTCCCAAAAACCCAGCTATTGCTACTGGATGCAAATCAAGAGCAGATTTTGCTGTTAATTCGCTGCCCAAGGCTAACTTGGAAATTAATGCTAATAAAATTGAATATCTAGGATTGAGAGCATTAGGATTTAATAGTCCAGTTTTGTCGCTCACAGGCACTATTTCCGAATGAGCTAGTCCCCAGATAAGTAGAGGTAAAGTAGCGATAAAACCAGCAAGTGGCCCGGCAATACTCACATCAAATAAAGCTTTACGGTTAGGAATTGGGCTTCGCATTTGTATAAATGCACCAAAAGTTCCCAAGAAAAAAGGTACAGGGATAAAATAGGGTAAAGTGGAGCGAATTTTATGGAATCTTGCTGTAAAATAGTGACCAAGTTCATGGATACCCAAAATAGTAATTAATCCTAAAGCGTAGGGTAAACCATTGAAAATGAGAGTAAAGTCAGATTTGATTCTCGTTAATTCCACTCCAGCAATTTGCGAACCCATTAAAGTAGTGGTAATTAAAGTTAGCAATAATAGAAGAAGTGCTGTTCCTGCTTGAGTTAAATTTTCTAATTTGCGGTTTGTATTTTGTTTACTTGCTTGAGTATTGGGAACAAGGACAAAGAAAGGTTTACCATCCATTCCTTCCTGGAAGATAACCAAGAAGCGATCGCCAAATTGCCCTTCAATATTGGTTTTAATTTGTTGGTACGCTTGTGTCGCAGCAGTTCGCAACTGACCCCGACAAATTACTGCTTGGGGTCGATATTCAATATTTTGAATGTAATATACTGACCAAGGGAAACAATTTCGCAGATTTGTTTCTTCTGTTGGCTCAATGGGACGAACAGGAGATGATTCTGCGTGAGGATGGTTAGCCAATTGAGATCCTGTAGCTTGAGGTTGAGTCTGGGTATCTTTTGGTACTGGACGACCAGACTGAAACAACAACCAGTATAACAGCAGACAGATAAATAGAGGCCAAATAATCAGTGCGGGTGGGGGTGGTTGTTTTGCACCATAGACCAACGTCCAACCAATCATGATGAATGCTGGTGTCATTAATACCAACCACAACAACCAAACTGGTGTCTTGGTGATATGAGCAACACTACGCTGAACTATGAGATAAGTAAGCCCCATGAAGAGGATAAACCAAAATACCATGTTAAGTTCACTAATTTTGACAAAGAAAATAGTTCAGGACTGCCTCTCTATCTCCTTCAAAGAGACTGAGACAAATTGAATCAGCTACGTTCACAAGAGTTAATGATCTAGGAATTGGGAACAAAGAAGTAGCAAAATTTCTTCTTATTGAATTATTTTTTTTACTTCTTAACTCCTTTTTTCTGATAGATATGGGTTATTCTTGACCTTGAAAACGCCTTCCCCCCAAGAATTTTTTTCTAGTCACGGTAATCCTTTTAACCAGATTTACCATGACGTGATAATTCTTGATTTTGAAATCCTTTAATTTATGTGTCCCGCATCTCCACAACCAAGTTATACAATTAAGCCCCCACAGACTATACTTTCTGGTCAAGTTCCAGGAGAAGAAATCCTTGCCACTGCTAGGGAAGCTGGATCAGCATCTACTGGCTTTACCATCAACAAAATTTTTGCCTTTCCACCAAATCGAGACACATTAGGAGGGACTTCTTATCTTATTGTAAGAAATGAAGGTAATATTCTCATCGACTGCCCAGCCCTAGAACAAATAAATCAGGACTTCTGGGAATGCATACCACAGAATAACCTTCAGCAAACAGGTGTCCGTTGGTTGTTCATTACTCATCGCGGTGCTATTGGTCAAGTAGCAGAAGTTCAGCAAGCCCTTGATTGTGAAATTTTGATTCAAGAGCAAGAAGCTTATTTATTACCTGGTTTAAATGTCACTACCTTTGCTCAAGAATTCACTCTTGATGCCACCACACAAGTGATCTGGACACCAGGTCATTCTCCTGGTTCTTCATGTCTATACTATCGTGAATTTGGGGGAGTTCTCTTTTCTGGAAGACATTTACTCCCCAACCTCCAAGGTGAACCAGTACCATTACGAACACCAAAAACTTTTCATTGGCCACGACAAATTAAAAGTGTTCAAGCTCTGCGCGATCGCTTTACACCAGAAACCCTACAATACATCTGCCCCGGCGCTAATATCGGCTTTCTCCGAGGCAAACGCATTATAGATAACGCTTACCAAAGATTGGTAATTGATAATTGACAATTGATAATTGACAATTGTTTTATTCCAGTTTGAAAACTTCCCCTTTCAAAGAGGAAAAAACAAAAAAGTTCTGATTTCTCAATCCTCTCGCTTTTAGGCAGAGTTCACAAGTCAAAAGTCAAAGATTCCAAAATCCAAAATCCAAAATCCAAAATCCAAAATTATTACTTACCACCATAGAAAAAGGCAATTTCTTTTTCTTTTAACGGTGCAAAACCAGCTTCTATCAGCTTTTGGTCTAATTCGGCTTGGGGGATATGCTTGGCACCAATACGAACAATGCGAGAACGCATGGTATTAGATACACCACTACGTTGTCTACCTGCTTCTAATGCCATGACTTGGTTATAGAGGTCTAATTTAGCTAAGGGAATAGGAGAACCATCAAAATCTATCCCCTGTGCGATCGCTACATCAATAGCATCAGCACCCGTGGTAGTTTGATTGTTCACATTAGTTTCGGTAGTCATGGCGATAAATTCTCAAGTTTATAGGTATATATTACCAGGCGGAAGGCAGAAGGCAGAAGGCAGAAGGGAGAAGTAAGAAATTAGTTTTTCCCCTACACCCCTACACCCTTACACCCCTATACCCTTTATCCCCAATCATTCGCCACCTGTCTTCTCTTCAGACTTGCCACTTTTTAAGATTTTGGATTACTCTCGAACCAGCGGTATAGCAATTTTAGGTGATGCTATGTCTGATCCCCACACTCCTCGTAACAAAGACCGCAGCCTCGAACAAGCTCTAACTAACAAAATTATCGACGATTACTTCGAGAATTCTGAAAGTTGGCTGAGAGCAATTTTGCGGATGTGTATTTTCTCCCTCGCTAAAATCAATGGAGAATCTGTTTTTATCGTTGAATGTCCAAATCAAGCCGTAGCAAAGCGTCTTAGTCGAAAAACTTATCCGTTTCGAGGAATGGTGTACTTTTTAACTGATAATTTTGATGATCGTGATCGCAGTTTATTTTGCTATAAAGACGAACGTAAAGGAACTTGGCGCTGTTTTGATACCAGCACAAACACCTGGGAATCCTTGAGTAATTTACAGTCATCGACTACACCAACTGATAGCTGAGGAGTATGATCAATTGATAATTGATAATTGACAATTGACAATTGTTTTATTCAATGTTTAAAACGTCCCTTTGAAGGAGAAAAAAGGAAAAATTACGATTTTTCACGCCTCTATCTTCCAGGTAGAAATAATTGTCAATTGTCCATTATTTAACCAATCACCAGTGATTGGATTTGCGTGTAATTGATCCACCAACAAACGCGCCTAATATTGTACCTGTCCAAACTCCGGCTACACCACCTTGCCATATCGCTCCTGGTGTCACCCAAGCATTACACATCTGTTGGAAGCCCCAAGCTTGATTTTGGCATTTCTGACTGTGAAGCATTGAGGTGATTTGTACACCCATCAAACCACCAAAAAATCCAGAAGACAATGCCACTAAGCTACAAATTAGAATGGGTTTCTTAGTCATGGTAATCATGGATTAGGTGAATGGGAATCCGTAATTACGAATTACAAATTACGAATTACGAATTACCCATCAACCTGTATTTCTCATTCCTGCGGCAATACCGTTAATAGTTAACAATGCTCCTCGCAGTAATTCGCCTTTGCTATAACGGGAGTGAATTACCCCTGGTGTTGTACTGGTTTTATACTGACGTAGACGCTTGAGTAAAGACACTTGGATAAAACCTAAAGGTACAATTGTGCCATTACGCAATTGAACTGAACGCTGCAAGATAGGATCACCGTCTAACAGTTTTTGGTGTCCAGTAATATTTAACACTAAATCCCTAGTCAGATAAAATTCACTGGCTATTTGTTCAAACACTTTATCAAACCGGGGTTTGTCTTCTGGGTTAGACAATTCCTGGACGTAATGACGCGCCATTTCAATGTCTACTTTCGCCAAGGTCATTTCGGCTTTGGAAATTACCATTTTGAAGAAAGGCCATTTCACATAAAAATAGCGCAGCAACTTCAAGTGTTCTTCTGGTTGTTCATTCAAGAACTCTTGTAAAGCTGTACCTACGCCATACCAGGAAGGTAACAAAAACCGGGTTTGTGTCCAGCTAAATACCCAAGGAATGGCTCGTAAACTGCTTAAATCTTTTTTACCAGATGGTCGTCTTGCTGGACGGGAGCTAATTTGCAGCTGGCTAATTTCTTCAATGGGGGTGACTTGGTGGAAGAAGTCGATAAAATCGGGTTGTTCGTAAATGAGAGCGCGATAATGTTGGCGCGATCGCACTGACAACTCTTCCATAATTTCATTCCAAGGTTCAATATCATCAAACCCTGTCCGCAATAAACTCGCTTGTACTACAGCAGTGGTAATGGTTTCTACATGATACAAAGCCAAGTCCAGCAAGGAATATTTGGAAGCTAAAACTTCACCTTGTTCAGTAATTTTGATGCGTCCATTAATACTGTTACCAGGTTGAGCCAAAATCGCCTCATAAGCAGGGCCACCACCTCTTCCCACAGAACCACCACGTCCGTGGAAAATTCGCAGGTGTAAGCCATATTCTTCGGCAATTTTCTGGAGTGATTTTTGGGCTTTGTGAATTTCCCAGTTACTACTTAAGAAACCAGAATCTTTGTTGCTGTCAGAATACCCCAGCATCACTTCCTGCAAGTCGGGGTTAAGGGTGGGGGAAGATGGGG
>NZ_LUFH02000122.1 GCF_001586785.1 Sphaerospermopsis aphanizomenoides BCCUSP55
GGGGTGTGGGGAAGCAAAGGGGAAATGTTTCCGTCTGACTGCTAATAGTACAGCGTAGTGTCAGCCCTATTTAAGCATCTCACCTACTCCTTTCAATCCAAAATCCAAAATCTAAAATCTAAAATGCCATAACTTGCAATTCAGACGGCTGAAGTGGCAGACTTTGAAGGAGAATATCTCACAGGCCAAGGTAGTTCTATGACGACATCAACAAAGATTAATACAGGCGATGGCCTCTTGCATCAAAATGTCCTCGGTTCTCGTCGGTTTAGCAACTACTGGTGGGCAACGATTGTTAGTTTGGGAGCATCTGGCTTTTTGTTGGCTGGCATCTCCAGCTATCTCAAAATCAATTTACTTATTGTCACCGATCCGACTCAACTGGTATTTGTACCGCAAGGGTTGGTAATGAGTTTATATGGATTGGCTGGTATCCTCTTAGCCTTATACCTGTGGTTAGTGATTTTATGGGATGTAGGCGGTGGCTACAACGAATTTAATCAGGAAACTGGTAAATTCAAAGTATTCCGATGGGGTTTTCCTGGGAAAAACCGCCAAATTGAGATTGAAAGTCGCATTCAAGATATACAATCTGTGCGTATCTCTATTAAGGAGGGACTCAATCCCCAACGCGCACTCTACCTCAAGGTTAAGGGACGGCGAGATATTCCTTTGACAAGGGTAGGACAACCGTTATCTTTGGCTGATTTAGAAACTCAAGGCGCTCAGTTAGCTAGATTTTTGGGTGTACCCTTGGAAGGATTATAAATTTTGGATTTTGGATTTTGGATTTTGGATTTTGGATTGAAAACAGGGTATGTCGTAAATTGTAATTTGTAAATTATGAATTACTACCCAATCCCTAGTCACCAATCCCCAATTCCTGATCCAAAATCCAAAATTGTTAACATACTCTGGTTGAGTCAGTAACTGGCAATGCGGTTAAAATTTCCACAATTTTTAGTTGTTCTGTTGATGATTGGTGGTTTGATGTTGGGAGGATGTTCCACAGAAAAAGTAGCTTCTAATACATCTCCAACCTCTACAGCTACCTCAAAAACAACTGAGGCAAGCTCCAAGTCAACTGCTGAAGCAACAACAGTATCAGAAACTAGTAGTGAGAGTATTCCTGGAATGAAAAATTTACCACGGCTCGAAGGTAAGGCTACTGTAGTGATGACAGTGAACGGCTCACCAATTACCATCGAAGTCGATGGAAGTGATGCTCCCATTACTGCTGGCAACTTCGTTGATTTAGTACAAAAGGGTGTTTACAACGGTTTAGCATTTCATCGGGTTGTGCGCTCCCCTCAACCGTTTGTGGTTCAAGGTGGTGATCCCCAAAGTAAAGATCCCAAATTTCCAGCAGCTAGGTTGGGAACAGGTGGTTATATAGACCCAAAAATCGGTACTGAACGCCGTATTCCTTTAGAAATTAAACCTGAAGGTGCAAAAGAACCAATCTACAGTAAAACTTTGGAGATGGCTCGTGTAAATCAAGCACCTGTGTTAAAGCATAAACTAGGGGCAGTAGCAATGGCGCGATCGCAATCGCCTGATTCTGCTTCTTCTCAGTTTTATTTCGCTTTAGCAGATCTGGGATTTCTAGATGGTAACTATGCTGTGTTTGGTTATGTGACAGAGGGCTTTGATGTAGTTAACAAAATTCAGCAAGGCGATCGCATTGAATCCGCTACAGTTACCCAGGGTGCAGAAAACTTGAAATCTGGTCAATAGTCAGTGGTCAGTGGTCAGTTGCAAAAATAATTGACCACTGAAAAAATTACAAATTACAAATTACGAATTACAAATTACGAATTACGAATTAGGTGCAGGTTGTTGTCACTGGTATAGGTTTAGTTTCTGCTTTAGGTAACAGCTTAGAAAATAGCTGGCAAAATTTACTAGCAGGTAAAACAGGAATTGAATTACATCAACCATTTCCAGAACTTTTAAAAATTCCTTTAGGTCTGATTGGTGAAAACCCATCGGATTTGAGTACCTTGACTGAGATGGTTGTTAATTCTGCGGTAAAAGATGCTGAATTATTGGCACCCTTGCCTGACTGTGCTGTGGTAATTGGTTCTAGTCGCGGTTATCAAGGGTCTTGGGAGAAATTGGCACGGCAAATTTATGGTAGTGATATCAATTCAGAATTATTAAATTTAGAATTAAATTTAGAAAATTGGTTAGATACTTTACCGCAGATGAATGCGATCGCTGTAGCCAGACAAATCGGTGCTTTAGGTACAGTTTTAGCACCAATGGCGGCTTGTTCTACGGGAATTTGGGCAATTGCTCACGCTGCTATGTTAATTCAAACTGGGCAATGTCAACGAGCGATCGCTGGTGCAGTGGAAGCACCTATTACCCCCCTTACCATCTGTGGATTTCAGCAAATGGGGGCTTTAGCAAAAACAGGCGCTTATCCTTTTGATTTACACCGGGAAGGTTTGGTATTGGGAGAAGGTGGTGCTGTTTTGATTCTCGAATCTGCGGAATTGGCAAAACAGCGTCAAGTCAAGCCAGAAAATATTTATGGGGAAATTCTGGGTTTTGGCTTGACAGCAGATGCTTTTCATGCAAATCAGCCAGAACCAGAAGGAAAAAGTGCGATCGCTGCTATCAAGCAATGTTTACAACGTAGTGACCTCACACCAGCAGATATCGACTACATTCACGCTCATGGTACAGCTACTATTCTCAATGATCGCATCGAAAGTCAGATAATTCAGTATTTATTTCCCCCCAGTGTCGCAATTAGTTCAACTAAAGGTAGTACAGGTCATACACTGGGAGCATCGGGAGCTTTAGGTGTAGCTTTTGCGCTCATGGGTTTAAAGTATAATAAATTGCCTCCTTGTGTGGGATTACAACAGCCAGAATTTGCTTTAAATTTCGTCACAACAGCAATAGAAAGGAAAGTGGAGCGTATGCTGTGTTTTAGCTTTGGTTTTGGTGGACAAAATGCAGTCATAGCTTTAGGTAATGGCAATTTGATTGCTGAGTGCTAAATTTGAGTTTTGGATCAGAAACAATGCTGACACAGATTTCGTCTCTAAAGCTTTCACCTCTAAATAAAAAGTCATCAAGGTATTCAAGGTAATTCGGAAATTATGAAGAATGCCTTGTTTCAACAATTGATAATGGAAAATTACCCTCTCCCTCAAGAATAGAGGATTGAAAGGCAGGAAAGGTTTTTCTTGCTCTTGATCTTAAAAAATAGAGGTTGTCAACCAAATTAACCAATTATCAATTGTCCATTGATTAAATAATATTTAATTATTTCATTCATATTCCTAATGGAATATGCAGTCACTCGATTTTGGATTTACGATTTACGATTTTGGATTTGGGATTTACGTTAGCGAAGCGTACGCAGCGCAGCGAGTATTTTTCGGTCTTGAAGGACTCCAGACCTATACAAAATTTTTTAATCTAAAATCTAAAATCTAAAATCTAAAATTCCCGGTCATCACAATAATCAACAAGGGTATATTCAACCATGAAATGGCTTCCCATATCTATATCTTTTTTTGCATTTTCTTTACCTTTATATTCCCAAACATCATCCGTACTAGCTCAGTCATACCCAACTCCCAAAACTTGGCAAATCAGTCAAAAATTTAAACCCCGAGTAGATGATAAAGCTAATCCACCGACTGTTGGTGCAGCAACTCGTGGATCTTCTTGTCTGGAAAACCAGCAAGAAATTACTCCTTTACTCCCTGTGAATAAATCAGGGCTAACTTTCAATGATCGTCCTACATTTTTTGTGCATATACCTCTAACTCAACTCCAAACTGCTGAGTTTAGTATTATCGATGCTCAAAAGAAAATAATTTATAAAACCAACCTAACTCTTCCTCAAACATCAGGAATTATCAGCTTTACTCTTCCTCAAAATTCACCACCACTAAAAGTCAATACCTCTTATCGCTGGTATCTTACCCTGATTTGTGATTCTGAAGATTCTAGTACCAATCCTTATGTAGAAGGTTTGGTTAAAGTCATTCCAGCAGATGTGCAATTATCTGATTCTTTAGCAAAAGCCGATTTACTTCAGAAGCCAACTCTCTACGCACAAGCTGGAATTTGGTATGAAGCACTGGCTAATTTAGTTAAATTACGCTGTACTCAGCCTGATAACTTAACAGTTCAGCAAAATTGGCAAGAATTTTTAGCATCAGTGGAGTTGAACAACATTGCTACTGCGTCATTACTCAATTCCTGCACAACCAAAAATTAATCAATGAATTTTCTACCGCAAAAACTAAAACAGGCAATATGGGAATGGCGAGGAGTTTTAATTGCGGTTCCCAATATTACATTTGTTGTGATAGCAATTCGTTTAACTGGATTGCTTCAATTTATAGAATTATTAGCTTTGGATCAATTATTTCTACTGCGTCCACAAGAAGGAATTGACCATCGTATAGTTATAGTTGAGATTAATGAAAATGATATCAATAATCAGAAAAGTTGGCCTATTTCTGATGTAGTGTTGACTGATTTATTGAATAAAATTAAGCAGCAAAAACCCAGAGCAATAGGCTTAGACATTTATCGTAATTTTCCTGTGAATCCTGGTCATGAAGACCTGGTGAAGTTATTTCAATCTACTCCTAATTTGATTGGCATTCAAAAAATATTAGTAACTAAAGATAGTTCTTTAGTCCAACCATCACCCATTTTAAAAAAACTTCAGCAGGTAGGAGGAAATGACTTGCCTTTCGATGACGATGGTAAAATCCGTAGAGGAATGTTGTATCTATATTTAAATAAAAATGAATATATAGAAAGCCTCAGCTTAAAGTTAGCACTTTTATATTTAAAAGCTGAAGGAATTACTGAAGAAGCTGCAAAACATAACCCAGAATATTTACAGTTAGGTCGGGGTGTTTTTCCTAGATTTAAAACTAATGATGGTGGCTACGTTAGAGAAACTGCGGGTAGTTATCAACTCCTATTAAATTATCGAGGAACAACACATAATTTTGTGACAGTTTCTCTCACAGATGTTCTAGAAAACCGAATTGAACCAGATTTAATGCTCAAAAAGGTGGTAATCATTGGTTCAACAGCGGAGAGTTTAAGAGACGTTTTTTATACCCCTTACAGTAGTAAAGTATTTGCTGATACAGAACTAATGGCAGGAGTAACAATTCATGCTAATTTAACCAGTCAAATTTTGAGTTCAGCTATAGATGGTCGTCCGCAAATCCAATCTTTGTCTGAATTTGAGGAAGGACTATGGATTTTATTGTGGGCTATGATTGGCTCTATATTGTTTTGGCAGCACCGCCATAATATGTTTTTGATTACTGTTAGTTTTATGCTAACTGGTAGTGCTTTGATTAGCTGCTGCTTCCTAGCATTTTTAGCTGGTTGGTGGATTCCTCTGATCCCACCCATATTAGCTTTAGCAGGATCAACTATTATTATTACCCAATATATTTTTCAGAGTGCAGCCAATATGCAAAAGACCTTTGGGCGTTATCTCACTGATGAAGTTGTCACCAATTTAATAGAAACACCTTCTGGTTTAAAATTGGGTGGAGAAAGGAGAAAAGTCACTATTTTAGTGTCAGATGTCAGAGGCTTTTCGGCTATTTCTGAAGAATATCCTCCCGAAAAAGTAGTAGAAATTCTCAATCTTTATCTGGAATTGATGACAGATGTAATTCATCAATATAAGGGGACTATTAATGATTTTATGGGTGATGGAATTTTAGTAATGTTTGGTGCGCCTATTAATCGGGAAGATGATTCTCAAAGAGCGATCGCTTGTGCTGTAGCCATGCAGTTAGCAATGTCACAGGTAAATGCCAAAAATCAGGAAATGAATTTACCCATTTTAGAAATGGGAATTGGTATCAATACAGGTGAAGTTGTGGCTGGCAATATTGGTTCTCAAAAACGGGCTGAATATACCGTGATTGGTAGTCATGTAAATTTAGCTGCTCGGATTGAATCATATTCTGTAGGAGGACAAATTTTAATTTCTGAATATACTTTATTGGATGCCAATATTGATTTGAGAATTGATAGTCAGTCGCAGGTAGAACCCAAAGGTATAAAACAACCTGTCACTATTTACGAAATTGGCGGCATCGGTGCAAAATATAATCTATTTTTACCCAAAGTTGATGAAAATATCGAAATTTTAAGTGATGAACTACCTGTTGAGTTTATTGTTTTGCATGGTAAACACGCAGATGGCAAATTATTACCAGGAGCATTAGTTGGGCTGTCGGAAAATGGCGCACAACTTCGCTGTAAATATGATTTGGAAATATTAACTAATATTAAGATAAAGTTATTAACAGAAACAGCTATGTTGACAGAAGAACCCGATATCTATGCCAAGGTGATGAAAAAATCTGCTGTGGAAGAAAATCATCTTTTGATTCGATTTACAGGTATTCCGCCCAAGGGACTTAAACGACTCCAAAAAGTTAGGCAGACTTTGGGTTAAAATAGCAGCAACTTTCTTATTTTAGCAAAAATCGGGAAAATCTTCAAATCCTGTAAATCCTGATTCAAATTTTTCGGTAAAATCTTGTGGAAGCTAATTCATAGGTAAAAAGCTTTGTTAGCAGCTTTACTTTACGGAAAAGAAGATTTACGCCTAGAGCAAGTCCCTGACCCAACTCCCAGTGATGGGGAAGTGGTGATTAAGGTGGCAGCAGCTACTACTTGCGGTACAGACTTGAAGGTGTGGCGACGTGGTGGCCATGCGAGGATGTTGACTCCCCCCACATTGTTTGGTCATGAAGCGGCAGGAACAGTTGTAGCTGTTGGTGCTGGTGTAGATAATTGGCAGGTTGGAAATCGCATTGTCGCTAATAATTCTGCACCTTGCATGAAATGTTTTTTTTGTCAACGTCAAGAATATTCCCTTTGCCCAAATCTGACATGGAATAATGGCACTTTTGCCGAATATCTAAAAATTCCCGCACCAATTGTCCAGCAGAATATGTTGCGGATTCCCGATGAGTTACCCTTGGAATTGGCAGCAATGACTGAACCTTTAGCCTGTGTTTTACATGGAGTGGGGCGTTCTCATGTCAAAGCTAAAGACCGAGTAGTTGTGCTAGGAGATGGGGCTATTGGCTTAATGTTTGTAGCAGTTTTAGCGGCAGAAACCAAAGCTGAGGTGTTGCTGTGGGGAGGTAATGACCAACGGTTAGAAATTGGTAAAAAATTGGGTGCGGCAAAGGTTTTTAATTATCATCTAATTGCTGATATTCCCAGTGTTGTTAAGGAGTTAACTGAGGGTTGGGGTGCAGATGTAGTCATAGAGGCTACTGGTGTTCCTAGTGTGTGGGAAACAGCAATTTCTTGCGCCCGTCCTGGTGCAACTGTCAATTTATTTGGTGGTTGTCCCAAAGATACAAAAATTACCGTGAATACTGAACAGCTACATTACAGTGAATTGACCTTAAAAGGAGTATTTCATAATACGCCGGAATATGTACGTGCAGCATTGTCACTCATCGCTAGTAGGAAGATTGCTTTTGAGTTATTAATTAGTGAACAGCGACCATTACAAGATTTAGCACAGGTGTTTGCTGACATGAAAGCCCGCAAAGTGATTAAGGTGGCAATGTTACCGTCTTAGCAGTAATTATTTTAGCTTTACAGACCTGACGAAAAGCTAAATCTTGAGATAAAGTTTAATCCTATGGAAAACTCATGGAAAACTATTTTCAATCACGATGTTATTCCTGAATAGGAAAATGCTAAAAAAATCTTTGAGTAATTTTTTAATTTCTTCTTGTTCGATTATATCTTGCTTATCTGTGGGAATACTGCTGAATTATCCAGTTCAAGCTTTACCTGGAGAAAGCACAGAGGAAGTAACGACCTGGATTCAAGGCCATCCTACCCTTCGTCCTCGCAGTGGGGAAAAACTATTTGTCAGTAAAAGTGATACAGCCGCCCAAAGATTCACTTTTCAAGCTTCGGTATTGCCTCCAGGTAAAGTAACATTTACTAAAGACCGCAGTACAATTCGTACAGAACGCCTGAGTATGTATGATGGTGTGAATGGTGTGACAATTGAACGTCTTCAGGAGTCTTTGCGGGTAATATATGGTTTAGATATCTATCAAGACTATAATCGCGCTCAAGCTGTTTATGAATATCCTAATCAGAGTGCAATTAATCAAGCACGTTTAGCAAAAACACCAATTCGGGAAGCATTAAAGGGAGAGTTACGATTAGGCGATCGCTTTGGTTATTGGGTAGAAATAGCTAAACCCAGAGAAGGTAAAGCTTTGAGTGGTCAAATCACTGTTTTTCTTAAATCTGACCTGGATAAATTAGAGGCAGAACTAAGAACCCGTTAGTATAGTAGGTGACAGGGAATAGGTGACAGGTGACAGTATACAACCTATACCTCATCCTTTAGCTTACCTCTCAGTTGTAAGGTTTGCCATTTGCCGCAAAATATACTTTCAGTTGCTAAGGAAATGCGTTGCAAATCTTCTTGCAGTAAAGGCGGCCAGTCAATACCTGCTTTGCGTCCTGTGGCAAAAAATTGCAAAGCTCTAATACCTAATTTATACAAGGCAAAGGCTAGTTCTTTATCCAAGCTAGTAGCATCTTTGAGAGCTTCAAACACAACTTTCAAGGCTAACAAAACAGAGGTAATTTGACCTGGTACTGGGGGTTTTCCTTGTTTTAAACGATTTAACAAGGCATCTGAATTGTCATCATTTGTTGTTTGGTCGATGAGTAGTTTTCGCGCTATTTCGTAGTTCATTTAGGGAATAGGGAATAGAGTTTGAGAGGATTTAGGTATACGGAGTTTTGTATGGGTACGCCACGCAAGCTATCAAAAATCAAATAGGAGTCCTATAGCTGATTACTGATAGCTGAATGCTTACCTAATGACTAATCACCAATCATTTTATTTGCTATTTCAAATCCAGTAAACCTTCTTCTTTTAATTTAGGATTAAAGCGAATTTGAGTTTTTAATCCCCTTGCTGCTAATACCGCTAAAATTTCAGTTTCAACTCGTCGGGCTACATTTTTAATCAGTTTCATTTTTGCTAAATCATCAATTAACGGATTTTGATAATTAGTCTTTTCTTCAGATGTCATAAGCGCCTGAGTATTAATAGGATTAGTCCATTTATCTTTAATTTCAACATTTTTTAAATCAAGAGAACCATTTTCAGCAATCCAAGCATTTTCAATATTTTCTAGCAGCGTGCGATTAGGTCTTTCAATAGTTTGCACTTTAACCCAATAACATTGTTCTGGCTGACGTACTAAATGTTGTTTGAGACTAAGATAAACATCACGAGAATAACCAACAAAGCGGAGAATTTTTTCTTGATCGAAAATAGCATATACTCCTATTTGACCTTGGAATTGTTCTGGCAATTCACCAGTATCATCAATATAAACAACATATTCTAGGCTCTCTACAGAAGGAACATTAGTTTCAGTGGTCATAATGGAAATTTAAACTTTACTAAAAGTAACAAAAAGTAAATAAATTTTGCTTTTTTCAGCGTAATTAGTTGTTAATGAAAGCCAAACCTAAAAACAATAGCAAAATTAAGAATTTTGAATTTTGAAGTTTAACATACTTTTAAAAATAAAAATTGCGAACACTACTATTATTTACAGAGTGAGCTTTAAATCAGGTGGGAGCATCCCAAATGTGTAATACCATTTCTTTGTGAGGCTGCGCCAAATTTTAGATTGAGCTTTTCTCTCTGTGTACTCTGTGCCTCTGCGGTATGGCTAACGCCACGCTTCGCGAACGTTTATTTGAATTCAGCGCATCTTCATACAGAATTGGTATAAGTTTATTTTTCTGAACTCTGGCAAGTGCTTCAAGGCTTGATATGAATCAACCGCAAAGAACGCAAAAGACACAAAGTTAAGAGGATTTAAGAGAATTTTTAGTATTGCTACGGTTATTTTTGCTTTCATGGGGATGCTCCCAATCTGGTTTAAACTGATTGTGTATATTTCAGCGTTTGTGTCTAGTTGAATGGCATTTTTTCACCAGCCTTAAATTTTATCAAGTTAATTATGAAATTGTCTCTTTTAACCTTAGCCATTGTTATGGGTGCGATATGTGGGATAAGTGTAATCACCACTACCATCTCCACTGCCAATGCTAACCCAAAACCAACTTCTGCTATCCAAGGACAACACAATCAGTCAGCTAATTTAATCACGGAAGCTGCCACACTGACTAACAAGTGGAATACAGTAATTGATACAACAAATAATACAGATGCAAATTTAAGCATCAGAGATCCTGAATGTAAAAAAATTAACCCGTTGGAGTATATTAACAATCCAGAGACGTTCTTTCAACCATGTGCAGCAGAGAATAACTTAGATATTCACAGTTATGAACCAATTGAGTATTTAAAAGTTCCCAGGCTTGATTCAGGAGTCAGCGTGACGGTTACTAATTTTTGATTACAGCAGCTATGGTAGGTGACAGGTAACAGTGAAGAAAGCAGGGGAAGCAGGGGAAGCAGGGGAGGCAGGGGGAGAATATTAACTCTTGCCTCTTGCCTTCTGTTCCCTGCCTCTAGGAAAGATATGGCATACGCCACGCTACGCGAACATAAATCAAATCGGATCACTATAAGTCATATAACAAAAGAAAAAGGCAAAAGATTTTCATCTCTTGCCTGTAATGCTATTAACTTTGATTTTCCTAGACTACCTGGGATAATCAGCTTTATTCCTCATCATCGTAATCATCATCATCATCCTCCTCGTAGTCGTCCTCTTCTTCTACAAGGTCGCTGACTTCATCAGCAATTAAATCATCATCATCCAAAATCGACCTATCTCCTCGTCTACCACCATAGCTGCCATCCAAGCTAGGAGTATCTAAGCTATAGAGTTTAGCAGTACGGTCATCCAGTACCATATCTAACGGGTCATCAACCTCATCCAAAACCCCGCTACCCAAATCGGTTCCATAGTCTTCAATAGTGCTGGGTTCATCATAAGTGTTGTAACCAGTACCAGCCGGAATCAAGCGCCCAATGATCACGTTTTCCTTCAGACCACGCAACCAATCAGACTTACCTTCAATAGCTGCTTCAGTTAACACCCTAGTGGTTTCTTGGAAAGATGCCGCAGAAATAAAACTGTCCGTGTTTAAAGATGCCTTAGTAATCCCCAACAGCACAGGAGTATATTGCGCCCTTGCACCACCTGTAATGGACATTGCCTCATTCACCTGTTCCACTTGGCGCAGTTCCACCAACTCACCAGGTAACATGGTCGTATCTCCACCATCGTCAATGCGGACTTTGTTAGTCATTTGTCTAACAATTACCTCAATGTGCTTGTCAGCAATATCAATGCCTTGGGATTGATACACCATCTGCACCTCATTCACCAAAAAGCTTTGAACTTTTTGCAAGGCATGACTAGCACAGGCATACACACCATCATCAGAACCGAGACTAAAGAAAATTTCTAAAATCTCATGGGGGTTAGAGGGTCCATCAGTCAGCGGTTGACCAGCCAAAACATGAGCGCCATCGGGAACCATCAGGTTTTGTCCAGGGCCAAGGGGATAATCAGTGACAACACCGTTAGATTCCACAACTTTGATGGCATAAGCTTCTCGTGATATTAATGCTTCATCACCATCACCGTACACCACCTTCACTTCTCCAGGACGACGGCACAAAATACAAGCTTCCTTGGGTTTACGAGCTTCTAGCAATTCTTCAATCCGGGGCAAACCTTGAATAATGTCCCCAGTCTTTGCCCGCTCAAACACCAACAACACCAGGTTATCACCCCGTTGTACCAAGTCCCCATCTTCAATTTGCAACACCGCCCCAGGGCTGACTCGATAGGGACGGCCAACTCTAACAGTTATCAGTGAACAGTTATCAGTTGTCAGTGCAGAACTATCTTCTGCCTCCTGTCTTCTGCCTCCTGCCTCCTGCCTCCTAACTGCGACTACTTGTCCAGATTCAGCTGCAAACACACCAGGGGCAATTTCCGCACCTTCTACTAACAAGTCACCTTTTTTCACCTTTGGCGCAGTAGTAGTAGTCATGGTGATCATATCGCTGTCGCGCAGCACCAAACAACGGCGTACTGCTTCTGTACCTTTACGGACACCACGGACTATGCCCCCTTCCTTACACAAAATCTGTGTCCGCGCTACCACTGCACCAGGGGCAATAGTCAGTCCATCTTCCACTTCCAGAGTGGTTTGGGTGCTGCCTTGGGTCGCATCAGCGGCAATATCACGTCTGACCACCAAAGATTCCAAAATCACCAGCTGCAATCTTTGAATCTCTGCGTTTTCACTATCTGGCACCAATTCAATATCCGCCGCCAGTGGAGAAGCGTTGTGGTCTAGTTCCCCTTCTTGTTCAATTTCCAATACCAACTGTGTCCGCAGCAGTTCCACCCCTTCTACAGATTTCACCCGTTCGGAATCTTTGTAAGGTAAACGCTGCACCGCCCGCAACTGAATAGAACGGCCTGTTTGTTGACTAACTGAAGTGGTAGAAGGCAAGTCAGGGTTACTCTTGACTTCAAATTCCACTACCGGACGGCTTAATAATGCTGGGCCCTCTGGTGATTCCACATATTGGATATATCGCAGTTCCGTCGCCACTGTTCCTTGGAACTCTTCCCCTGGGTGAATGAAAGTGTTGTCCTTAGCCAGCACTGCCTCTGGGTCATCCACCATCAACAGTTCCCCTGGTTTAATCACCACTTCCCGCAGGATGTCGTTTTTCTGGGTAACTTCAATCACCCCACTGGTTTGACAGAAAATGTCTTTCACCACTTCTGTACCAGCTTCCACAAACTGCCCGTCTTCCACCAACAACAAGGAAATATCCTTATTCACCTCGTGGGTTTCTTCCGGTATCCACAGCAGCGTCCCCCCAGTCACTACTTCATAACCCAGCTTGGCCTTGCCTTTTTTCTGGACTTCAATGCCAGCAAACTTCAAGAAACCGCCGGTAGTAGTACGATAACGATCATCAATCAATTCCGCTACCACTTGACCATTCTGTACCTTTGTTCCCGGTGTAGCCCGGAGGTTAAAAGTCTGGGAAGTAGGGTGTAGGGTGTGGGGTGTGGGGTGTAGGGAAGAACTTTCTTCTCCACTGTCACCTGTCACCTGTAACCTGTCACCTGTATGAATTAAATAATTATTCTTCCCTTGTCCACTGTGGACTGTCACCGTGGCTTGGTCTAAGACCACAGAAGCAGTGATAATTTCAATTTCTCTGGTGGCTTTACCGGGAATAGCTTCTGGTAAACGCACTACCCCACCATGCACTGTAGTTAACTTGGTTTCTGCCAAAACTCCATTGGTAGCGATCGCATCACCGTTATTCACTACCAGTTCTGCACCCGGTGGCAAGTTATACACTTCCCCAGACAAAATCCAAATCAAACCCCCTCTAGAAGCAGTAGTGGTGGTGTTGCCTTGGCGGTCAGTTTTTTGTTCTGCCACCACATCGGCAAACTGCACTTCCCCAGCTAAATCAGAGGCCACATCTTTGACGGCTTTTTCTGTATTGGCCCTGGCGGTTCTTCCACCCAAAGCCACCTCTGCCAACAACTGCCCCGCCTTCACCCTTTGTCCTTCAGTAATATACAGAGTAGAACCTTGGGTGACTTGAATTTCCTGGGCAGGAGCATTTTCTCCCTGTTCCTCGTCTTTACTGGCCTTGGGAACAATTTCTAACAGCCCGTTGGTTTCGGCGTAGAGGGCATCTTCTCCATGGCGGGTACGGTAAGGACGGGTTTTCAACTTGCGAGAAATTTTCACCGCCCCGTCAATTTTGGCTCGCACCTGTTGGGCAACTTCCCCAGTGAACACGCCCCCGGTGTGGAAAGTCCGCATGGTTAACTGAGTACCAGGTTCACCAATACTCTGTGCGGCAATAATTCCCACTGCTTCACCCAGGTCTACCATTTTGGCATGAGCCAAACTCCAACCATAACAGTGCTGACACACAGAACGAGCCGCTTCACAGGTCAAGGGCGATCGCACCACTACTTCCTTCACCCCAGATTTACCAATGACTATAGCTAAGTCATCATCAATGGGAGTGTTGCGAGCAGCAATAATTTCTCCAGTCACAGGATGCACTACATCTTGTCCTACTACCCGTCCCATTAATCTAGTGGCTAGGGGAATTAATACCTTTGCCCCTTCGGTCATATCTCGCAAAGGAATACCCCTGGTGGTGCCACAGTCAAATTCCCGAATAATTACATCTTGGGACACATCCACCAACCGCCGGGTGAGATAACCAGAGTCAGCAGTCCGCAATGCCGTATCTACCAGACCCTTTCTCGCGCCGTAACTGGAAATAATATATTCTGTAACTGTTAATCCTTCTCGGAAGTTGGTTTTAATTGGTAAGTCAATAATTTCCCCTTGGGGATCTGCCATCAATCCCCGCATCCCCACCAACTGTCGGACTTGGGAAATGTTACCCCGTGCGCCAGAAAAGGCCATCATATACACAGAGTTGAGGGGATTGGTTTTTTTGAAGTGTGTCACCACCTCATCCTTCAAGCTTTCCGAAGTACCGTTCCAGGTATCAATTACCTTTTGGAAACGTTCTACTTCCGTAATTTCTCCCCGTTTAAACCTTTCCTCGGTGCTGCGAATTTCTGCTTCTGCTGCTTCCAGGAGTGATCGCTTAGAAGGCGGCACCATCAAATCATCCACACTGATGGAAACTCCGGCTTTGGTGGCATATCTAAAACCCAAGTCTTTGAGCTTGTCTGCCATTACTGCTGTTCGTGCTGTGCCGTAATGGGTAAATGCCCAGGAGATTAAGTTTCTCAGTTGACCCTTGTTAACGACAAGGTTACGAAAAATCATTTTTTCAGTCATTAGTCATTAGTCCTTGGTCATTAGTTATTAGGAATAGGGAACAGGGAACAGGGAACAGGGAACAGAAGGCAAGAGGCAAGAGGCAAGAGGCAAGAGGCAAGAGGCAAGAGTTAATATTCTCCCCCTGCTTCCCCTGCTTCCCATGCCTCCCCTGCTTTCTTCACTGTCACCTGTCACCTGTCACCTAACTAGCTAACGCTTCTTGAATCGCTTTGTTATAAATCACCCGACCAGCGGTGGTGTAGATATACTGAGAAATCAAATTACCTTCGGCATCTTGACGGACACGGCGGAACTTATACAGTAAAGTCCGGCTACCATCTTCATTTTCTATCACTTCTAATGGCTCAGTATCTGGTTGACTGGTTTCCATCTCTCCATCAAACCGCACATAAACATAGGAATGGAGGTCAACCTGGTCTTGCTGATAGGCCATAATCACATCATCCAGCGAGGAAAAGTAACCACCAGCCCCCTTGGTAGCATTGGGGTTTTCTGCTGTCAGGTAATAAGCTCCTAAAACCATATCTTGGCTAGGAGTAACGATGGGTTTTCCCGTTGCTGGGGAAAGAATATTGTTGGAAGCTAACATCAACAATCTCGCTTCTGCCTGACTTTCCAAGGACAGAGGTACGTGAACCGCCATTTGGTCGCCGTCAAAGTCAGCGTTAAAAGCAGGACACACTAGGGGATGTAGCTGTATTGCTCTCCCTTCTACCAAAATCGGTTCAAAAGCCTGAATTCCCAAACGGTGCAGTGTGGGCGCACGGTTTAACATTACCGGATGCCCCTCAATCACATCTTCCAACACATCCCACACACTGGGGTCATTGCGAGAAATGAGTTTTTTGGCTGCCTTGATGTTGTTCACCATGCCCGAACGAATCAGACGATTAATCACAAAGGGCTGGAACAGTTCAATGGCCATTTCCCTTGGTAGCCCGCACTGGTGAATTTGCAGCTTTGGCCCCACCACAATTACCGAGCGTCCAGAATAGTCCACCCGTTTACCCAACAAATTTTGCCGGAAGCGTCCTTGTTTCCCTTCAATAATGTCAGACAAAGACTTGAGCGGGCGGTTGTTTGCTCCCACCACAGTCCGACCCCGACGACCATTGTCAATCAAGGCATCCACCGCTTCTTGCAACATCCGTTTTTCATTACGGACAATAATCTCCGGCGCGAGGATTTCTTGCAGTCTGGCTAGACGGTTGTTGCGGTTAATCACCCGGCGGTATAAATCATTTAAATCACTAGTAGCAAATCTCCCCCCATCCAACTGCACCATTGGGCGCAAATCGGGCGGAATCACCGGAATCACCGCCATCACCATCCACTCTGGCTTAGAACCAGTGGCAATAAAGTTATCAATCACCCGCAGACGTTTAATTAACTTTGCCCGTTTTTGTCCCTTGGCATTATTGATTTCTTCTCTGAGGTTTTCCGCTTCTTGCTCCAAATTAATATCCGCCAGCAACCGCAGCAGGGCCTCAGCCCCAATGCCTACTTCTACCCCCACCAGTTGGGAATCTTCGCTGTAAATGGCATCTTCAATTTCTAGCCATTGGTCTTCACTCAACAATTGTTTGTAGGTCAGAGTATCGGCATTGCCCGGAGCTAAAACACAGTATGAGTTGAAATAAACAATTTGTTCCACATCTCGCAGTGGCATATCCAAGAGAATGGCAATATAACTAGGAATTCCCTTGAGATACCAAACGTGGGCAACAGGAGCAGCCAGCTTAATAAAGCCCATTCTGTGCCGCCGCACCCGTGATTCTGTCACCTCCACACCACAGCGTTCACAAACAATGCCTCTATGGCGCACCCGTTTATATTTACCACAATGGCATTCCCAGTCCTTAGCGGGGCCAAAGATGCGCTCACAAAACAAACCATCCATCTCTGGCTTCAAGGTGCGGTAATTAATGGTTTCTGGCTTTGTCACCTCACCCACCACCTGACCATTAGGCAAAGTCCGCTCACCCCACTGACGGATACGTTCCGGTGATGCCAGTCCGATTTTTACGTAGTCAAATTGATTAGATTGAACAGAGCGCATGATTAATTGATAATTGATAATTGATAATTGATAATTAACAATTGATAATTTTCAACTGTTAATTTTC
>NZ_LUFH02000123.1 GCF_001586785.1 Sphaerospermopsis aphanizomenoides BCCUSP55
AATAAATCCTCTCTTAGTGATTTAAAAAAGTAAATTAATTTAGCAATAGTGCTTTTACCACTAGCTTGCTCACCTATCAAAACTAATATTTTTCTGACTTCAATTTCTGCATATTCAATAGCAGCGAAATTTTTATTAATAATTTTCTGCATGATTATCAAATATCGTTTTATCCAATAAATTTATGATAGTTGTAACAGGCGCAAGATGTGACTAGACAAAAACAAACTTTTACCTCTGTCACCTGTCACCTGTCACCTGTCACCTTTAAGGAATAGCAACTGATCGCAATATTCGATCAACTACAGTTTTAGCATTCCTTCCCCCTCTAGGAATCAAACGATGACAAAGAACATGAGGTGCTAAAAACTTCACATCATCGGGAATAGCATAATCTCGTCCTAAAATATAAGCTAATGCTTGGGTCGCTTTTTGTAATGCCACCGTACCACGGGGACTAACACCCAGAGTAATCTCCTCATCCTGTCTGGTTGTCCGCACCAATTCTAATATGTATTGTTGTAAGGAAGTTTCTACTTTTACCTTTGAGCAGAGTTGACGTAATTCAGCCACCTCATCCAAAGTAATACAAGGCTGCAAATCAGCTAATTGAATCCCATTATCTAGATTTTGCAACATTTGTAATTCATCTGACTCTGAAGGATAACCCAAACTCAAAGACAACATAAATCGATCCATTTGTGCTTCTGGTAAAGGAAAAGTCCCTTGGTACTCGATGGGGTTTTGAGTAGCAATCACAAAAAAGGGTTGAGGAACTGTGCGAGAGACACCATCTACTGTCACTTGACGTTCTTCCATCACTTCCAGCAAAGCTGACTGGGTGCGGGGAGTAGCACGGTTAATTTCATCAGCTAACAGAACATTGGCAAATATTGGCCCAGGCATAAAAGAAAATTCGCCGCTTTTGGGATTCCAAATATTTGTGCCGGTAATGTCTGTGGGTAGTAAATCGGGTGTACATTGTAGCCGTTGAAATTTACCATCAACAGAACGTGCTAAAGATTTAGCCAGCAGGGTTTTACCAACTCCAGGTACATCTTCTAATAAAGCGTGACCACCACCAAGCAAAGCAACCACCACTAAGCGGATAGCTTCATGTTTACCAACGATGGTACGAGCCAAATTTTGTGTTAAAACGTCGATTTTTTCTCTCATAAGGAAAAGGGAACAGGGGAGATGGGAAGATGGGAACAGGGGAGATGGGAAGATGGGAAGATGGGGAGATGGGGAGATGGGAAGATGGGGAGAATAAAATATTACTTCTGGCCTACTCCCTATTACCTCTTCACTGTCACCTGTCACCTGTCACCTCTTCACTGTCACCTGTCACCTTCTTTTATATACAGTCTTCCCAGGTAATTATCCAAATTCAGTATGTACTTAAAATTTCTCTGGCTATGGTGCAGTCAAGTTGAATTTGGGTTTTTAAGGCTTCTAGGGAAGCAAATTTTTGTTCTGGACGTAAAAATTTTACTAGTTGGACAACTAATTTTTGACTGTATAAATCCTCATACCAATCTAACAGATGTACTTCTACTGCAAAAGTAGTACCATTAACGGTGGGACGAGTGCCGATATTCATTACGCCTAAGTTCTGAGTGGGAGAAGCATCTGGGTTTTGGCTGTGGATGATCACCCGGACTGCATAAACACCTTGACGGGGTAAAAATTTATCTTTTGGTAGTTGCAGGTTAGCGGTGGGAAAACCAATGGTTCTACCTAATTTTTGACCTTGTATGACTACACCAGTTAGGGTATAAGGTCTTCCTAGTAAGCGGTTTGCTTTTTCAATGTCCCCTATTTCCAAGCTTTGACGAATTAATGAAGTGCTAATCCGATTGTCCTCAGTCAGTGTAGTATTTCGGTCACTGTTGGTTGTTGACAAATCGCCTGTATCAGTTTGAATGGGAACAATGGTGACGGGTATATTGTATTTGGCGGCGAGTATTTGCAAATCTTTGGCTGTACCCATGCGCTTTTTGCCAAAACAGAAATCTTCACCAACACTGATTTGTTGACATTGTAGTTGTTGGACAAGTATTTTTTCTACAAAGTCTTGGGGTGAGAGGGCTGATAGTTCTTTATCGAAGGGTAATAATACTAATTGTTCTACTCCAAGCGATCGCAATTGTTCAACTTTTTCATCAAGTGGTGTCAGCAACGCACGGGGTTGTCCTGTAAAAAACTCCTGTGGATGCGGATCAAAGGTGACAACTGTGGAATGTATTCGCTTTGTTTGTGATGCTGGGGGTGTGAGATTCGCGGTCTGAAGGGATGATTTGGCTGCTAAATTCTCCCTGTCCCCCCATCTTTCTTGATCGTTGGTAAATGGCAAAATTGGTTGAATTACCCTTTGATGACCAATATGAACACCATCGAATTTGCCAAGAGCAACAGCAGTTGGTGTTAGTATTCCTTCAGTTGAAGAAGCAACCCACACGGAACACCCATTTTGAGACAAATTTAGCACGTGGATTCTGGGATTTTAGGTTTATTTTAGCCGTCAGCAACAGGCTCTGTCACCTCTATTTTTGCTGGGGTTTTCCACCCTCAGATGTGTAAGAGGTTTCTAGATCCGTTCCTGCTTTGCTGGTGAAACCAAAAAGCTGATCTACCAGTTGTGAACAACCTAACCAAAAGATAGGTTATGGCGCTGTTAGCTATCTGATCACCAATTTAATCTAAAATCTGCAAACACCTCCGATTCTATCTTGTCAGTTTCTCGTATCAGGACGATCAAATTGACTTGCTCACAGGAAATGATTCTGATACAGGATCTAAGACGGGAACTTGCAGAATTAATCCCTCTCTGGCCATGATCGCACCAGGAAATTTCTCAAATGCTTCTTTGCCTACATTGTCCAAGAAATCATCGTTATGGCTAGGATCATGGTGATAAATCACTAAGGTTTTGACATTGGCTGCTTGTGCTATTTTTACAGCTTCTTGCCAAGTAGAATGTCCCCAGCCAATTTTCGGTGATTTTGGCGAATTGTATTCCTCATCCGTATAAGTGGAATCGTAAATCAAGATGTCGGCATTACGGGCAAGCCAGACAACATTTTCGTCTAATTTGTCGGCAAAATGCTCTGTATCTGTGATGTAAACAGCAGCACTACCACGCCAGTTCACTCTATATCCCACTGCTTCACCTGGATGGTTTAAATGCCCGGTTTCTATGATAATGTCATCAATATGGATTGGCTGCCCTGCTTTGATGTTGTGGAAATTTAAATTGGCTTGCATAATCTGCAAGGGTACAGGGAAGTTGGGATGAAGCATCTGGTCATTGAGACGTTGCTCTATGGTTGAACCATCGGGGGCGATCGCTCCGTAAATATGAAATTGATTACCTTTGATAAATGCTGGGCTAAAGAAAGGAAACCCCTGCATATGATCCCAATGGGAGTGTGTGAAAAATATATGACCTTCTACTGGCATTTGAGACAATAAAGATTGACCCAAAACGTGGACTCCCGTACCACAATCAAAAATTAAGCGTTTCCCCCCTACTTGCATAGCCACGCAAGGGGTGTTCCCTCCATAACGGACGGTGTTTGAGCCTGGACAGGGGATACTACCCCGAACGCCCCAAAATTGGACTGTAAATTGATTCTCTATCCTAGACATGGGTGTTAGTTGCTGGACTGAGCGGGCGATCAATCAAAGAAATGCTTCCTATTTTTTTTAGTCTATGGTGTCTTACCATTCTGGTTATATTATGTATTTTAGTAAAAAATCATACCCTATAACCGTTACAAGAAAGTTAAAAATCAAAAGTCATTAGTTTTTGGCTATTGTCATTTAACTTTGGGTTAGCTTATTTTTGCGATTCTGTGATAGGAAACACAAAGTGCTGGACACGGAGTAAACTCTCAATACACCATGATTCAGGTGTAGTCATTTATGCCGATAAAGCTCCTAAATTTATATGGTAAATTTTACTGCGCTTGATTTAATTGACACTATATTCTGAACCTCATACCAAAAAATTTACGGAAATTTAAATTCCCAGGTGGACAGTTGGTGCAGTCCATTGGCATAAGTAAGATTGTATTGCAACGGAGTAATACTAATGAAGTTTTCACGGATAACTTCCACATCAATAGGGATGTTTGACGGTAAATTTAACCCTGATGGCGGTTGTACATCCTCTAAAACCTCTCCAGTTAACCAGTAGTAAGTTTTTCCACGGGGATCAACTCGCTTGTCAAAAACATCAACATAGCGACGCACTCCTTGACGGGTAAGAGTTACTCCCGCTATTTCCTCCCAGGAAATCGGGGGAATGTTGACATTAAGTAACATTAAGTCTGGTAAAGGTTGCACCATCAGGTGGTCAACAAGGAGTTTGGCAAATTTAGCAGCTGGTTGAAAGTCTTTGTGAGTATGACTGGTTAAACTGAGAGCTATACTAGGTATGCCTTCAATTATACCTTCCATTGCTGCGGAAACAGTGCCTGAGTAAAGAATTTCTGTACCTAAATTTGCTCCTTGGTTAATACCAGACAAAACTAAATCAGGTGGTGAATCAAGTAAAGCCCACAAAGCCAATTTTACACAGTCGGATGGTGTACCGTCGCAAGCCCAGGCATTAACAGCAGGATGAAACAGTGATTCCACCATTTCCGCACGAATTGGTTGATGTAGGGTTAATCCATGTCCTGTTGCCGATCGCTCTCTGTCTGGACAAACTACATTTACATTGTGACCCGCTTCTGCCAAGCAGTTGGCTAGGGTGCGGATACCCACAGCAGAAATCCCGTCATCGTTGCTAATTAGTAATTTCATCTGTCATTAGTCATTGGTCATCAGTTACTAGTTATAAGGTATTTAGTCATTAATAATTTGTTCAGGTTCTATTGTCAGTGTTTTTGGTCACAAGGGATAAGGAACTTTCCAGTAAAAAAATATCCCATCGTTTTTAAGAGGATGTTTGAAAAGTCTCTCATGGTGTATCAAAGATTTTCAGATCCCCCTAAATCCCCCTTAATAAGGGGGACTTTGAATCTAGTTCCCCTTAATAAGGGGGTTAGGGGGGATCTAGAAGTGTTGAAAATAACCATCTCAAACTTTTAAAACAACCTCTAAGGCTGGGGATCTGGGGGAGAATAACAACTGACTAATGACCCAATTACTCTATTTCCTCACACCTAACTAAAAGCCTTTCCATCTCTGCTGCTAAAGAAATTAACTCTGTCCAAGAAGAACCAGTGACTAGATTTTGGGCGTGTGCTAAACGGTTTCTGAGATGTTCAGCAGATTTGAGTAACCTTTCACCGGCTCGCTTTGATTTCAGTCCCAACTGCAAAATCAATTCTGTTTGATGTAATATCAAATCTCGTTTATCGCAAAATTGTAAATAATCTAATAAATCAGTAGCTTCGTTTCTTTCCTGACTCTCACGCCATAACTTTTGTGCCGCTTCTATCCTGTCAGGTTTGAGAACTTGTTGCCAAGAATTTTGGGGGTAATAAAGTCTTACTAGTCGTAACAAATTCATTTCCAGCAGAGTTACTAAGCCAAACAGTAACATTCTGACTGGTGCTTTCTGCAAATCGCCACAAGTAATAATGCCAGTAACTTGATTACAGTCCAAAACAAACAATCGTGGTGTTTGTTGCAAAATTGGTAATAACTTCATTAGTGGAGTGGAAATGGCTATCAGTTCTTGAGGATGAAACACCTGCTGATAGTCGCCACATTTACCTGATTTTTTGTTAATTAATGTAGAACGTTGTACATAACCAGTAATTATTTCTTCTGTTTCTACCCCCACCACATCAAAATCTTGTAACTGCATCCAATGTAAAACTTCTGTTACATCAACTTCAGCATCTACGGCTTTCAGGGGTTCGGCTACATATTCTATAGTAATACTGTTCTCAAATAAGCTTCGCAAATCTTGGGAACGGGATTTTAGCTGTTTCATCTGCCGTTAGGTGTAGATCAGCAGAATTAGTATTTCACAAAAGTCTACATGATTACAGTTATCAGTTATCAATTGTCAGTGGCAAAAGGCAAGAGTTTTAAATTAATTTTTCCCCTACACCCTACACCCTGATACAGGGTTTATTTTAAAAAATACTACAAACGCCCAAACTACGTATAGCCTGAGCGTTTATCCATTAGGTTGCAGATCAACTTCTGCGAGTTAAAAATAATTAAGCGGGCATCATTTGCATGGAACGGCAAGCTTCTGCACATCTACGACAAGCAGCAGCACATTCCATCATCTTGCTATCATCTCTCATTTGTTCGCAGGCCATTGCACAGCGATCGCACATTTCCGCACACAACATACAAGTGCGTCCCATGAACTCGGAACCACCCATCATCATGTTCATACACATCATGCACATTTCTGCACAATCGCGCATTATGCCCATCATGCTCATATCCATGTACTTACTGCCTTTGCTCATACAGTAAGTCATGGTTTCCATACAGATTTTATGACAATCCATGCAAGCATTCATACAAATTTGCATTTCATTAGTCATAGATTCAGCCATCATCATCATCATAGGAAATACTCCCCTTTTTTTGATGCCTTACAAAGTCTTTGGTTGGACTAATTACAACACTAATTCCAAATTTTTAAAGCGTCAATGGGATATTCAACCCTCAGTTGATCAGCTAAGAATTCCTATATAATTAGGGGATTTTTTTGAGATAATCACACATAAATTGGTGATGTTTTTGAGAAATTCGGACTAAATAAGGACTGCAAACCCCGGTTTAAAAGGGGAGATTTAGCCAACTATTAAGCTTTGATTTTAAATATCTCTCTTCATGTCTATTTGTCACATAACATTAACATCATTATTCCCTGATAAAAGCTGTCAAAGAAAATTGATAAATTTTATAAAGACAGAAGTTTTTAACTTTTACTAATTAACTTCTGCCTTTTTTCCTCTATCTGATGACTTATTTTTAAGACAGAGAATTTTCTAAATCTGCTTGCAAATCTAGGTAGTGTTCAATTCCTACTGACAACCTGACTAAATTGTCCTTAATACCCCGTTTCAATCTTTCTGTTTCTGGTAGTGAACCATGAGTCATTTTGGCAGGATAGCAAAGAAGTGATTCAACTCCTCCCAAACTCTCAGCTAAAATAAATAACCGCAGTCGAGAAGCAAATTTTTCCACTTCTGCAAAACCACCTTTTAATTCCAAACTAATCATCCCTCCAAAGCCAGACATTTGTGATTTTGCTAGGTGATATTGTTCATGACTGGGTAAACCTGGATAGTAAATGCGTTCAACTTTGGGGTGTTGTTCTAAAAATTGGGCTAGAAATATCGCGTTTTTTTCATGTTCGCGCATTCTCACAGCTAAGGTTTTAATTCCCCGTAATACTAACCAGCTATCAAAAGGACTAGGAACTGCACCAATAGCATTTTGATAAAATTTGAGTTGCTGATATATTTCTTCGTGAGAGGTAATGACTGCACCACCAATAATATCGCTATGTCCACTGAGATATTTAGTTGTACTATGAACAACGATATCAACACCTAAATTTAAAGGCTGTTGAAAATAGGGACTAGCAAAGGTATTATCAACTACTAAAATTAAATTGTGTTCATGGGCAAGTTTTGCTAATGCAGGGATATCAATAATTTTCAGTAAGGGATTTGTTGGCGTTTCAATCCAAATCAATTTAGTATTGGGTTGAATCGCAGTTTCAAAATCATTGATATTATCAATATCGACATAGGTAGTTGTCACACCCCAATTTTTAATTACTTTTTCTAATAGTCGATAAGTTCCTCCATACAAATCATCGCCAGCAACTATGTGATCACCTGTTTTGAGAAGACTTAAAACGGTTGTGGTAGCGGCTAAACCAGAAGCAAATGCTAAACCATATCTGCCATTTTCTAAAGCTGCTAATGCTTCTTCTAAGGCTTGACGGGTGGGGTTGCCTGTGCGTGAATATTCAAATCCTTTATGCTGACCAATTGCTTCTTGCTGATAGGTGGAAGTTAAGTAAATTGGGGTGATTACTGCTCCTGTTTGTGGGTCTGGTTGTTGTCCTTCATGAATTGCTTTAGTTTCAAATTCCATTTTTTTTGCCTTAATTATTTGTGGTTTTACTACCTTCGTATTTAAATAATCATTTTTAAATGAACCATGAAGGCGCGTTCACCGAAGGTGTTCCCGAAGGGTAGGACACGAAGGAAGAAGAAAAGAAGAAAAGAAGATTGGTAATTTTATAGTGGTAATTACGAATTACGAATTACGAATTACTAATTATTCTGTCCTATCCAGTAGCGAATTAAATCGGCTCTAGTTATTAAGCCAATGGGGATATCATGGCGTGTAATGATAATTCCTGTTGTACCTGATAATAGAACTCTGTAGGCTTCGGAAATATCAACTTCTTCATCCAGTAATGGCAATGGTTTACCCATGACTGCGGAAACTTCTTGATTAGAAAAGTTAATCCCGTCATGTAAACATTTCATTAATGATGCTTCATTTAAACTTCCTAGGACATGATGATTATCAATTACAGGTAATTGGGAAATGTTGAGTTTTTGTAATAAGCTGGTCGCTGTGCTTAAGGTGTCACGAGGACTCACTGCCACAATATCAGGAAAGTCTGTTTTGTGTGAAAGAATTTCCCCAACTTTGATAGTTCTTGCTTTTGTTCCTTCCCAAAAACCATTTTCTTGCATCCAGGCATCAGAATAAATTTTGTTGATGTAGTTTCTACCTGTATCTGGTAGCAGGACAACAATATTTTTGGGTTCGGTTAATCTCGCTGCATATTGAAGGGCGGCTGCTACTGCTGTTCCACAAGAACCTCCTACTAATAAACCTTCTTCTCTTGCTAAACGTCGTGCCATATTAAAGGATTCTTTATCACTGACACGCACCATTTCATCGACTAGTTGACGATTAAATGTTTTGGGAATAAAGTCTTCACCAATTCCTTCAACTTTATAAGATTTGGGGCTATCTCCAGATAAAATTGAACCTTCAGGATCTGCACCAACAATAATAATATGAAGATTTTGTTCTTTGAGATATTTGGCTACTCCTGAAATTGTCCCTCCTGTTCCCATCCCAGCAACGAAAACATCTATTTTCCCTTCACTATCTGCCCAAATTTCTGGGCCTGTAGTTAAGTAATGGGCAAGGGGGTTATTGGGGTTTTCAAATTGATTTGGTCTGTACGCACCAGGAATTTCTTTGGCTAGTCTTTCTGCTACACCGTTGTAACTTTCTGGTGAGTCGGGAGGTACGGATGTGGGTGTGACTACAACTTCTGCACCGTAAGCTTTCAGTAGGTTGATTTTATCCTGACTCATTTTATCGGGCATGACAAATATGCAACGATATTTTTTCACAGCTGCGACAAGTGCCAGTCCAACTCCTGTGTTACCAGCAGTAGCTTCGATAATTGTTCCCCCTGGTTGTAATAATCCTGATTTTTCTGCTGCTTCCACCATCGCTAAAGCTATTCTATCTTTGGTACTACCACCAGGGTTGAGATATTCGACTTTAGTGTAAATAGTGGAGGAGATATTTTCTGTTACCGAGTGGAGTTTGACTAATGGAGTTCTGCCGATCGCTTGTAAGATGTGATTATAAGTTGCCATGATGCCGACCTATAACTGAGGAAAGGTTGATTTTTGTTGGTCTTTCATTTTTGGATGTTGCTGGCAAAGGAACTGCTTCCAAGTACGCCACGCTCCAAAACTTATCCGTTCGGCTGACGCTCACGGCGAAGCCTCAAGGGTTTTCAGCCTTTTTTCTTATAAGAAAATCGCGCCGGAAACTGTGCGATCGCCGGGGTGAAAGTGGTGATATTTCCAAAAGCAAAGTATCTGGTGTTAGTGCAGTGAGCAGAAAAGCGTTATGGCAATGGGTATTTTCTTCGGTCGAACCTGCCCACCGTCGTCATCGCACACCATCACTACTAGTCAGACGGAAGATTGAAAGCAAGGATGAGTATGAGTTGATTCATTTAGGTGTATGGATTGACAAGGAAAAAAATTTGGTGTACCTTTGGCATTGGTTAGGAATAGAGCTTCGGCAAAGGCTGTGAAGTTGCTGTTCAAAAAAAATGGTAAATGTCTTAGGCTGAAGATAGTTTAAGATTGGGAATACCAAAATGGATCTGCAAACCATCAAAGAAAGAATTGCCTCAGTGCAAAGCAAACGTGAGTACCTGCTAAGTTTGTTGGAACAACCGAACTTGGGAACTTTGAGAGTTGATGTCAATCAAGCTTTGGAAGAATTAGATGATTTAATTGATGAGTCACAACGTATAATTCCACAAGCGGACAGTAATTAAACTGTTAAAAGCATAAAATAACAATTACGTCGGTAGAATCGTAAAATTACGTAAAACCGACGATTATTGCTTTTTTGACACTCCCCGGTCTAAAGACACACCTTCTTAAAATCCCAAGAAGATTTCAAGAAGGCATTCCGGGGTTTTCATCCTATTTATTTATTTATAAATTTTTTGTGTTTCTATAAATCTCATGCCGCACAAACCCAATTCAAAATCCAAAATGGTGTGATTTAACCTAAAGCGGAGTTTTTGGCGGCACGTTGGCCTAATTTTCTAACTAAGGCTATGAGTTCATTTGTAGAAGCATCTTTTTTGCAAACTTCATCAAAGGTAGGCATTGCTTTTGTTTGTTGTAAATATTTGTCCTCTATAGAAGAATAAGCCAAAATCTGAGTATTTGGAGATATGGATTTGATATGACCAGATGCACACCAACCGTCCATGACTGGCATCTGTAAATCTAGAACAATGACATCAGGTTGGGAAAATTTGACCATTTCTATAGCTTCTTGACCATTACTAGCTAAACCTACAACTTGGATATTTTCTTGGCAAGAAAAAGCTAATTGTAGGCTTAAGCGAGTTAGCTCATGATCATCAACTAATAGAACGCGCAAGGAAGAAGACTCACAGGACAAAATTAACATTCCCGGCTACAAAATATTACATTTAAGATTGTCTATAGTGTATGGGAAGATGTGCCTGTTTTGACTCTATCCTAAGGGTGAATAATGATCGTTATATTATGAAGTCATGATGAAGATTTTGTCCAAAAATCGACCAAAAAATAAGTTTTTATCAAAAAAGCAGAAGTTAATACAGTTAAAAGGCTTTTAGTGTCTACGTTTTATCATCTGTTGATGTCCTCAGCACCTTGGCTGTTGTTCTATGTTCAGCTTTTTTAAACTTATGAGATTTTAACTCATGTTTGTAGAGCGTAATGCCATAGACATGAGCATTTTTTGGGAATTGGCTTCTGGACAATTATCACAAGGTCGTCTTTGGATATAACTGCCATCAGGTTGCAATTCCCAAGCTTGACGGTTATCTGCCAACATAATGCCGAGGATTTCTTGTAAATCTTTAGCAATATCTTGGTCTTTAATAGGAGTAATTACTTCCACACGACGGTCGAGATTGCGACGCATCCAGTCAGCACTGCCAATATAAATTTCTTCTTGGCTATTGTTGTAGAAGTAAAAAATGCGGGAGTGTTCTAAAAATCGACCGATAATGCTGATGACGCGAATATTTTCACTGATGTCTTTGAGTCCAGGACGTAAGCAGCATATACCCCGGATAATTAGATCAATCTGCACACCAGCACGGGAAGCTGCATATAAAGTAGTGATAATTTCTGGATCGACAAGGGCATTCATTTTGGCAACGATGCGGCCAGAAAAGCCATTTTGGACATTTTCAATTTCTCGCTGAATAAGTTGGAGAAAGCGATCGCGCATATTCACAGGTGCAACTAAGATTTCTCGATAGGATTTTTGCAGAGAATATCCTGTCAAGAAGTTAAACACATCTGTTAAATCTGCACCCAGTTCTTCACGACAACTTAACAAGCCTAAATCTGTATATAATCGTGCAGTTTTGGGATTATAATTGCCAGTGCCGATATGTACATAACGGCGCATCCGGTCTTTTTCTCGCCTTACCACCAATACAATTTTGCTATGGGTTTTGAGACCAACTAAACCATAAACAACATGAACACCAACTTTTTCTAAACGTCTAGCCCAGTAAATATTATTCTCTTCATCAAACCGCGCTTTCAATTCCACTAATACAGAAACTTGTTTACCATTTTCTGCCGCAGCAATTAAAGCATTAACTATGGGTGAATCACCAGAAGTCCGGTAAAGAGTCATTTTAATTGCTAATACATTTGGGTCCCATGCTGCATGAGTAATAAATCTTTCTACTGTGCCGGAAAATGATTGATAGGGATGGTGGACTAGCAAATCTTTTTCTCTAATAATGGAGAAAAAATCTTTCCCTTCTTCTAGTTCCAATGAATCTGGATCTATATTTGGTTCTCTGAGACGTTGTAAGCGATGAGGAACAACAGATTGACGTGGTGGGTCTTTGAGTTCGGGTAATGGTAAAGCCATAAAATACATCAAGTCTCGCAGTCCCAATAAACCATCTACTTGGTACACATCATTTTCTGTGAGTTCCAAATCTTGCAACAAGCGACAACGTAATATTTCTGGTGTTTGGGATTTAATTTCTAACCTAACTGGAGTCCCACCCATGCGACGTTTGCGGAGTTCTTGTTCAATAGCTAATAACAAATCATCTGCTTCGTCTTCTTCTAATTCTAGGTCTGCATCACGAGTAATGCGGAAAGGGTGACATTCTTGAATATTCATCCCTGGAAACAGGTGTTCTAAATTGTGTGCGATCGCCTGTTCTAAAGGTACACCTGTCCAGTAAACTGGTTTACCATTGTTTTGAATTCCTAATTCTGAAGGTAAAGGTAGAAATCGTGGTAAAACACTAGGAACTTTGACTCTGGCAAAAAATTCTTCTTCTGTTTCTGGGTTTTTCACCACCACAGCCAAATTCAAACTGAGATTAGAAATATAAGGAAAAGGATGACTAGGATCAACAGCTAGAGGAGTGAGAACGGGAAAAATTTGTTCTTTAAAATAGTTATCCAGATAACTGCGTTGTTTGGAATTCAGTTCTATGTAGTCTAGAATGTAAATTCCCTGATTAACTAATAAAGGTTGTAGAACTTGCTCAAACTGTTCATTTTGTTTTATAACCAAAGGACTCAGGTGTGAGCGAATATCATCTAGTTGTTGTTGTGGTGTCCGACCATCGGGAGTTAAGAGGTTGACTTTTGCTTCGACCTGTTGCTTTAAGGCTGCAACCCGCACCATAAAGAACTCATCTAAATTGGAACTGAAAATAGCTAAAAATTTGAGGCGTTCTAGTAATGGAGTTCTTTGATCACAAGCCTCATGCAATACTCTACTATTGAACTGTAGCCAGCTTAATTCGCGGTTGATATAGTATTGTGAATCACTGAGATTAATGGTAGGATTAGTTTTTTTGGGTTTTGGCATAATTACTTAGAGGCTTGTAGATGTCATGCAGCAAACTGGAGAAGATTTAAAGCAGGAGTCAGAAGTGAGAATTAAAACCCCTTTAATACTTGATGATTTTTGATGAAAATCTTGTACCTCATCTATCTGCAATATGCTTTAACTTAATTAATTTAAGTAATATAGTGAGTTTTGGTTAAGAGATAATTAACAACACGGAAATATAGCAATTGTCAGTTGGGCAAAAATAGTAATTAACATCAAACTTAGATACCACAAGACTTTCAGCCTTTTTTCCCTGTTCCTTGTTCCCTGTTCCCTGTTCCCTGTTCCCTGATCTAATGTTTCAAGCAACTCGTCGTCGTCTTGCCCTTTGGTACACTGCTATTACTGCTATCTTACTACTCCTATTTGCCACTGGAGTTTATTTATATGTTCGCAGTACATTGGTAGAACGGGTGGATGATACATTAAATCATGTAGTGGAAGTGGTAGAACGTTCACTGGTAATTGAACCTGTTAACTTCCGACCAGATAAACTCCGTGTAAATGTAGAAGCGAGTTTTCGCAACAATGCTGATACGGCAGAAGATGACCACATTGACTTAGAATGGTTTAGCCCCACTGGTGAATTACGCTGGTCAACGTTTTCTGAACCTTTAAATATTCCTATTCATGGTAATCGTATTGGTGAAACTGTGCGTGTGGTGGGTATGGGGGGATGGGGAGACTCAGAACTGTTATTGCGTCAAGTTACCCATCGGGTAGAAATGGGGAGACAGGTTTTAGGATATCTGCGGGTAAGTCATCCTTGGTTTGAAGTTACTAAACCCAGTCGTCAGTTAATTTTTGATTTGGGTTTGGGTAGTTTGTTAATGGTGCTTTCGGTAGCTGCGAGTGGTTGGTTTCTGTCTGGAAAAGCAATGGAACCTGTAGGTGAATCTTACCAACGTCTCAAGCAATTTACCGCTGATGCTTCCCATGAACTGAGAAGTCCTATTGCTTTGATTCAAACTAATGTCCAAGTAGCACTAGCTGATTTAGACTTAGAAACTAGTAGTATTGCTAATTATCGCCAACAATTAAAATTAGTAGAACGATTAACCCAGCGTTTGGGTAGATTGGTCAATGATTTATTATTTCTAGCACGACAAGACAGTGGAATTAGCCAAGAAGTTTTTTCACCTTGTCCCCTGGATGGGTTGTTGATGGAAGTTGTGGAAGAACAACAACTGGTAGCTAAAGAAAAAGAAATTACCTTAACTCTGAATTTAGTTGATCCTCCAGGGGAAATTGACCCAGAATTACAAGAAAATTGGTTTACTTTGCTGGGAAATTGGGATCAACTGGTGCGGTTATGTACAAATTTAATTGGTAATGCTTTGCAATATACACCAACTCAGGGAAATGTACAGGTAGAGTTAATACGAATTTCGGGAATGCGTTATGGTGTTTCTTGTTTACAAATTAAGGTCAGTGATACGGGAGTTGGTATTCCTGATGAGTTTTTACCACGCTTGTTTGATCGATTTTATCGTGTAGATCCAGCGCGTACCCATCAAAGTCGGGAAAGTAGAACTGGTTCAGGTTTGGGACTGGCGATCGCTCAAGCTATTGTAGAACATCATCAAGGACAAATTCAAGTTGAAAGTGTTGTTGGTAAAGGTACTACTTTTACTGTGATTTTACCAATTATTGTATGAGTTTAGAGAAAAGAGTTTCCTATATTGCTCCTATCTCTTAAAGTACAGGCTTAAATTGAAACCACTCGCAAAACAGAAATCATTACCTAATAAATTTTCCAATCATAAAACCAATGATTAAAGCAGTTAACTCATAAGAACCAATGAGAAAAGATATCACGATCAGCATTGCCAAAGTTGCTAATACAGGATTATCTTGCCGTTTGGCACTGAGTAAAGCACCTTTGTACTCAACAAATTCTTCCAGATATTTTTCCCGTGTTAGTTCACGACCTAACTCATATTTTCTAGCACTTTCTCGTGCCAAAAAATAACCACCTAGCACAGACAAACCTAAAAGTATTAATACCTTGGCAATAAATATGTTTCTATTTGACTTTTTGAGGGTCAAAGTCACACTGTCTTCAGGACGCTGCTGGGGCGGTTCTGTATAATCCATAGTCTAATATCCTTATCACCTTAGATTTATACGTAAGCAAAGTAATTTTTTACGTTTTTACTTTACAAAACTTTATATACTTTAATTTCATTGAGCCGACCTATTTAGCAGGGTGCATTAGGCTAGATAATTTTGCTAAAATCAACTATTTTCAACGTTTGACGCTGGCATAAGCTATATGTCTGTTCTCATCCGACTGACAACCAGCATAGTTAAATATATTCGATATTTGTTTCCTGTGGTAGAGGGAGACAAATATATTTACTTATTAGTGTAGATATATAGCAGAAGGCAGGAGGCATAGGGCAGGAGTCCGGAGCAAAAGCCTTGTTATATCTACGTTTCAAGGATTAATAATGTCCTAATTATCCTGGCTACAGCTATGGTTCAACATAAGAGATAAAAATTTTCAAGAAAAATGCCAATTAATATCAGAAAAGATGTTACTTACACTTTACTCAAGAAGATCAACGAAACTGGAAAGGGAATGCATGAAGTTCACTTTCATCAAGGGGATTTTCCCGGACATCAAATTACTATAGCTGATTTTTTAGGACATTTAGATTATTTAAACCAAAAGCATTATATAAACGCAGAGTTTACAGGTAATGCCTATGCAACTCAAGAAGATGTTCCTGATTTCGTTAATCCCCAGGAATTTGATTTGCGAGTTGCCAATACTTATGGCGCACCGGATGGGCCTTTACCGCATTTGATTACTTTTAAAAAAGCGGAAATGACTGACAAGGGAAAGAAACTCTTAGAAAAGTTAGAAGTGAATCCTCCAACAGTATCAGAAGAAAAACCAGCCGTAGCTATTGCTGATAAAGATTTGCCTTTTTTAGAAAAAGTCATGGCTAAAAGTGGTTTAACAGATATTTTTGATGCACGGGATTTAACAGAAGTTGTTTTCCGGGTAATGCGCGATTTAATGACAACGGAAGCTGCTGACAGAGTGGAAGCTGAATTACACGAACCAGCAGAAATAACTAAAGATAAATCTCTGCAACTAGAAATTGCTGATTTATGGCATGACACTAATCCAATTGTCGCGTTTTTAAGCCGAGTGCGTCCACCTTTACAACCGACAGGTATTTTTAGAGGAATTGATAGTGAACGCTTTTTATTTAGAGTAGAAAGTGAAGGGGGAATGCCACCTAATGTCAATGCAGAACAAGTAATAAAAGCTGTATTTTCGGCAACTAAAGATGAATTATCACCAGAACGAATTCAAGAAGTTGCTACCTGGTTGCCTGATAGAATTCGTCAATTTTGGGAACAAGCTTAAGAAGGGGGTAAGGGTATAGGGGTGTAGGGGTGTAGGGG